>NZ_FUZD01000014.1:0-103688 GCF_900168135.1 Arthrobacter sp. 49Tsu3.1M3
CGGAGCTGGGTGAGAGTCCGGGGCTCGTCCGGGCCCTGCAGGGCGCGGGCGGCGGCGGTGGCCCGTTCCCAGATCCCGGCGGCGGTGTCGGCCGGGAAATAGGCCGAGAGCCAGGCCATGCCGTCCCGGTCCGGGGTGTACTCGATCCGCCGGTCCGCGGCGGACGTGGCGTGGCGTTCCTCGATGCCGGCCCGGTGGTGGCGTTCACGCCAGGTACGTGCCTTGACCCGGAACCGGGACGCCACGAGCTCCCCGGCCGGGCAGCCGCGGGCCGGGTTCGGCGCGTCGGGGTCCAGGAAGTGCGCCTCGAGCCCGGCCGTACCGGCCCGGTCCAGGCCGGCGGTTTCCTGCACGAGGATCCGGGCGTGGGCCCAGGAGACCGTGCCGGCCTGCAGCGCGGCCAGGGTCAGCGGCAGCTCCGACATCAGCGCCCGGGAGTCGGCGAGGAGGGCCGCGGCGGCGCGTTCGCTGACGGTCAGGACACAGCCGACCTCGGCGACCAGGGCCATCTCCTGTACGGCACGGTCCCGCGGGGACGGTGCCGGTGGGGCCAAGGCCCTGGTTGCCTGGACGTAGTCGGCGGCCAGCCGGACCTTCAGCGCCGCGGTCCGGGCCTCCAGCCGGGCGACCTCGGCGAGTCCGTCCAGGCAACCGTCCGCCAACCGCCGCAACGGATCGCCGTCCGGCAAAGAATCGACGACCGGCGGATCGGATCGGTCAGTGCCGGCGCCAGCCAGGTCTGTGGCGCTAGTAGGATCGCCGGCTCTCAGCAGGTCCGCAGCAGGCGCATTGGATCGGTCAGCGCCGGCGCCACCCAACGCAGCAAGCACGGCAACAGACGCGACGACGGCTTCCACGGCCGCCACGCTCTCCGCACTCAACATCTCCGCACTGAACGCTGTCCTGCCCTCCACACTCTGATCATCTCAGGAGCCACCGACAGAAATAGCGACATGGGCTGTCCTCGTGGGTGGGCATTGACCGAGGGACACTCCCGCGAACCCGGAGCGACCAGAACGGCGGGAGCCGGAACCCTTAGCAGCCGGTCAAGTGCCGCTTGGGCCTGTCCTGACGGTAGAGATAGCGGCAGGCTTCGCGGAAGCCGGCGCGGGCATACAGCTCACGGCCACCGGCGTTGGAGGCCATGACCAGCAGCCAGTATCCCGCGAGGCCGCAGGCCCCGCCCTCGTCCAGCAACGCCCGGACCACCCGGCCGCCATAGCCCCGGCGGCGTGCATCCGGACGCGTTGCCACGCAGTACAGCCCGCCCAACGCGGGCCCGGACGGGCCGGCGTTGGGCAAGGCGAGGCGTGCGACGGCGGCCGGCGCGCCGCCGTCGTCCCGCACGAGGGCGTACAGCGAGGGGCACCCTTCGAGAATGCGGCGGGCCACGGCGAGCTCGTCCGCTCCCCCGCGGCCGTCGACGCTCCACCACAGCTCCAGCCATTCCGCCGACGGCCCGGCCGAAATTTCCACGGCAGGTTCGGGGCCGCCGGAGTCCGCGCGGGACTCCGGCCCGGACTCCGCGCCGGGAACATGGACCAGCACCAGGGTTTCGGACTGCCGGGTGAACCCTTCGGCGTCGAGCACCGCGTTGAGCGCTGCGTGGCGTGGGTCGTCAAAAATTTGGAAGATGAGCGGAAGCCGCCGGCTGCGGTACCAAAGCCGGGCTTCGCGGACTGCGGCGAACTGAAGGTGCGGATCCTCGCCGGGATCCCTCGGCCAGACCGAGTTCGCCCGCTGGGTCACCCCGGACGCCGCCCGCAGCACCCACCCTCCGGATTCCACGCGCTCCGCGGCAGGCCACGCTGAATCCACCAGCGTCTCCAGCGTCTCCAGCCCCGGGAGGGACTCAGGAATCATTCCGGGGTGCGGGTGCAGGTTCATCGAGTTACTCCGTCGGGGACGAATTCGGGCAATTTTCGGGTAACTAATGACAGACGGCAGGGGCTCCCCGGTTGCCCGGGGAGCCCCTGCCGTCTGAAGCTCACAGGCTAGTCCTTGCCGTCCTCAGGCTTCTTGGGCTGCGGCTTGAAGTCGACGCCGGCTTCCTTGCGCTGCTGCGCCGTGATGGGAGCGGGAGCCTGGGTCAGCGGGTCGAACCCGCCGCCGGACTTCGGGAACGCGATGACGTCGCGGATGGACTCCACGCCGGCCAGCAGGGCAACCACGCGGTCCCAGCCGAACGCGATGCCGCCGTGCGGAGGGGCACCGAACTTGAAGCCCTCCAGCAGGAAGCCAAACTTGGTCTGGGCGTCTTCCTTGTCCAGGCCCATGAGCTCGAAGACGCGTTCCTGGACGTCGCGCTCGTGGATACGGATCGAGCCGCCGCCAATTTCGTTGCCGTTGCAGACGATGTCGTAGGCGTAGGACAGCGCCGACTCGGGATCGGCGTCGAAGGAGTCCATGAACTCGGGCTTGGGCGAGGTGAACGCGTGGTGGACGGCGGTCCACTTGCCGGCGCCGACGGCGACGTCGCCGGAGGCGACCGCCGCGGCGGCCGGCTCGAACATCGGCGCGTCCACGACCCAGCAGAAGGCCCAGTCCGTGGGGTTGATGAGCCCGGTGCGGTGGCCGATCTCGACGCGGGCAGCGCCGAGGAGCGCGCGGGACGGGGTCTTCTCGCCGGCTGCGAAGAAGATGCAGTCACCGGGCTTGGCGCCGACGGCGTCGGCGAGGCCCGCACGCTCGGTCTCGGTGAGGTTCTTGGCGACGGGACCGGCGAGCTCGCCGTCCTCCTTGTACAGGACGTACGCCAGGCCCTTGGCGCCGCGCTGCTTGGCCCACTCCTGCCAGGCGTCGAGGGCCCGGCGGGCCTGGGAGGCGCCGCCGGGCATGACGACGGCGCCGACGTAGGGCGCCTTGAAGACACCGAAGTTGGTGTCCTTGAAGAATTCGGTCAGCTCGGTGAGCTCCTGGCCGAAGCGCAGGTCCGGCTTGTCCGAGCCGTAGCGGGCCATGGCGTCGTGGTAGGTGATGCGCTGGATCGGTGTCGGGATCTCGACGTCGATCAGCTTCCACAGGGCCTTGACGATGTTCTCGCCCAGACGGATGATGTCGTCCTGTTCCACGAAGCTGGCTTCGATGTCCAGCTGGGTGAATTCCGGCTGACGGTCCGCACGGAAATCTTCATCGCGGTAGCAACGGGCGATCTGGTAGTACTTTTCGAAGCCGCCCACCTGAAGGAGCTGCTTGAACAGCTGCGGGGACTGCGGCAGCGCGTACCAGGAACCGGGCGCCAGGCGGGCGGGAACCACAAAGTCGCGGGCGCCTTCCGGCGTCGAACGGGTCAGCGTGGGGGTTTCGATCTCCACGTAGCCGTCCTGGTGGAGCAGCTCGCGGGCCACCCGGTTAGCTTCCGAACGCAGGCGCAGGTTACGGGCGGGGCCGGGGCGGCGCAGGTCCAGGTAGCGGTGCTTCAGGCGTGCTTCCTCGCCCACCTCAACGTGTTCGTCGATCTGGAACGGCAGCGGATCCGAGGTGTTGAGGATCGTGACCTTCTCGGCCATGACCTCGATCTCGCCGGTGGGAAGCGCCGGGTTCTCGTTGCCCTCGGGGCGCTGGGAGACGGTGCCGACGATCTGCAGCACATACTCGTTGCGCAGTCCGTGGAAGACCTCTTCTTCGCGGACCACAACCTGGGCGACGCCGGACGCGTCGCGCAGGTCGACGAATGCGACACCACCGTGGTCACGACGCCGGCCGACCCAGCCGGCGAGGGTTACGGTTTGTCCAATGTGCTCGGAGCGAAGTGATCCGAGGTCATGTGTGCGCAGCACAGCACGCCTTTCTGAAGAAGACAGAGGGAAAATCAAAAGCGGTATCAAAACAATGACGTTCTAATAGGATCGCTACGGGAACGATCCCGTTCGAGTTTACCCGTTGGAAAGGCCCCTTTTGCCATGGCAACCCGGCACAACGGAACGCAGCCCGGTGACCAGCCTTCGGGTGAGCCCCGCGATCAGCCCGGCGGCCGCCCCGGCCCGCGGCGGCCACAGCAGCGGCTGCAGCGCCGCCTCGGCGTGTTCGATTCCACGGCAATCGGCCTGGGTTCGATGCTGGGCGCCGGCGTGTTCGTCGTGTTCTCCCCCGCCGCAGCCCTGGCCGGGCCGCTGCTGACACTCGCCGTGGCCGTGGCCGGCGTCATCGCCTACTGCAATGCCGTCGCGTCGGCGCAGCTGGCGGCACGGTTCCCCGACAGCGGGGGCACTTATGTGTACGGGCGCCGGCAGCTCGGCCAGTGGCCGGGCTTCATTGCGGGCTGGGGTTTCATTACGGGCAAGACGGCGTCCTGCGCGGCGATGGCGCTGACGTTCGGGCACTACGTGGCGCCGGCCTATGCCACGCCGCTGGCGGTCGCCGGCGTCGTCGTTCTCACGGGAGTTAATCTGCTCGGCATCACGCGGACCGCACTGCTGACCAGGATCCTGCTGGCCGTCGTGTTGGCCACGCTCGTCTTCGTCGCCGTGGCCGCCGTGCTGGGTCCGCACCCGGCGGGCGCCCCCGCGGTGTCGGCGGCGCCGGCCTATCCCGCGCCGCCCTCCGGCGGCTGGGGCGTCCTTCCCGCGGCGGGGCTGATGTTCTTCGCCTTCGCGGGCTATGCGCGGATCGCGACTCTCGGCGAGGAGGTCAAGGACCCCGCCCGTACCATCCCGCGGGCCATCCTGGCCGCACTGGCCGGGGCCTTCGTGATCTACCTTGGCCTGGCGGCCCTGCTGCAATGGCACCTGCCGCCGCAGCAGCTGGCGGGTTCGACGGCGCCGCTGCTGGACGCGGTGGGGGTCTCCCGCCTCGGCGCCGGCGTCCCGTTCGTCCAGGCCGGAGCGGCGGCGGCCTGCCTTGGCGCGCTGCTGGCCCTGATCACCGGGGTCGGCAGGACCACGTTGGCGATGGCGCGGGAACGGGACCTGCCCGCCCCGCTGGCCAGGGTGGGCCGCGCCCGCAGCGTCCCCTTCACGGCGGAACTGGCCGTCGCGGCCGCCGTCGTGGTCCTGCTGCTGAGCACCGACGTGATGACCGTGGTCGGATTTTCCAGCTTCGGTGTGCTGGTCTATTACGCGGTGACGAACGCCGCGGCTTTCACGCTGGCCGGCCGCCCCTGGCATGCGCCGCGCTGGCTCAATGTGCTGGGCTTCCTCGGCTGCCTGGTCCTGGCCGTCACCCTGCCGCCGGCCTCCGTGCTGTTCATGGCGGCGGTGCTGGCGGCAGGGGTGGCCGGGAGGTTCCTCGTCCTGCTGGTGCGCAGGACGCGGGACATTGAGGGGCCTGCCCGGAAGACCTAGCTCGCGGCGATGACTCGCACGTGCAGGTCCTCCTCGGCGGGCGTCCACGAGTCCGGGTCGGCGTCGTACTGCTCGCCCGTGCGGATGTCTTTGACCTGGTGCTTGCCGTCGTCGTCGGTGAACCAGACAAACGGAATGCCGCGACGGTCGGCGAACTTGATCTGCTTGCCGAACTTCTCGGCCTTCGCGGCGACCTCTGTGGCGATGCCCCGGCTGCGCAGCTGCGCGGCGACATCCTGCGCCGCGGCCCAGCTGTCGTCGTTGTTGAGCGTCACCAGCACGGCGGTCGGCACGGAGCGCGTGGCCTTGGCCAGGTCCTGGCTCAGGATCCGCGACACCAGTCGGGTCACGCCGATCGAGAGGCCGACGCCGGGGAACTTGCGGTTGCCCTTGCTCGCCAGGGCGTCGTAGCGGCCGCCGGAGCAGATCGAGCCCAGCTGCTCGTGCCCCACCAGGACGGTTTCCACCACGGTGCCGGTGTAGTAATCGAGGCCGCGGGCGATGCTGAGATCGGCGACGACCCGTCCCGGCGCGTGCTGGACGGCGGCCGCAATGACCTGCTCCAGCTCGTTCAGGCCTTCCTCCAACAGCTCGTTGGTGACGCCGAGCGCCCGGACCTGCTCCACAAAGGACGTGTCCGTGGTGCGGATGCCTGCGAGCTTCAGGGCAGCCTGCGCCTGATCGTCGGTGGCGCCGAGTTCCTCTTTGAGCAACTCGGCCACCTTCGCCGGCCCGACCTTCTCGAGTTTGTCGATGCTGCGCAGGACGCCTGCGGTGTCCGTGAGGCCGATCCCGGTGTAGAAGCCCTCGGCCAGCTTGCGGTTGTTGATCCGCAGCAGGAAGTCGGGGATGGGCAGCGCGTTGAGCGCCTCGGCGATCACCAGCGCGATTTCGACGTCGTACCGGAACGGCAGTTCGCCGTCGCCGACGACGTCGATGTCCGCCTGGGTGAACTCGCGGGCCCGTCCCTCCTGGGGACGTTCGCCGCGCCAGACCTTCTGGATCTGGTAACGGCGGAACGGGAACGCCAGGTAGCCGGCGTTTTCCACGACGTACCGGGCGAAGGGCACGGTGAGGTCGAAGTGCAGGGCAAGGGCGTGCGGGTCAACCTTGGCAGCGGTGTCCGCGTCCTCGTCCTGGAGCCGGCTCAGGCCGTAGACCTCTTTATCGATTTCCCCCTTGCGCAGCAGCTGGCCCACCGTCTCTACAGCGCGGGTCTCGATCGAGGAGAAGCCATGGAGTTCGAAGGTCCGGCGCAGCGTGTCCAGCACATGGAGTTCCACCAGCCGCTCCTCGGGAAGCCACTCGGGGAATCCTGACAGGGAGGCTGTGCGTGCCATGGTGAAATTTTCTCCTCTGGTTACCACTGCGGTATCTCGTTGCTACTGCAGTATCTTCGGGCGCGGGCGTCAGGCGGCATTCTCTCTGTCGAAACGTAACGAAGATAAGCGGCAGACCGGCCAGTCGTGCATAAACTGTGTGCGGCAGTCAGTTTATGCGTTCGGCGCCCGCTTCTTCCAACGGAGCCGGCCCCGGCGGGACTGCCGGCAGCTTGCTGCTGCTGCCGCGACGGCGCCTACGGCCACGTCATGGTGGCGGCCATACAACCAGGAGGACCTTTGGCGGCCAGTTCACGCAGCGCACGCGAGGCGAAGCGGCGCGTCCAGCAGATGGAGGCAAGGCGCGGCCTGCGCCGGGACCAGGACAAGCGCCGCAAGCGCGACAACGTCTTCGCCATCAGCGCCGGCACGGCAGCCATTGGCCTGGCTTTGGTGCTGCAGCTGACCGCCTTCGCCTCAAACCCGACCGAAGAGGAATTCGCGGCCGCGCAGGAGGGACTGAACAGCCCTTCGGCATCCGCCACCCCCACGGCGGCCCCGACGAACGGCGCGAACATCCCCAAGCCGGAGACCGCCGCGGGCAAGACGTTCACGGGCGAGCTCAAGCTGAACCGCGGCACGCTCGGCGTCGAACTCGACGGCACGAAGGCCCCCCAGGCCGCCGCGGTCTTCAAATCCCTTGCCGACCAAAAGTTCTACGACGGCGTCAGCTGCCACCGGCTGACCACGGCCGAGAACTTCGGCGTGCTCCAGTGCGGTTCCAAGGCCGGCGACGGCAGCAGCGACCCGGCCTACACCTGGGGCCCGCTGGAAAACACCCCGCAGGACAACAAGTACCCGGCCGGAACGATCGCAGTGGCCCGGACCGGCGGGAATGCCAACGGCAACGGCACCCAGTTCTTCATTGTGTACAAGGACACCGTCATTCCAGCGGATGCGGCCGGGGGCTATACGGTGGTGGGCAAGGTGACCTCGGGACTCGACGTGGTGGGCGGCATTGCCGCCGCCGGACTGAAGCCCGGCGACAACGCCACCGACGGCGCACCTGCGGAACCAGTCACGATAGACTCGTTCTCACTGAAGTAACCAGCCGCGGCCCTTAAGGCCCTGGTCCCGGTATTTCCCTCCAAGCGAAAGACTTCTAGCGGTGACAGACAGTCAGAAATCCGACGAAACATTGGCAACAGCAGCTGCCAACGAAACCGAAACCGAGGCAACCCCCGCCGAGAGTGCAGGCGCTGCCGTAGACGCCGCCGGCGAGACTGCGGCACCCGAGGCCCCGGCCGCGGCAGGCGAGGAAGCCGCCGAGGCATCCGAGCCCACTGAACCCGCCGTTCCGGCAGAACCTGCCGAGACGCCCGAGGCAGCGGAACCTGCCGAGGCACCCGAAACGGCTGAGCCTGTTGACGAAGCCGCTGCCGCTCCGGTTCCGGCCCCGGGTCACGCGCCGGCCGCGCGTCCCGCACCGAGCCCGGCGGCATTTGCCGGCCGGCCGAAGGCCAAGCCATCTGCGGCCGCTCCGGCTCCCGCGCCGGTGGCCGTGTCCTCCGCAGCTTCACTGGCCGAGGCGGCCCGCTGGGGCCGTGTTGAAGGTGACGGCCACGTCTTCCTGACCGTTGACGGCACGGAATATCCCGTCGGCCAGTACCCGGGCGTCAGCGAGGACGAGGCCCTGGGCTACTTCGCCCGGAAGTTCGAGGACGTCGTGGCCCAGATCGTCCTGCTTGAGCAGCGCGTCAGCTCCAAGGCGCCCACCACGGACATGCAGAAGACCGTCACGCACCTGCGCGAGCAGCTCGCCGAGCGGAACATGGTGGGCGACATCCGCTCCGCCGAGGCCCGGCTGGACGCTCTGGTGACGCAGATCGGCGAGCTGGAAAAGGCTGAGAAGGCCGAGCACGACGCCGTCCGCGCCGCTGAGCTTGCCGCCCGCGAGGCCATTGTGGCCGAGGCCGAGGAAATTGCCGGCCACGATCCCGCGCAGATCCAGTGGAAGACGTCCAGCGCGCGGATGAACGAACTCTTCGAGAGCTGGAAGACCGCACAGAAGAGCGGCGTCCGGCTCGGCCGCAGCAATGAGGACGCACTGTGGAAGCGGTTCCGCGCCGCCCGCACGGTGTTTGACCGGCACCGCCGCGCGTACTTCTCCCAGCTGGACAGCAACAATTCTGCGGCCAAGGCCGCTAAGGAGAAGCTGATCACCGAGGCCGAGGCCCTTTCCTCCTCGACAGACTGGGGTTTTGCCGCCGGCGAGTACCGCCGCCTGATGGATGAGTGGAAAGCCTCACCCCGCGCCAGCCGCAAGGACGACGACGCGCTGTGGGCCCGCTTCCGCGCCGCCCAGGACGTCTTCTTCACCAACCGCCAGGCAGCCAACGACGAAATTGACCAGGAATACGGTGCGAACCTGGTGGTCAAGGAAGCGCTCCTGGTGGAAGCCAACGAGCTCCTGCCGATCAAGGATCTCGCGGCAGCCAAGAAGGCGCTGCAGTCCATCCGTGACCGCTGGGAAGAAGCCGGCAAGGTTCCGCGCGCCGACATGGGCCGCGTCGAGGCCGGTCTGCGGAAGGTGGAGGACGCTGTCCGCCACGCCGAGGACGAAAACTGGAAGCGCTCCAACCCGGAGACGAAGGCGCGCACCAACAGCGCCCTCACCCAGCTTGAGGCCGCCATTGCCGGCCTCAAGGATGATCTGGCCAAGGCGGAGAAGGCCGGCGACGAGCGCAAGATCAAGGCCGCCCGGGAAGCCCTCGAGGCACGCCAGGCCTGGCTGGAGCAGCTCGAGCGCTCAGCGAGCGAACTCTCCTAGGCACCCGGCACCCAGCACGAAGTACACAGCAGGAAGTACACCAGCACGTCAGTCCAGGCCCCGTTTCGGTTATCCACATGACCGGTACGGGGCCTGTTCTATGTCCAGGGAACGGGGAACGATGGCGGAATGGTAGTCATGCCCCGCGCTCCCACCACTCGGCCGGTTCCGGGAACTCCAAGTCCAGGTCCGGGGCCAGGAGCTCCGGGTCCGGAGAATCCACGTCCAGGTCCGGGACACTGCGAGCTCTACTCCCCCGGAGCGCTGTTCTCCTGGCCGGAGCTGCAGGCCATGGCCGCGGACGGCGTGCTGACGCAGCTGTATCAACGCGGCTACCTCCCACCCGGGGCCCATGCCAGTCCGCAGCTTCGCGCGCGCGCCGCGTCCCTGGCGGTGGCGCCGGCGATCCGGCAGCGGGTCGTGGCGGGCCGGATGACCGCGGCATGGATTTATGGGTGTGCCACGGAGCCGGACCGTCTGGCGCTCTTGGTTGACGCCAACCGGCGGATTTCCAGTCTGCGGTCCGTACGCGGCTGCACCTTCCACGAAGTTCGCCTGGGGCCGTTCGACGTCGTGAGCATGGGAGGCCTGTTGGTGTCCAGTCCGCTTCGCACGGCCGTGGACGTGGCGATGCACGTGGACGCGGAACGTGCCGTGCCGGCCCTCAGGGCGCTGTTGGCTCGTCCCGAGCTGGGCGTCCGCCTGCGGCTGCTCAGGCTTGCCGTGGAGGCGAGTCCGCGCGTTCCGCATAAACGGGCGGCCCTCGCCAAGCTCGCCGCCCTCGCGGCAGAGCCGGCGGCGCCGGATTGATCCCGTGCAGTACGCGGTGGACCGCGGCGCGAACTGCCGGGTCAGCTGCGGCGGCGGTTTCCGGTGGTGCGGTACACGTCGAAGACGCCGTCGATCCTGCGGACCGCGCTGAGCACGTGGCTGAGGTACTTCGGGTCGCCCATCTCGAAGGCGAACTTGGAGATTGCCACCCGGTCCGTGGACGTATGCACGCTCGCCGCCAGGATGTTGACGTGGTTTTCCGAGAGCACGCGGGTGACGTCGGAGAGCAGCGATTTGCGGTCCAGCGCCTCGACCTGGATTTCCACCAGGAACACGCTGGACTGTGTGGGGGCCCAGTCCACCTCCACGATCCTGTCCGGCTGGTCCATCAGGCCGCTGACGTTGGTGCAGTCGGTCCGGTGCACGGAGACCCCGGAGCCGCGCGTGACGAAGCCCAGGATCGGATCCGGCGGGACCGGCGTGCAGCACCGGGCGAGCTTGACCCAGACGTCATCCACGCCGCGGACAACGACGCCGGAATCGGAGAAGCGGGCCTTGCTGACCTGGGTGGGGATGGAGACCTCGGTGAGGGCATCATCCGGGTGCTCGTTCCCGCCCAGGCTCTCCACCAGGCGTTCCATCACGGACTGGGCGGAGGTGTGGCCGTCGCCTACGCCGGCGTAGAGCCCGGAGATGTCAGCGTATTTGAAGTCCTCGGCGATCGCCGCGAGGGCGTCGTGGGTCATGAGCCGCTGCAGGGGGAGGTTTTGCTTCCGCATCGCCTTGGTCAACAGGTCCTTGCCGCGGTCGATCGCTTCCTCGCGGCGTTCCTTGCTGAACCACTGCCTGATCTTGTTCCGGGCCCTGGCACTCTTGACGAAGTGCTGCCAGTCCTGGCTGGGGCCGGCGCCTTCGGCTTTCGAGGTGAAGATCTCGACCCAGTCGCCGTGGTTCAGTTCGCTGTTGAGCGGAACGAGCTTGCCGTTGACGCGTGCGCCGATAGTCCGGTGGCCCACCTCGGTGTGCACGGCGTACGCGAAGTCGACGGGCGTGGACCCGGCGGGGAGGGCCATGACCTCGCCCTTGGGGGTGAAGACGAACACTTCCCGGGCGTTGATTTCAAAGCGCAGGGAGTCGAGGAATTCGCCGGGGTCCGACGTTTCCTGCTGCCAGTCCACGAGGGAACGCAGCCAGCCCATGTCGCCGTCGCGCGGGCTGCCGGGCCCGGCCGCCGTCCGGTTCGGCTGGTCCTTGTACTTCCAGTGCGCGGCGACGCCATACTCGGCCCGGCGGTGCATCTCGTGGGTGCGGATCTGGATTTCCACCGGCTTGCCGCCGGGACCGATCACCGTGGTGTGCAGCGACTGGTACATGTTGAACTTCGGCATCGCGATGTAGTCCTTGAACCGCCCGGGCAGGGGGTTCCAGCGCGAATGCATCGCACCCAGGGCCGCGTAGCAGTCCCGGACAGAATCGACCAGGACGCGCACGCCCATGAGGTCGTTGATGTCGTCGAAGTCTTTGTCGCGGACGATCATCTTCTGGTAGATCGAGTAGTAGTGCTTGGGCCGCCCGGTGATCGTGGCCTTGATCTTCGCGGCCCTGAGGTCCTCGGTGATCTGGTTGCGGATAACCGCCAGGTTCTTTTCGCGTTCCGGGGTCCGGTCCCCCACCATGCGCACGATTTCCTCGTACACCTTGGGATAGAGGGCAGCGAAGGACAGGTCCTCCAGCTCCCATTTGATGGTGTTCATGCCAAGCCGGTGGGCCAGCGGCGCGAAGATTTCCAGCGTTTCCCGGGCCTTGCGGGCCGAGGACTCAGCCGAGACAAAACGCCACGTGCGGGCATTGTGGAGCCGGTCGGCGAGTTTGATCATCAGGACGCGGATGTCCTTGGCCATCGCGACGACCATCTTGCGCACGGTCTCGGACTGGGCCGCCTCACCGAAACTGACCTTGTCCAGCTTCGTGACGCCGTCCACCAGCATGGCCACTTCCGGACCGAACTCGGTCTTGAGGTCGGCGAGGGTGTAGGACGTGTCTTCGACGGTGTCGTGCAGCAGGGCCGCGGCCAGCGTGGTGCCACTGAGGCCGAGTTCGGCCAGGATGGTGGCCACTGCGACGGGGTGGGTGATGTACGGGTCACCGCTCTTGCGCTTCTGGCCCCGGTGGCAGCGCTCGGCGACCACGAAAGCGCGCTGGATGAGGTCGAAATCCTCTTTGGGGTTGTTGGCGCGCACAGTGCGCAGCAACGGCTCCAGGATCGGCGAGTACGCCGGAGCGCCACGGCCCGTCAGCCGGGCAAGGCGGGACCTCGTGCGCTCGCGCCGGCCGGGAAAAGTGGGCCGGGCACCGGAGTTGTCCACCGGCACGGGAACATCGGGGCGTCCGGGAACCACCAGGCCAGTCTGTGAACCCTGGCCTTGGCCCTTGTCCGCAGGTGCCTCCGGCACCGGCGTCGAACGTTCTTCCAATGGAGCACCTCTCGCGACCGGTTAATTATTCAAGTGTATTCCCGCAGCAGGATACTTCGATAACCGGCGGGGATACGGCGACGGGCCGGAGGCCGTCGAAAACGACGGTCTCCGGCCCGTTTGTGGCCACTTGGGACGGTTCAGGCCTTGGCGGGCGATGCCGGCGACTCGGCCTTGGCTGCCGCGTCAACACGCCTCTGTTCCACCCGTTTGGCCTGCTTGACCAGGTCGGGTTCGCCCTGCCGCAGCGCGGCGTACAGCGGAGCCGCGATGAAGATGGTGGCGGCAGTACCCACCAGGATGCCCACGAACAGCGCCAGGGACAGGTCCCGCAGGGTTCCGGCACCGAGCAGCCCGGCCCCGATGAAGAGGATCGCGCCGACCGGCAGGATGGCCACCACCATGGTGTTGATGGACCGGACCAGGGTCTGGTTGATGGCGAGGTTGACCTCTTCGGCGAAGGTCCGCCGGGTGGAGGCCTGCATGTCCGAGGTATTCTCCCGGATCTTGTCGAACACCACCACGGTGTCGTACAGCGAGTAGCTGAGCACCGTGAGGAAGCCGATGATGGCCGACGGCGTCACTTCGAAGTCGCTGAGGCCGTAAACGCCGGCGGTCATGAACAGCGTGACGGCCATGCCGACGAGTGCGGAGAGCGACATCTTCCAGGTCCGGAAGTAGAGCGCCATCAGGACGGCGGCCAGGCCCACAAAGATCGCCAGGCCCATCAGCGCCTGCTTCGTGACGTCCGCACCCCAGGTGGGGCCGACGAAGGTTGACGTGACTTCGTTATCGGTCACGCCGTAGGCCTTGGTGAGGCCTTCCTTGATCTGCAGCGTCTCGTCGTCGGAGAGCTTGTCCGTCTGGATCCGCATGGTGGTGCCGGCCACGTTCGCCACGCGCGGCACGGACCCCGCAACGACGTCCTTGACAGCCTTTTCACCGAGGGAGGCCTCGGTGGTCTTGACGTTGGACACCGTGAACTCGGAGCCGCCACGGAACTCGATGCCGAGGTTGAACCCACCCTTGGCGACCGGGATCAGGATGGAGAGCGCGACGGCGATTCCGGCGATCAGGAACCACAGCTTCCTGTAGCCGACGAAGTCGTACGAGCGCTTGCCCGTGTAAAGCTCATTGCCGAACGTTGAGAAGTTGACCATTTACTTGCCCTCCTTGGACGCGCTCTTGGAGGTACCGGCGAGCTGTGCCTGTTGTGCCTGATCCTGCTTTTCGGCGAGACGGCGTTCTGCAATGGTCATCCGGCGTTCTGCCTCGGCGGCGGCGCCGGTGTTCTTCGCCCGCACGACTGCCACGGGCTTGTCCTCCGGGGTGCGCATCCGGCCGGCACCGCGGTACAGCGGAACGGCGCCGAGGCGCTTCGGGTCCAGGCCCGAGAACCGGTGGCCTTCGCCGAAGAACTTCGTGCGGGCCAGCAGCTGCAGGGTGGGGTGGGTGAACATGAAGACGACGATGAGGTCGGCGATCGCGGTGAGGCCGAGGGTGAACGCGAAGCCGCGGACGTTGCCCACTGCCACGAAGAACAGCACGACGGCGGCGAGCAGGTTCACGGCCTTGGACGCGAGGATGGTGCGCTTGGCCCGCTTCCAGCCGTTTTCGACGGCAGAGACCAGGCCGCGGCCTTCGCGGAGCTCATCGCGGATGCGTTCGAAGTAGACGATGAACGAGTCGGCCGTCTGGCCGATGGCGACGATCAGGCCGGCGACGCCGGCGAGCGAAAGCCGGTAGTTCTCGGTCCAGCCGAGGATGGCGATGGCCAGGAACGTCAGCACACCGGCGATCACGAGGGAGGCCACGGTCACGAAGCCAAGGGCCCGGTACTGGAACAGCGAGTAGATCACCACGAGCAGCAGGCCGATCAGGCCGGCGAGCATACCCATGCGGAGCTGCTCCCCGCCCAGGGTCGCCGAGATCTGCTGTTCGCTCTGGATTTCGAAGCTGATTGGCAGGGCACCGAAACGGAGCTGGTCGGAGAGGGCCTTGGCCGATTCCTCGGTGAATCCGCCGGTGATCTGCGGCCGGCCGTCGGTGATGACGGCGAGGGAGCGCGGGGCGGAGATGACCTGGTCGTCCAGGACGATTGCGAACTGGGATTTCGGATCCGAGCCGGTCTGGCCGCCGCCGGCGGCGTAGAACTGGTACAGGCGCTCGGTGATTTCCTTGAACTTGGTGGTGCCCGCGTCATCGAACTGGATGTTGACGGCCCATTCATTGGTCACGGCACCCTGGGCGCCGCGCTGCAGCTGGAACGAGGAGGACTTGATGTTCGAGCCCTTCACCTCCACCGGACCGAGGATGTACTTGATGGCCGGCGACTTGGCCGATGCCGGCTCGCAGGTCACCAGGGGCTTGGTCGGGTCGGAGCGCTGCTGCTTGTCCTGGGAGGGGTTGTCGCAGTCGAGGGCCTCGAACTGCTTGTAGACCTCGGGGGTAACCCAGTTCTCGTCGCTGCTGTTGGCGGGTGCGGCTGTCGGCTTCGGCAGCTGGGCGTCCGGGGTCCTGGAGGCGGCGGGGACGGCTGCGCCCGGGCCGGTCTGGATCACCGGGCGGAAGTTCATGTCGGCGGAAGCCTGGATCAGCGCACGGGTTTCCTTGGCAGGGGTTCCCGGGAGGCTGACGACAACGTTGCGGCCGGACTGCGTGCTGATTTCCGCTTCCGCGACGCCCGAGCCGTCCACGCGCTGACGAATGATCGCCACGGCCTGGTTGAGCTGGTCTTCGGTGATACCCGAACCGCCCTCAACCTTGGGCGCCAGAATCATCTGGGTGCCACCTTCAAGGTCCAGTGCGAGCTTTGGAGCCCAACCCGCCTGGCCGGCCATCGTGCCGCCCGCCAGGACAGCCGTCATGGCGGCGATGATTACGCCAAGCCAGACCAGCATCCTGATGGCTGAGTTTTTGGGGCCAGTTCGTGCCATTGTCGATCTTTCTATTATTTACGGCGGATCCGCCGGCGCGGGCTCTGGGCCCCGCCGACGGATGCCCGCAACCGTTGCTTCGCGGGATAGCTCAGGTAGGCAGACTAGCTGTCTTTTTTGCCTTCGTCGTTGAGGCGGCGCAGGGTTTCCTCGGCCGTTTCGGTGCGCGGCGCGTCGTGGACGGGGGCGCTGGCGTCGGTCCCCTCAGCACCCAGCTTCTCGGTGGTCAGCGAGGACGCGTCGTCGGGAACTACCGTGGGCTCCTCGGCGGCGACAACCGGCTCCACAATCTTGGTGACGGCCTGACGGTGCACGGTGGCAGTGTTCCCCGGGGAGAGCTCCAGCGTGACCTTGTTCTCGGCCTCATCGATGTTGACGATCCGGCCGAACAACCCGAAGCTGGTCATGACCTCGACACCGGGCTCGAACTTGGACTGCAGCTGGGCCTGCTGCTGCTGGGTCTTCTTGTTGCGGCGGAACATCATGAAGACGAAGAGTCCGAGCATGACGAACAGGAGAATCGTCATGATGTCGATGCCGCCGCCGGCCTGCGGCTGGGTCTGGGCAGAAATAAGTCCGAACACAGGGATTGTTCCGTTCTGTACTTGCATAGCTGTTTTTCAGCAACGTCCGTTTGCTCCGGGCGGCGCGGGCAGGGGTCTGCGCAACAAACTGGCAGCGAGACCGTCCCCCAGACCGCCGGCGGCTACCTGCTCTCCGCCCACGGAAACAAAACCCGGACGTGCCGAGCGTCATACCAGTCTAAAGGGAAAAGCTGAAAGAACGGTGCTAACGGCTGTTTCGGATCCACTGAGGATCGGTTTCTTCGCCCAGATCCCCGCCGGACGCGCCCATCGGGCTCTCGCCCAGCTCGTCGGCCTGGAACAGTTCCAGCGGGTCCTGGCCGAAGGCGCCGGCGGGAATGGCGAAGCCCAGGTGCGTCCATGCCGGCGCCAGGGCAATCCGGCCGCGCGGTGTCCGGCCCAGGAGACCTTCCCGCACCAGATAGGGCTCGGCAACCGTTTCGACGGTCTCCGTTTCCTCGCCGACGGCAATCGCGAGGGTGGACAGGCCTACCGGCCCGCCGCCGAACTTGGTGATGAGGGCCTCGAGGACGGCACGGTCCAGCCGGTCCAGCCCTCGCTTGTCCACCTCGTACATGTCCAAGGCCGCAGAGGCCGCCCGCGCGTCGATTTGCTCGATGCCGTGCACGAGTGCCCAGTCCCGGACGCGGCGCAGGAGCCGGTTGGCGATGCGCGGCGTGCCCCGGGACCGGCCGGCGATCTCGCTGAATCCGGCGGAGTTGACCTTCAGGTCCAGCAGGCCGGCGGAGCGGCGCAGGACCAGTTCCAGCTCCTCGACGGAGTAAAACTCGAGGTGGCCGGTGAAGCCGAACCGGTCCCGCAGCGGGCCGGGAAGGAGGCCGGCCCGCGTGGTGGCGCCCACGAGGGTGAAGGGCGGCAGCTCGAGCGGAATGGCCGTGGCTCCGGCGCCCTTGCCGACGACGATATCGACGCGGAAATCCTCCATCGCCATGTACAGCATTTCCTCGGCCGGCCGGGACATGCGGTGGATCTCATCCAGGAACAGGACCTCGCCCTCCGAGAGGGAGGACAAAATGGCGGCGAGGTCGCCAGCGTGCTGGATGGCCGGGCCGCTGCTGATCCGCAGCGGGACGTTCATTTCTGCGGCGATGATCATGGACAGCGTGGTCTTGCCCAGGCCGGGAGGGCCCGAGAGCAGCACGTGGTCCGCGCTGCGCCCGCGCATGCGCGAGGCTTCCAGCACGAGGGAGAGCTGCTTTCGGACGCGGTGCTGGCCCACGAAGTCGTGCAGGTTTTTGGGCCGCAGGGCGGCTTCGATGACCCGCTCCTCCGGTTCCTCTCCCCCGGCGACGATCGACGGCTCAGCCACGCGCGCCTACCCGGTTCCCGGCGCGGGCGCCGTCCTGGCCCAGCCAGCGCAGCGTCGCGCGGAGGATCTCCGCCACATTCCCGTTCGCGGCCAGGTCCGGGGAATCGGCCAGGGACTTGTCGATGCTCGCCGTGGCATCCTTCTCGGACCAGCCCAGGCTGGTCATCGCGGCCACCACCTGCGGCTTCCAGACGGATTCAGCGGACACGGCCGCGACGGGCGCGCCGGCGGTGCCGTGCGGTACAAGCTTGCCGGCGAGTTCGAGCACGATCCGGCCGGCCACCTTCGGCCCGATGCCGGGGACCTTCGTGAAGGCCTTGCCGTCGCCGGAGTGGGCAGCCACCCGGATGGCTTCGGGCTCGTGGACGGCCAGCACGGCCAGGGCGAGGCGGGGACCGACGCCGCTGACGCTGAGGAGCACGTCAAAGACTTCGCGCTCATCATCGCTGGCGAAGCCGAACAGGGTCAGCGAGTCTTCCCGCACGATCAGGGACGTGAACAGCTTTCCCTCCTCACCCACCCGGAGGCCGCTGAGGGTTTGCGGTGTGGCGTTGACGCTCATGCCGGCGCCGTTGAGGTCGATCACGGCGGAGGACAGGCCAACATGCGCAACGGTTCCGCGAAGAAAACTGATCAAGGCCGGGCTCCTGGTCTAACTGGCATCTACAACTGGGTGATGAGGGAACGTACAGCCGGGCGCGCCGGCTATCCGAACATATCTACGAATACCCTACCAAGCCCCGCGGCGTCACAGCCGGACATTCAGCGCGCACGGCGCGCTTTTGCCTCCGCGTCCGCCCACGCCCGCTGCGCCGGAGTGAGGGACTGGCTGCCCGGCCCCGTCGTCGCGACGGCGGCGCCGCTGCCTGCCCGCCAGGCGTGGGTGATCGCCAACGCGAGGGCGTCGGCGGCGTCGGCCGGGCGCGGGGGCGCGTCCAGCCGGAGAATCTTGGTGACCAGCTTGGTGACCGCATCCTTGTTCGAGGTCCCGCTTCCCGTCACGGCGGCCTTGACCTCGGACGGGGTGTGCAGCGCCACCGGGATGCCGCGGCGCGCGGCGGCCGCAATGACCACCCCGGAGGCCTGCGCCACCCCCATGACCGTGCTGACGTTGAGCTGGGAAAAGACCCGCTCCACGGCGAGGACCTGAGGTTCGTAGCGGTCCAGCCACTCATCGATGGACGTGGCGATGACCAGCAGCCGCTGGTCCAGGCTCTCCTCGGGAGAGGTGCCAACAACACCGAAGGCCACCAAGGTGGCCCGCCGGTTCCGCTCGACGTCGACTACGCCGATCCCGCAACGGGTGAGGCCCGGGTCAACCCCCAACACGCGCAGCGTCACGGTTGGGCCGTCAAGACCGGGCCCCAAGATCACGTTTGGGTGAGCGCGTCACTCGGCTTCCAGTGCGGCCTGCACTTCGTCGCTGAGGTCGGCATTGCTGTAGACGTTCTGGACGTCGTCGAGCTCTTCCAGGGCGTCCACCAGCTTCATGAACTTCTTGGCGGCGTCCAGGTCCAGCGGCACCTGCATGGACGGTACAAACTCGGCCTCGTCGGTGTCGTACTCGATGCCGGCTTCCTTGAGGGCATCGCGGATGGCCTGGAGGTCGGTCGGCTCGGAGTGGATCTCGAAGCTGTCGCCGTTGTCCTTGACTTCCTCGGCCCCGGCGTCCAGCACTGCCATCAGTACGTCGTCCTCGGTCAGGCCGTTCTTCGGCAGCGACACGACACCCTTGCGGCTGAAGAGGTAGCTGACAGAGCCGGGATCGGCGATCGTGCCGCCGTTGCGGGAGATGGCGAGCCGGACCTCGGAGGCGGCACGGTTCTTGTTGTCCGTGAGGCACTCGATCAGCAGCGCGGAACCCTGCGGGCCGCGGCACTCGTACATGATTTCGGTGTAGTCGACGACCTCGCCGGTGAGCCCGGCGCCGCGCTTGATGGCGCGGTCGATATTGTCTGCGGGCACCGACGTCTTCTTGGCCTTGGTGACGGCCAGTTCCAGGCTCGGGTTGCCGGACAGGTCAGGGCCGCCCATGCGCGCGGCGACTTCGATGTTCTTGATCAGCTTGGCGAACGACTTGGCCCGGCGGCTGTCAAGGATGGCCTTCTTATGCTTGGTCGTCGCCCATTTGGAGTGGCCTGACATGCTTTACGCTTCTCCTCTGATCATTCGAATAAACAGTTCATGCACGCGCTTCTCCCCCGTCACTTCCGGGTGGAAGGAGGTGGCCAGCAGCTTGCCGGAACGCACTGCAACAATTCTAGCCGTCCCGTCGAGGGATTCGGGGTGGCCGGCCTTGGACGGTTCCACCTGGGCAAGGACTTCGACGCCGTCGCCGACGCGCTCCACCCAGGGCCCGCGGATAAAGACGGCGTGGACCGGGGCCACTGCCCCGCCGGCGGCGCTGAACTCGAGGCCCCTGAAGTCCAGGTCCGTCTCGAAGGACTCGCGCTGCCGGCCGAAGGCGTTGCGGCGCACGGTGATGTCGAGTCCGCCGAACGTCTGCTGCGGGTTTCCGGCCAGGTCTGTCGCCGGATCCGCGATCTCATCCGCCAGCAGGATCATCCCGGCGCACGAGCCGTAGACGGGCAGGCCGGCCTTGATGCGTTCGCGCAGCGGATCCCGGAGCCCGAAGATCCGGGAGAGCTTGTCAATCGTGGTCGATTCGCCGCCGGGGATGATGAGCCCGTCCAGGCCGTCGAGTTCGGCGGGGCGCCGGATCCCGACGCCGGCGGCGCCGGCGGCTTCAACGGCATGCAGATGCTCCCGGAAATCGCCCTGAAGCGCCAGGACGCCGATCCGGAGGCCCGAACCCGCGCGGGATTCAGGGGAAAAAGAGGGGGTGGTCATCCCCACAGCATAATGCTCTGCACCGCACTGTACGCATGGAAGGAGCATGGAAGGCGCATGCAACGGCCCCGGGCGTCCGGGTTCCATGCCGCTGCTGGGATATATTACAGAGCATGCTTTACTTCAGCGTTCCGCTCGGCAAGTTCGTCCGCCGGGTCTCCCGGCTCCGGGGCGGAGGCTCGGCCCTCCCCGGGCTAGTGGTCGAAAAAATCGACCCCGATTTCATGCGGCGGACGCTGTCCACCCTGCCGCTGGGGGTCGCCGTCGTCAGTGGCACAAACGGGAAGACCACCACCACCAAGATGGTGGTCGAACTGCTCGAGAGCCAGGGGCTGAAGGTCTTCACCAACCGCACCGGCAGCAACTTCACCCGCGGCGTGGCCGCGGCGCTCCTGGGTGAGGTGGACTGGCGGGGCCGGCTCGATGCCGACGTCGCGGTCCTGGAATTGGATGAGGCGCATGCCGTGCACTTCGTCAACAAGGTCCCGCCGCGGTACAGCCTCCTGCTCAATGTCCTCCGCGACCAGCTGGACCGGTTCGGTGAGATCGACAAGACCGCCGAACTGCTCCAGCACATCGCCTCCAAGACCACCGGGACCGTGGTCCTGAACCGGGAAGACCCGCGCGTCGCCCGGATCGCCCAGACCCTGGACGGGCCGGAGGTGCTCTACTTCGGGCTCGACGATTCGCTGCTGAGCACCTTCCCCAACGACGACGACATGCGGGCCGCCCCGGGCAGCCCGGTGCCGGCCGCCCCCGCCCGGCCCGCCGCCGACGTCGTGCTGCGCCGCGTGGGCGCCGACGACGCCGATTTCGAGTATGACGGCGCGACGGTCACCACGGGGATGAAACTGCGCGGCGTCTACAACATCTTCAATGCCGCCGCCGCACTGACCCTGGCCCGCGGCGTCTCCGGCGCCCGCGGCGCCGGGACCGACCAGGCCGGCCTGCTCACGGCACTGTCCAAGGTGGCGCCGGCGTTCGGCCGCGGCGAAAGCCTCGTGGTCGATGGCCTGCCGCTGGAACTGGTCCTGGTCAAGAACCCCAGCGGCTTCCGGCTCGGCCTCAAATCATTCCCCGCCGCCGGGTACGCCACGATGATCGCGATCAACGACAACTACGCAGACGGCCGGGACATGTCCTGGCTCTGGGACGTCGAATTCGACACGCTCCGCGACGGCGGCGTGGACCAGCTCACGGGCTCCCGCGCGTATGACATGGCGCTGCGGCTGCAGTACGACGACGTCGCGATCGGCGCCGTCGACACGGACATTGCGCCGGCACTGGCAGCGTTCATCCGCGGCGGCGAGGGCAAGCCGAAGAGGATCTTCTGCACCTACACGGCCATGCTGGCCATCCGCCGCGAGCTGTCCAAAATCACCACAGTGGAGGTGGTCTCATGACCCCCCGGTCCCCCGAAACCCCGCACGAGCTCTCCTTCGGGCACGAACTTCCGCCCGAAGGCTCCGCGGCCCCCAGCAAGGGAACCATCCGGGTCCTGCAGCTCTACCCGCGGGACATGAACATTTACGGCGACTGGGGCAACGCCCTGGTCCTCGCGCAGCGCCTGCGCTGGCACGGCTACACGCCGGAACTGCTCGAATACAACGTTGGTGACCCGTTCCCGGAAGACGTTGACCTGATCGTCGGTGGCGGCGGACAGGACAGCGGACAGCTTGTCATCCAGGACGACCTCCTCTCGCGCGAGTCCACCCTGAAGCAAATGGCCGACGACGGCACCCCGATGCTCGTGATCTGCGGGCTGTACCAGCTGTTCGGGAAATTCTTCAAGACCCGGCTCGGGTCCGTCCTCCCGGGAATCGGCATCCTGGACGTGGAAACCCACGGCACCGACGAGCGCCTGATCGGCAACGTCACGGTCTCCTCCCCCGAATTCGGCAGCATCCTCGGCTACGAAAACCACAGCGGCCAGACCACGCTGGGACCGGGCGTCGAACCGCTCGGGACGACGGCCAAAGGCACCGGCAATAACAGCACCGACGGCCAGGAGGGCGCCCGCTACCGCAACATCGTGGCAAGCTACCTGCACGGCTCGCTGCTGCCCAAGAACCCGGCTCTCGCCGATTTCCTCATCCGGACCGCCGTCGAACGCAAATACGGCAGCTTCACCCCGGGCACGCCGGATGACTCCTACGCGGTGCTGGCGCGCGAACACGCCGCCCGCCGGCCCCGCTGACCCCGGTGGCGGGCGCCGGCGGCGGCACGATCCGGATTGGGCGCGACACCCCGGAGCGGGAGGACGTCCTGCAGCTTCTGGGCGAACACCTCGCCGACATGTACGCGACCTCCCCGCCGGAAAGCGTCCATGCCCTTGATCCCGCCGCGCTGGCCGGACCCGGCATCAGGTTCTGGACCGCCCGGCAGGACTCCCTGCTCTTGGGCTGCGCGGCGCTGAAACACCTGGCTCCCGGCGACGCCGAGATCAAGTCGATGCGGACCGCGAATGCGGCCCGCGGGCGCGGCGTCGCCTCGGCGTTGCTCCGCCACCTCCTGGCCGAGGCCCGGCGCAGCGGCTGCGAACGGCTGTTCCTGGAGACGGGGAGCCAGGAGTTCTTCGCCCCCGCGCGGCGGCTGTATGCGCGGCACGGCTTCACGGACTGCCCGCCGTTCGCCGGCTACGAAGCCGACCCCAACAGCGTCTTCATGAGCCTGCACCTCGGCGCCGGGTAGCTGCCCGGCAGCGTTCCATGGTCCCGGTCTGCCCTTATCGGCTCCGGACGAAGGCCAGGACGTCACGCGGCACCCGCCTGCTCGATCCGGCCCGGAGGTGGCCCCATCGCTCGTAGACGATCAGGGTGCAGTCTGGAATCAATTCCGCGGTTTCCTCCGCAACGGTCCTCGGGAAGAACGGGTCCCGGCCGCCGCAGAGCAGCAGGACGGGCGGACGAATGAGCGGCAGCACCGCCCGCGCATCGAACGCCAACTCGGCCCGCGCCTCCGTCAGGACGTCCGCGGCGGGGCACCCGGAGGGGTCCAGCACCCGCCGGCCGACGACAGGTCCCAGCAGTTCCCGCAGCCAGCGGGTCCGCGGACCCGGTAAGAGGTACTCGGCCAGGACCGTCCCGGCGCGGCCCGGGTCACCGGCAGCGACGGCGGCGGCCATCCGCTCGTCCACGTCCTTGCCCCACGCGCTCAGTTCGGCCGCCGTCACCACCATCGCGATGTGCCCGAAGGACTGCGGATGGCGGGCGGCGAGGTACTGCCCGATCATCCCGCCGAATGACTCGGCCACCACCAGGCCCACCCGGCCGCCGAACTCCTCGGCGATCAGCTGGGCGTAGTCGTCCGCCATGTCGGCGCTGGTGTGCGACGCCGGCATGTTCCGCCGGCGGGTGACAATCCATATGGAGTAGCCGGCCTCCTGATAGGCGGCAAACTCCCGCCGGAACACTCCGCGCAGCACCCCCTGGGGCACGAAGCTCCCGGGTCCGCCCTGGAGGAACAAGAGCGTCTTCGGGCCCCGTCCCCACGTCAGGTATTCCATCCCGTTGCGGAACGTCCCGCTCCGGGAGTCCCGATCCCGCCGGTTTGCCCGGGCCATGACGCCGCCGGCCTACGGTGCTATCTGCGGCGTCGGCTGCGTCGTCGGCTGCGGCTGCCGCAGCAGCTCCGCGAACTCCGCCGGTCGGGACGCCGGCCACCAGTGGCCGCCGTCTACCCGGATCACCGTGAGGTCATCCACCCAGGACTCCAGTCCCTCCACGAGGTCCGGCGACAGGAAGGAATCCTTCAGCGGCACGACCACCTGGACGGGCAGCGTCACGCTGCCGCCGGCCGGCCAGTTCACGGCCGAGAAGAAATTTGCACGGTAAAGGGCCAGGCCGCGGATGGGATCATCGCCGACGTCGCGCTTGGCCGTCTGGGCGTAGCGTTTGGTGAGGAAGAGGCGCCAGGCGGCCTCCGGCAGCTTCGGCACAAGGAACGCGGCGATGTACCAGCTGCGGGCCAATTGTCCGGCCAGCTGCGGCCACGCCCTGGGACGTGCATACCGGCTGTGCACCCAGCGGGCGAAGTGCCGCAGGTCCGGGCCCGAGACGGACGTGTACCGGCCGATCAGGCCCGCGGCCCTGGGGTCCTGGACGGCGGCCCAGCCCTGGATCGATCCCCAGTCATGGCCCACAAGATGGACATCCGCGGCTCCGACGGCGGCCAGCACGGCGAACATGTCATCCACGAGCGTCTTCAGGGTGAAGTCCCCGGGGAGGCCGACGACGGCGGATGCGCCCGCGTTCCGGGTGTCGTAGGCGACGACGTGGTGGCTTCGGGCCAGATCGCGGATGGCCGGCAGGAAGACCTGATGATCGTCCGGATAGCCGTGTACGAGCAGCAGCGTCGGCACTTCCGGTCCCGGCTCACTGCCGTACTCGAACACGGCAAGCTCGGCCCCGCTGGACGCGACGGTGCGCCGTCGTTCGTTGATCATCTCCATGCCGCCCAAGCATAGGGCCCCGGGGCGTTCTGGCTAAACAGCACCAAAGGGCTGCGGTGGCAGTCGATCAGGCTGGAGGTGGACCGACGTGTCCCCGGCGGTGTGTCCGCGGCGGCGAGGCGGCATCCGGCCGCGCGGCCTTCCGGTGGCGTTCCGGTCGTGCTCCCCCATGCCGCTCCTCCTGGGGTGGGCGGCATCACAACACACGGAGGCAATCGTTGAGAAGCGGCCGCCTGCATGAAAGAGTCATTTCATGACCAATCCCCTCCTGAGCCCCAGCACCCTGCCCTACGGACTGCCGCCGTTCGCGGACATCGAAGACGCGCACTACGCCGAGGCCGTCGAGGCCGGCCTGGCCGAGCACCTTGCCGAAATCCAGGCCATCGTGGACACCCCGGCGGCCCCGACCTTCGAAAACACGGCCCTCGCCATGGAACGCTCCGGCCGGCTCCTGGACCGGGCCGCCGCCTCCTTTTTCACTCTGGTTTCCGCAGACGCCTCAGACACCATCCGCGACCTCGAGACCCGCCTGTCCCCGCTCTTTGCCGCCCACCAGGACGCCGTCTACCTCAACCGCGGGCTCTACGAGCGCTTCGCGGCGCTGGACGCAACGGTCCTGGACGCGGAGTCCGCCCGGCTCGTGGAGGAATACCTCAAGGAGTTCCGGGCCTCCGGTATCCAGCTCGACGACGCCGGCCAGGAGCGCCTCAAGGACGTCAACGCCGAACTTTCCCGGCTCGGCACCGAGTTTGGCCAGCGCGTCAAGGAGGGCATGAAGTCCGCTGCCCTGCTGCTGGATGACGCCGTGGACCTCGCGGGCCTGCCCGCCGACGACGTCGCCAGCGCTGCCGAGGCCGCCCGGACCGCCGGGCACGAGGGAAAGTTCCTGCTGACCCTGATCCAGCCGAGCAACCAGCCAGCCATGGCCGCGCTGGCGAACCGGGAGATCCGCCGTCGCCTCTACGAGGCCTCTATCGGCCGCGGCAGTGACGGCGGCAGTTTCGATGTGCTCGACCTGGTCAAGGACATGGTCCGGCTCCGCGCCGAGAAGGCCGGCCTTCTCGGGTTCGCGAACTTCGCCGAACTCAGCGTGGACCGGCAGACGGCACCGGACTTCCAGGCCGTTCAGGCAATGATGAGCCGGCTGGCCCCCGCCGCCGTCCGCAATGCCGACGCAGAGGCAGAGGCGCTGTCCGAGGCCGCCGGCCACCCCCTCGAGGCCTGGGACTGGGCGTATTACTCTGCCACGGTCAAGCGGGAGCGGTATGCCGTGGACGAACAGGCCCTGCGCCCCTACTTCGAGCTGGACCGGGTTTTGAATGATGGTGTGTTCTTCGCGGCGAACGCCCTGTACGGCGTCACCTTCCACGAACGCACCGACCTGGCGGGCTACCACCCGGACGTGCGCGTCTGGGAGGTAAAGAATTCGGACGGCACGGACCTGGGCCTTTTCCTGGGCGACTACTACACGCGGGAGACGAAGCGCGGGGGCGCGTGGATGAATTCCCTCGTGGAGCAGTCAGGGCTCTTGGACACCCGCCCTGTGGTGATCAACAACCTCAACATCTCCAAGCCGCCGGCCGGCGAGCCCACCCTGCTGACGCTGGACGAGCTCCGCACCACCTTCCACGAGTTCGGCCATGCCCTGCACGGCCTGTTTTCCGCCGTCACCTATCCCCGGTTCTCCGGCACGAACGTGCCGCGGGACTTTGTGGAATACCCTTCGCAGGTCAACGAAATGTGGATCATGTGGCCCGAAGTCCTGGCCAACTATGCCCGGCACCATGCCACCGGCGAGCCCCTGCCGCAGGAGACCGTGGACAAGCTCAACGCCGCCCAGCTCTGGGGCGAAGGCTTCGGCACCACGGAATACCTCGGCGCTGCCCTGCTGGACCTGGCGTGGCATGTCCTGGACGGCTCTGACATCCCGGATGACGCCGTCGAATTTGAAGCGAAGGCGCTGGCCGCGGCCGGCGTGGCGCACAGCCTGATCCCGCCGCGCTACCGGACCGGCTACTTCCAGCACATCTTCGCGGGAGGCTGGTATGCCGCAGGCTACTACTCCTACATCTGGAGCGAGGTCCTGGACGCTGACACCGTGGAATGGTTCAAGGAAAACGGTGGCCTCAGCCGCGCGAACGGCAACTTCTTCCGCGCCGAACTGCTTTCCCGCGGCAACAGCCGAGACCCGCTGGAGTCCTTCCGCGCCTTCCGCGGCCGGGACTCGGATCTCGGGCCGCTGCTGAAGCGCCGCGGCCTCGACTAACCCCATCGGTTGCTCCGTAACCGCCGTTTTGAACCCTCTAAACGGCGTTTACGGAGCAATCGACGGGGAAAAACGACGACGGCGGGTCACCTAAGAATGGTGACCCGCCGTCGTCGGGGATAAAGCTTTACTGCTGTTACCAGCCGCGCTCGGCGAGGCGGTGCGGCTGCGGGATCTCGTCGACGTTGATGCCGACCATGGCCTCGCCCAGGCCGCGGGAGGCCTTGGCGATCTCGTCCGGGTCGTCGTAGAACGTGGTGGCCTTCACGACGGCGGCGGCACGCTGGGCCGGGTTGCCGGACTTGAAGATGCCGGAGCCGACGAACACGCCGTCGGCGCCGAGCTGCATCATCATCGCGGCGTCGGCCGGGGTGGCGATGCCGCCGGCGGTGAACAGCACCACCGGGAGCTTGCCGCTCGCGGCAACTTCCTTGACCAGTTCGTACGGGGCCTGCAGTTCCTTGGCCGCGACGTAGAGCTCGTCCTCGGCCATGCCGGCGAGCTTCTTGATCTCGGCGCGGATCTGGCGCATGTGCGTGGTGGCGTTGGAGACGTCCCCGGTGCCGGCCTCGCCCTTGGACCGGATCATCGCCGCACCCTCGTTGATGCGGCGCAGGGCCTCGCCCAGGTTGGTCGCACCGCAGACGAACGGAACGGTGAAGTTCCACTTGTCGATGTGGTTGGTGTAGTCCGCCGGAGTCAGGACCTCGGACTCGTCGATGTAGTCAACGCCGAGGGACTGCAGCACCTGCGCCTCGACGAAGTGCCCGATCCGGGCCTTGGCCATGACGGGCACGGACACGGCCGCAATGATCTTGTCGATCATGTCGGGATCGGACATGCGGGACACGCCGCCCTGGGCGCGGATATCGGCCGGAACTCGTTCCAGCGCCATCACGGCCACGGCACCGGCGTCTTCGGCGATGCGGGCCTGCTCGGCGTTGACGACGTCCATGATGACGCCGCCCTTGAGCATCTCAGCCATGCCGCGCTTGACGCGGCTGCTGCCCGTGACGTTCTTCGCGGACGCGCCGGCTTCGCTGCTTACATCAGGTGTAGACACAAAAACCCCTATGGGTAGATAGATGACCTCGCCGGGGCGCGGACGGCACGTTCATGCCGTGTCTCGCACACACCGGATTACCGGATCCATTGGCCGGTAAAGCTAATACTATCCCCCGGCCGGGGCGCGGCAGAATTCGGGTTACAGCAGTCGAATCTCGCGCGGGAACAGGGATCCGGCGCGGCCGCCGGGGCGCCGTGCGGCGCCGTCAGGCCGGACGTTCCGTCGCGGTACCTTCAGGTTCCGCCAGCGACTGGCGGTGCACTGTCACGATGCGCTGGATCACGGTCACCAGGCTCGCTGTCGCGAGCAGGCACAGCGTCACGAAGAGCACCACCGGGGTCAGGCCCAGTCCGGTGAGCCCCGTGACCACCAGCACGGACACGAGGCGCTCGGCGCGCTCGGCTATGCCCACGTTGGCGTGGAAGCCCAGGGCCTCGGCCTTGGCCCGCGCATAGGAGACCACCATGCCGAGCACCAGGCAGAGAATGGCGGCGACGGCGACGGCCGGGTTGGCGCCACCGGTGAAAAACCAGACGGCGACGCCGGCGAACAGGGCGCCGTCGGCCACGCGGTCAAGGGTGGAGTCCAGGAAGTTGCCCCACCGGCCGCCGCGCTGCTGCATCCGGGCCATGATGCCGTCAATAACGTCGGAGAAAATGAAGGCCGTGATGAACACGGTCCCCCAGAAGAGCTGCCCGAGCGGGTAGAACACGAGAGCGCCGATCACGACGCCGAGCGTGCCGACCACGGTCACGGCGTCGGGAGAGACCCCGATCCTTAGGAGCCAGCGGGCAACCGGGGAAAAGAGGGCGGTGAAGAAGCCCCGGGCGTGCCTGTTAAGCATCCTTCTCCCCGGCTGTGTCCTGCTGCGCTGGTATTTTCTGTTCCGGCATTTCCTGCGGCCATGCGTCGGCGACCTGCTGACGGACCTCGCCGAGGGTCTGCGTGACCGCTTTGGTCTGGGCAATGATGGGGAAGAAATTTCCGTCTCCGCCCCAGCGCGGCACCACGTGCTGGTGCAGGTGGCCGGCGATGCCCGCCCCGCCGGTGACGCCCTGGTTCATGCCCAGGTTGAAACCGGAAGGGTTGGCGACTTTGCGCAGCACCCGCATGGCCGTCTGGGTCAGTTCGGCAAATTCCGCCGTTTCCTCGACCGTGAGGTCCGTGTAGTCCGGGATGTGCCGGTAGGGGCAGACCAGCAGGTGGCCCGGGTTGTACGGAAAGAGGTTCAGCACCACGTAGCTCGTCCTTCCCCGGTAGACGATCAGGGAGTCCTCATCGCCCCGCTCGGGCGCGGCGCAGAACGGGCAGTCGTCCGGGTTCTTGAACTGGTGCTGGCCGCCCTTGATGTACGCCATCCGGTGCGGGGTCCACAGGCGCTGGAAAGCGTCCGGGACCCCGGCCAGGCTGAAGTCGTCCGTCACGGCGTGGTCGCCCGGATATTCCGGTCCGGCCCCTGTGGTTTCCTGCACGCGCTGCCCTTCCGTCTGCCTAGCTGGTCCGGTTTCGGACAGCGTCGACGATCCGCTGCACGGCCTCGGCCACGGGCACGCCGTTGTCCTGGCTGCCGTCGCGGAAGCGGAAGGACACGGCTCCCGCCTCGGCGTCGTCCCCGCCGGCGATCAGCACGAACGGGATCTTGTCCTTGCTGGCCGTTCGGATCTTCTTCGGGAAGCGGTCCGAGGAGATGTCCACTTCGGCGCGGATGCCGGCGGCCTTGAGCTGGTCCACGACGTCGAACATGTAGTCGTTGAAGGCCTCCGCCACCGGGATGCCCACGACCTGGACCGGTGCCAGCCAGGCGGGGAAGGCACCGGCGTAGTGCTCGGTGAGCACGCCCATGAAGCGCTCCACCGAGCCGAACAGGGCGCGGTGGATCATCACGGGCCGCTGCCGGGTTCCGTCGGCGGCCTGGAACTCGAGTTCGAACCGCTCGGGCAGGTTGAAGTCCAGCTGGATGGTGGACATCTGCCAGGTGCGGCCCAGCGCATCCTTGGCCTGGACGGAAATCTTGGGGCCGTAGAAGGCGGCTCCGCCCGGATCCGGGATGAGCTCGAGCCCGGAGGCTTCGGCCACCTCGGCGAGGGTGCGGGTGGCTTCGTCCCATGTTGCGTCGTCGCCGACGAACTTGTCCTCGTTCTTGGTGGAGAGCTCGAGGTAGAAGTCGTCCAGGCCGTAGTCCTTGAGCAGGCCCAGGACGAAGTTCAGCGTGCTGGTGAGCTCATCCTTCATCTGCTCGCGGGTGCAGTAGATGTGGGCGTCATCCTGGGTCATGCCCCGGACGCGGGTCAGGCCGTGCACCACGCCGGACTTCTCGTAGCGGTAGACCGAGCCGAACTCGAAGAGCCGCAGCGGCAGTTCGCGGTAGGAGCGGCCGCGGGACCGGAAGATCAGGTTGTGCATGGGGCAGTTCATCGGCTTGAGGTAGTAGTCCTGGCCGGGCTTGCGCACGGTGCCGTCCTCGTTCAGTTCCGCGTCGATGTGCATCGCCGGGAACATGCCCTCGCGGTACCAGTCCAAGTGGCCGGAGACCTCGTAGAGGTGGCCCTTGGTGATGTGCGGGGTGTAGACGAAGTCGTAGCCGGCGTCGACGTGGCGCTGGCGGGAGTAGTCCTCCATGGCCTTGCGGATAATGCCGCCCTTGGGGTGGAAGACCGGCAGGCCGGAGCCGAGCTCGTCCGGGAAGGAGAACAGGTCAAGCTCCGCGCCGAGCTTGCGGTGGTCGCGGCGCTCGGCCTCGGCAATGCGCTCCTGGTAAGCCTTGAGCGCGTCCTTGGTGGGCCAGGCGGTGCCGTAGATGCGCTGCAGCTGCTGGTTGTTCTGGTTACCCAGCCAGTAGGCGGCCGAGGAACGGGTCAGGGCAAAGGCGTTGGAGATCAGCTTGGTGTTCGGCAGGTGCGGGCCGCGGCACAGATCGCACCAGATGCTGTCGCCGCTCTTGCGGTCCACGTTGTCGTAGATGGTGATGTCGCCGGCGCCGACTTCGACGTTGACGCCTTCGCCGGCCTCGGCGGCGTCGTTCTTCCTGCCCAGCAGTTCGAGCTTGTAGGGCTCGTCCTTCATCGCCTCGCGGGCCTCGTCCTCGGACACCACCCGGCGCACGAACTTCTGGTTCTGGTTGATGATCTTCTGCATCATCTTTTCGAGCTGGCGGAGGTCTTCCGGAGTGAAGGGTTCCGCGACGTCGAAGTCGAAGTAGAAGCCGTCCGTGATGTAGGGGCCGATGCCGAGCTTGGCGTCGGGGCGCAGCTGCTGCACGGCCTGGGCCATGACGTGGGCCGTGGAGTGGCGCAGGACGTTGAGCCCGTCCGGGGAATCAATGGTGACGGCCTCGACATTGGCGTCCTCGGGGAGGGGCTGGTCCAGGTCCTTCAACTCGCCGTTGACGCGGGCCACAACGACGTCGCGGCGCTCAAAGAAGAGTTCCGCGCCGGTGGTCCCGGTAGTCACCTTGGTCTCTTCGCCGTCGACGAGAAGGGTGATCTGCTGGGCATCTGACACGGGTGTCTCCTATTCAAAGTTAAGGCTTCGTAGCTTGTGGCGTACGGGGACCACAGCCAGCCTCGTCCATGCTATCGGTTTCTCCAGAGGCCAACCAACGCGCCACGAGCGCAACGGTGGACACGCCGATGGCCGGTCAGCCGCCCAGCCCGGTGATGGCGAGGTTCCTGCTGATCCCGTCCAGGGGGCTGGACAGGGGGCCGGCCAGGTAAGGCTCCTGCCGGCCGGTGGCGCCGGGAGCCGACGCCGGGAACGGGAGGGTCTCCGGGCGGCTGAGGTCCCAGGCCATGGAGGCGCTGATGCTGATCCCCCGCGGCCCGGTCCGGCGGGTGGTGCCGCGGATCAAAAGCAGGCGGGTGCCGAACAGCAAGGGTCCGGACTGCTCCTGCGCCTCGTGGAAGAACACCGAATCCACGCAGCCCGTGCCGTCGTCGACGCTGATGAACACCACCCGCCGGCCGCCCCGCATGGGCGGTGTCTGGGTGGCCACCCGGACCCCGGCAACCAGCACCTCCGTGCCGTTGCGCAGTCCCAGCAACTTGTCCGCGGTGGTGACGCCCAGCCGGTCCAGCAGCGGGCGGTGGCTGGTCATGAGGTGCTCGCTGACGTCCACGGCCATCAGGTCCAGTTCCGCCCGGACGTTGTCCACCATGCTGGGCGCGGGCAGTGCCGCCTTGAGGTTCGTCAGCTCCACGTCCCCCAGCGGCAACGCCAGCTGGCCCTCAATGACCTCCACGCCCTTCCGGAGGGGGCGGGCCTGGAGTTTCTGCAGGTGCTGGACCAGGTCCGCCCGGTTGGCGGCTCCCCCGGACGCCCGGTGCAGCGAATCGAACGCGCCCAGCTGGGCCAGCCGCTGGATGCTGGGCCGGCTGAGCCGAGACCTGGCGCGCAGGTCCGCCAGGGAGTCGTAGGGCTGGCCGGCCACAATCCGTTTCAGCTCGGCGCCGGAGAGTCCGAAGATGCCGTTCAGGCTCAGCCGGATGCCCAGCCTGCCCCGGTCCGGCCCGGATTCCACACGCTCCACCCGGTACTCGGCCTGGCTCCGGTTGATGTCGAGGGGAAGGATGGGGATCCCCAGCCGGCGGGCCTCGGCCACGAGCAGGCGTTTGGGGTACATTCCAGGGTCGTGTTCCCACAGCCCGGCGAGGAACGCCTCCGGGTGGTGCGCTTTCAGCCAGGCCGACTGGTAGGTGGGCACGGCGAAGGCGGCTCCGTGAGCCTTGCAGAACCCGAAGCTGCCAAAGGCCTTCAGCGTGCCCCAGACCTTGTCCACCACTTCGGGACTGTAGTTCCGGGCACGCGCCTCCTTCCGGAAGAACTCCTCAACCCTGGCTTCAAGCACTTCATTGCCCAGCGCACGGCGGAACTCGTCGGCCCGCGCCAGCCCGCACCCGGTCATGACGTCGAAGGTCTTGAGGATTTGTTCGTGGAAGACCGTGACCCCGTGGGTCTCTTTCAGGACAGGCTTGAGGTCGGGATGCGGGTAGACCTCGGGGGCGAATCCGTGCCGGTGCTCCAGAAAGGGCCGGACCATGTCGGATTTCATCGGACCCGGGCGGAACAGCGAGATGTCAATGATGAGATCGTTGAATTCCCGGGGGGCCAACTTGCCGATCAGTTCGCGCTGGCCAGGGGACTCGATCTGGAAGCAGCCCAGGGTGTGGGTGCTGCGGATCAGTTCATAGGTTGGCTCGTCATCGAGCGGGACCGCGTTGAGGTCGATGCGCCCGTCCACTGAGATGTAATCCGGCCCCGTCCCGTCCGGCCCGGCCGGATGCGCACCGGCGGCCATCACCTCGGCCTTGGAGGGGTGGAGCCGGATCACCTCCCGGACGGCGAAGGCCATGGCGCTCTGCATCCGGACGCCCAGGACATCGAGTTTGAGCATGCCCATGGGGTCCATGTCGTGCTTGTCGAACTGGCTCATGGGCAACCCCAGGCCGCTGGGCTGCACGGGGGTGCGGTCCAGCAGGGTGGCGTCGCCGAGGATGACGCCGCAAGGGTGCATGGAGATGTGGCGGGGCAGCCGGTCCAGCCGCTCCGTGAGGTCCACCAGCAGGTCCAGCTGCTGGTTCTCGAAGTAGCCGCGTTGCTCCACCCGGTCCGCGAATTCCTTCAGCTCGGGTTTCTCCACGAGGGCTTCGCGGAAGTGCCGGGCCGAGAACCGCCACAGCTGCTTGGCGATTTCCCCGACCTCGCCGTCGTCCATGCCCAGGGCCAGGCCGGCGTCGCGCACGGCACCGCGGGCGCGGTAACCGTTCTGCATGCTCATCAGCGTGACGCGTTCGGCTCCGAAGCGCTCAAAGATCTTCCGGTAGACGTTGTGCCGTTCGGCGCTTTCGACGTCGATGTCGATGTCCGGCAGCGTGGCACGGTCGCGGGAGAGGAAGCGTTCAAAAATGAGGTCGTGCTGGAGCGGGTTCACCTGGCTGATGTCGATCAGGTAGTTGACCAGGCTGGAGGCCCCCGAACCGCGCGCGGCCGCCCGGACGCCCAGTGCCAGGATCATCCGGGAGACCTCTGCGACGGTCAGGAAATACGAGGCGAAGCCCAGCGAGTCGATGATCCGGAGCTCGTGTTCCAACCTGGCCCGCAGCTGCTGTTCCCGCTGCCCGGAAATGCCCGGGAAGCGGCGGCCGATGCCGGCCTCACACCGCAGGGTAAGTTCGGCGAGCGCGTCGCCGTCGATCCCGATCACCGAGGCCTCCGGGACCACGGGCTGTTTCCAGCCCATGTCGGCTTCAGGATCCATGCGGCAGCGGTCCGCGAGCGCCTCGGTCTGGGCCAGGAGCCGCTTGAGGTCCGCTGTGCCGTAGCCGGCGGCGTGGATGATCTCCTTGCCCAGCTGCAGCATCCGGGCCGCCGATTTGAGCCAGCCCTGCCCGTTGGGCTGCAGCAGCGGGGCGGCGGAGAGCTCGGGGAGGGATTTCAGCGTCCGGGCCGAGTCCAGCACATCGGCGGTGGCCGCGCCGTCCTCAGCCACGTACCGCACGGCGTTGCTCAACACGGCGGGCACCCCGTGTTCTGCGGCGAGTTTGAGCATGCGCACCGCGTGCGCGGTGCTCAGCGGTTCCCCGGGCGGGCTGAGCTGGGACACCACCTCTGCCGCCAGCGTTCCGGGGGGCATGGCGTCCAGCCAGCGTTTGAACAGGGTGCGGGGCCGCAGGTAGCGCCGGCCGCCCATGGCCCGGCCGACGTCGGAGTCCGGGCCGATCAGCACTGTCAGGACCGGCTTCAGGGTTTCCGGGTGCAGGGTGCGGGAGGCCAGTTCCGCCCGGGTGACCGCCACCGGCACTACTCCCCCGGCCTTGCCCGTGGTGCGGGCGTGGGCGTCGGAGATCAGCCGGCACAGCGCCCGGTAGCCCGCACCGTTGTTGCGTCCGTGCGCCAGCACGACGACGCGTCCCCCGAGCTGGGTGCGGTGGTCGCCGTCGTCGTCAAAGACCGCAAGGTCCACCCCGACGATTGCATCCAGCCCGGCGGCCATGCACGCCTTCAGGTGCTTGACGGTCCCGTACAGGCCGTCACGGTCCGTACAGGCCAGTGCGGTGGCGCCGTCTGCGGCGGCCGCAGCCGCAAGCTCATCCGGCCAGGAGACGCCGTAGTGGGCGCTGAACGCGGTGGAGACGTGCAGATGGGTGAAGGTCATGCTGATTCGGGCTTCCGGAGGGGCTGCAGGGCGTCGTGGATCTTCAGGAGCCGCCACCGGCCGCTGCCGACATGCCGGGTCAGGTCAAGGGTGAGGGTGGACTCCGCGGCATGATCCCCGGCCGCACGCACCTGGACCCGCCAGATCTCGTGATCCACCAGGCCCGCCCCGCTTCCGAGTGGCGCCCGGCGTTCCTCGGCCCACCACTGGCGGCGTTCGTACCAGCGGACGGGATCCGCGCAGACCGTGTAGCGCCGGCCGGCCCAGTCGAGGCGCAGTGGCTGGCCGGAAGGCGTGCAGACGACATCCACGGACTCGCTGAAAATGCCCACGTTGCCTCCCGACCCAGTCCGGGCTGGAGCCGGCCCAGTTCCCGCTTCGACTTCCTACGTCCATTCCGCTTTCAAAGCAATGAGTTTATTCGAACATATCTTCGAATAAATAGAGTCTACGCCGCGGAGCCGGCAAAACCCAGATCGGGGGTGGACGGACGATTGCACAGGTAGCAGGATTGAGCCATGAGCTCCCATATCGCACTCCTGAAGCACGTAAAGATCGCCGCCAAGAATTCAACCTTGGTGGCGACCTTCGATATAGACGGAAATATCCCGGGGCAGGGCGCCTACGTGGTGGGCCTGCTGGCAGCCGGGCCGGACTACTCCCATCAGCGCAGACTGGGCATTGAGTTCATGAACGGCGAGGCCGTGTCCTTCTACTACTTCAACCATGACGGCACGGAAGAGAACTTCGACCTCAAAGGCGTGGAACACTCAGGAAACACCATCACGGGAAACTTCCCCATCGCGACTGTGCTTGGCCTGCCCAAGGGCCATCTCATGACGGCCTTCAGCGATTGTGACGGCCGGGACTACCAGGCCAACGTGCCTGTCGAAGAAGCCCTCTAGGCAACTTCTAGGAGCTGGACTTATACACTTCCAGCTCGAGCGTGATGAAGGCATCGATCATCGCCCGGTAGGTCTTCTCGACTAGTTCGACGTCGATGTCCTTCTTTTCCGCCGTGGCGCGGACGTGTTCGATGACCCGCTCCACACGCCCGGGCGCACGGACCTCGGCGCTGTCCGCCTTGAGGGTCCCGGCGATCCGGATCAGCCGTTCCCGGCGCCCGATCAAGGACACGATCTGCTCGTCCACCTCGTCAACAGCCACCCGCACGGCGGCGAGCTGTTCGCGGTCGGCCTGGGCGGCCTTGTCGTCTGCGTGATTTGTGGGCATGTGCATGACAGTATCGAAAGATGCAGCCACGAGTCGACTTCATATCGCTAGGTGTCCGCAGTGTTGACGCCTCTCGCCGCTTCTACGTCGATGGCCTCGGATGGCCGGTCCACCGGGAAGTCCCCGGGGAGGTGCTCTTCATCCAGGTCAACCACGGCCTCATCCTCTCGCTCTGGGACGCGGGTCAAATGCAGTCCGAGGCGGCCACCGATCCCCCTGCCGGCATTGCGTGCATCACGCTCAGCCACAACCTGGCCGGCACGGCGGACGTCGACCGGGTGATGGCCGAAGCCGAGACCGCGGGAGCCCGCATCGTTGCAGCGCCGAAGACCCAGCCGTGGGGCGGCTACACCGGCTACTTCGCCGATCCCGACGGCTACCGCTGGGAAGTCGCGTTCAACCCCGACTGGTCGGTCGACGGCGGCGGCAAAGTAACGCTCTAACCTCAGGTGGCCAGCGCCCCATGCCGGGGCAGCGCCGGGCAGCCGCCAGACAGGCCGGGGCACCCGCTAAAACAGGCTCCCCACCGGCTGGATGAGTTCCGGCGAGTCATTCCTGACGTTCCCGACGGCAGTGCCGACGGCGTCGATCGTCCAGCCTTCCGCGACGTCGTGCGCCCCGGCCCGGACCAGATCCACGAGCCCGGCCGCGTCATCGGCCTGCGGGTCCAGCCAGGTCTGCATGGTCTCGCGGTTCATGGGCAGCGGAACCCTGTCGTGCAGCGCGGTCAGCTCGGCCAGCATCCCCCCGGCGTAGCCCTCCGGCGGCGAGTCGGTGGTCATGATCGAGGTCGAGAGCATCCAGCGCTCCGGGTCGCCCTCCGCCTTGGACGGGTCCCGCCACCACTCATAGAGCCCAGCGAAAACAATGGGGCGTCCGTCCTTGGGATGGACATAGTAGGGCTGCTTGGTGCGGCCCTCACCCTTCCACTCGTAATAGCCATCCGCCGGGACGGCGCAGCGACGGGCGCGGGTCGCTTTCCGGAAGGCGGGCTTCTCCAGCACGGTCTCGCTGCGGGCATTGATCATCTTGGACCCGATGCCCGGGTCCTTGGCCCAGGACGGCACCAGGCCCCAGCGCGCAATGTGCAGTTGGCGGACCGGCTCTCCCTCCACAAGGCGTTCGAGCAGGATCGGCACATCCGCCGTCGGGGCCACGTTCCACGACGGCGGAATCGCGATCTCATCCTCCAGCGCGGCATCGAACTCGGCCAGCAGGTCTCCGACGGCCCGGGCCATCACGTAGCGTCCACACATGGCACCAGCATGCCACCGCACCCATCCCATGTCATCCGCCCACCCTCCCGGCCGAGCCCGCCCGAGGTCGCCGGAAACCTGCGAATTCGCCGGAGCTTTGCGGCGACTCCGCCGCTTTCCCGCGAATTCGCGTCCGACGCCATCGTGGGTAACGCGCCTGCGGGAATAGCGGGCTGCGGGGTACGGTTGTTGGCAGTGACGTACGACTTCAGTGGGCGCCCGGCCCGACACGCCGGCCCCAACCACCAGCTTGAGGAGAACTTCGTGGACTTCACCCCCGAATCCGGCACCATCACCATGTTTTCGACCACGTGGTGCGGCTACTGCAACCGGCTGAAGAAGCAGCTGGACGCGCAGGGCATCGGGTACACCGAGATCAACATCGAGGAAGTCGAAGGCACGGCCGATCTCGTCGAGCAGCTCAACGGAGGCAACCGCACCGTCCCCACCGTGCTGTTCCCCGACGGCACCGCCGCCACCAATCCCTCCGCAGCTGAGGTCAAGAGCCGGCTCGCCGCCTAGGCCCTTCCTGCGTCCTAGGACACCACCACACCACGACGGCGCGGCCTCCCAAGGGCCGCGCCGCCGCCCGTTGTGCCAGCAACCAGTAAGTTGTGCCAGCAATCCGCGTTCCAGAGCAGAGGAGCTTGTTTCATGGTCCATAAGGTCAAAGCCGCAGTAGTCCGTTCCAAGAATGCCGACGTCACCCTGGAGACGATCCTGGTGCCGGACCCGGGCCCCGGCGAGGCCCTCGTGGACATCCTCACCTGCGGTGTCTGCCACACCGATCTGCACTACAAACAGGGTGCCATCAACGACGACTTCCCCTTCCTGCTCGGCCACGAGGCCACCGGCGTTGTCAGCGCCGTGGGACCTGATGTCACCGAGGTCGCCCCCGGGGACCGCGTGGTGCTGAACTGGCGGGCCGTCTGCGGCGAGTGCCGCGCCTGCCGCCGGGGCCAGCCGCAGTACTGCTTCAATACCCACAACGCCACCCAGAAAATGACGCTGGAGGACGGCACGGAGCTGACGGCCGCGCTGGGCATCGGCGCCTTCGCCGAAAAGACCCTCGTAGCGGCCGGCCAGTGCACCAAGGTGGACGACGACGCCGATCCCGCCGCCGTCGGCCTGCTCGGCTGCGGCGTCATGGCAGGCATCGGCGCGGCGATCAACACCGGAAACGTCCAGCGCGGCGATTCGGTCGCCGTGATCGGCTGCGGCGGAGTCGGCACGGCGGCCGTCGCCGGCGCGGCGCTCGCCGGCGCCACCACCGTGATCGCCGTCGACATCGACGCCAAGAAGCTCCAGCGCGCCAAGGACCTCGGCGCCACCCACACGGTGGACTCCGCCGCCGTCGACCCCGTTGAAGCGATCCGCGAACTGACCGGCGGTTTCGGCGCCGATGTGGTGATCGACGCCGTCGGCCGCCCGGAAACATACAAGCAGGCCTTCTACGCCCGGGACCTCGCCGGCACGGTGGTCCTGGTGGGTGTGCCGAGCCCCGAGATGACCCTGGAACTGCCGCTGCTGGATGTGTTCGGCCGCGGCGGCTCGCTGAAGTCCTCCTGGTACGGCGACTGCCTGCCTTCGCGTGACTTCCCCATGCTCATCAGCCTCTACCGGCAGGGCAAGCTGGACCTGGACGCCTTCGTGACGGAGCGGATCACGATCGACCAGATCGAGGAAGCCTTCACGAAGATGCACGCCGGCGCCGTGTTGCGCTCAGTGGTGGAGCTGTGAACGCCGGCCCTGCGGGCATCCGGATCGACCGGCTGGTGACCTCCGGGACGTTTTCCCTCGACGGCGGCACCTGGGATGTTGAGAACAACGTCTGGATCCTCGGGGACGACGCCGAATGCGTCATCATCGACCCGGCCCACGATCCCGCCGCTGTGGCCGCGGCCGTCTCGGGCAGGAAGGTCACGGCAATCCTGCTCACGCACGGCCACGATGACCACATCAGCGCCGTGGGCGAGGTCCGGGCGCTCGTGAACGCGCCCGTGTACCTGCACCGGGACGACTGGATGCTGTGGGAGCGGGTGTTCCCCGGCACCGAGCCTGACCACGCCATTGCCGACGGCGACACGTTCGACGTCGCAGGGGCAAGGCTCGTGGCACTGCACACCCCCGGCCACTCGCCCGGGTCCGTGTGCTTCCTTCTCGAGAGCGAGGGCACCGTGCTTAGCGAAAAAACTGTGTTCAGCGGGGACACGCTGTTCCAGGGTGGCCCCGGGGCGACTGGCCGTTCCTTCAGCGATTTCCCGACCATCATCGAGTCCATCCGGACCCGGCTCCTTCCGCTCCCGGCCGACACGACGGTCCGGACCGGCCACGGGGATCCCACGACGATCTGCGCCGAAGCACCGCACCTTGAGGAATGGATCGCCCGCGGCCACTGACCGCGTCCACGGAAAAGGCCGGTCCGCTGCTTCCGGACCGGCCTTTTCCGCCATAGGATGTGGGCCCATGAGCTCTCGCCCCAGCATGGATCCGGCAACACTGGCCGCGGACCTGCGTACCCAGTTCGATGCATTCCTCGATGAGCATCGTGCGGACCTGCACGCCTGCCTGGACGGGCTCACCGAAGAGGAGGCCCGGGCCTCGCTGGTGCCGTCGCGGACCACCCTCCTGGGACTGGTCAAGCACGCCGCCTTCGTGGAGAAGGTCTGGTTTGACGAGGCCATCACGCGCCGGCCCCGGGCGGAGATCGGCATCCCGGCCACCCCCGACGAATCGTTCATCCTGGCGGACGACGACACGATCGCGGGCCTTCAGGCAGCCTACCTCCAGGCCTGCGGGGACTCACGCCGTCGGGCCGCTTCCCTCGGCCTTGACGACCTTGTCAGGGGCAACCGGCGCGGCCCGCTGCCGTTGCGGTGGGTCTACCTGCACATGCTCAGGGAACTCGCCCAACACTGGGGCCACGCGGACATTCTGCGCGAGCAGATCCTCGCTGCGCGAACCTGACGGCAAAGGCCGCCCGGTCAAGGTTCTAAACCAGAAGAACGGCATTGAACCATGGGTGCTGGTGAGCGCGGATGCGGCCACCCCCGATTGGTTTTCACAGGGCCGCATCCGCGCTGGTCTAGGGAAACCCGGGCTCAGGCTCTGGCGTACCCGATCTAAAGGCGAACGCCGTGACCGGGACTGCAGCACTGCCTGGGACAACGACTCTGGTGGCCATGAGATAGGAACTCCCGCAACGAAGTTTGCAGCCTCTGCCTGACCAAATTCAGAATAGCAATTGCATTTGCCGCACAAAAGGAAAAAAGAGTAACAATTAATATGCGGCTATTCCGGCCGGTATCCCCCGTGGTCCGTCGCTCACCGTCTCCAGGGCCGACGGTGTTTGTAGGGACCACAGTCCAGACATGATGTGGGTTGCGGATGGGGTCAAACGCCCGATGACCTGGCCCTCATTTCGTGGACGGGGCGTATTCCGGGTAGTAACGCTGGATCTCTTGAACGGTCTTGCCGGCCCTCACCATTCGCTCAACGGACATCACGCTCCGGACTTCCTCGTCAGAGGACCGGGTGCTGTTCCACGACCCCATCGTTCGGTAACAGAAGTCATTCGGATCGTTCAGCCTGGCCTCGTTGTAGCACTCTGGATGATCCGGGGCATCAACTGCCGTGCCGGCAGGACCGGATTTCGATGTTCCGGATGCGGCGGACAGCCCCAGCGCGAGAAGTGGCGTGAGCGCCATGGCTGCAATTCCAGTTTTCATTGCTTTATTCATGGTTCCCCCAATTGGCCAGAAATATGTTGGCGAGCCTACCGCACGGGTGTCAGGTTTCCCGCGCGACGGTGATTTCCCCTCGGTCATGGAGATTCGGCAGTTTGCCTCGCCGGAATCGCCAGTTGGGTCTTGATCCACTCCGCGGTCTTGGGAAACAATGTTCGCGGCGTAACGGGCCCCGGAGAAAGGGTTTCAATGACAGCGCGGGATACCTCCTCAGTCGGTGCTCCCTGCTGGGTCGATACCTGGCAGCCCGACCCCCGGGCGGCCAGGGACTTCTACGGTCTGCTCTTCGGCTGGACTTTCGACGACCCCGTTCCGATGCCGTCCGGTCTCGACGGCTACTACCACGCTGCGCGCCTCCGCGGTCAGCTGGTGGCCGGCATCGGACAGGCGCCGCCGCAATCGCCGCCGGGGTGGCTCACCCACGTGCGTGTCGTAGACGTCGGGGAAGCCTTGGCTCGTGCCGAGCGGGCGGGGGGCAAGCGCCTGGCGCCGTTTGGTGCCGGCCCGGATGACCGTATTGCTGTGCTCGCCGATGCCACCGGCATCCCGTTCTGCCTGCGGCGGGCAGAAGGGAACGACGGCGCCCAGCTGGCCAATGAGCCGAATTCCTGGGCCATGAGCTCGCTGCACACCACAGATGTCGGGCGGGCCCAGGCGTTCTACCGTGCAATGTTCGACTGGGAACTCGAACCCGTCGCGGACGCCCCCTTCTCGCGGTGGCTCCGCTCCGGCCGGGTAGTGGCCGTGGTGTCAGCCACGGACGGCGTCACGGTCCCGCCGCATTGGAGCGTCAATTTCGCCGTCCGCGACGCGGACGCCATTGCCCGGCAGGCCGTGACACTGGGCGGCGGCATCTTGATGGCACCCACGGACTCGCCGGGTTTCCGCAGCGCAGTGATCAGGGACCCCCAGGGCGGGACCATCGCGGTCAGCGCGGCCACCGGCTGACGCTTGCTGGAGGGCATGAGCACCACACCCGATTTCGGGCGCTGGTAGGGTCAGCCCATGGATGAAATTTTGGGGAAGTTCATCGACGATTTCGCGCGGCTCGTGGAGCTTGCGCAGTCCGGGCAGCGTCGGGGGCAACCAGGAACCCAGCTGCTGACTACGCTCACCGGGCATCTGGCGGTCCAGGCCGAATCTGTGTCAGTCGTGGTTGAGGAGATTCCGCCGCACCGATTCGTGGACGCGGACATCCTGATGGAAGAGCTCGCCGCAGAGGATCCTGAGTTCCGGCTCGTGGGCATCGGCGGCGGCGACCAACGCCACCATCACTCTCTGAGCGACATGTTGCGGCAGTCCCAGCTATATCCGCAGTTCCCCCTGTCACAGCCGGACTACGCCAACCTCGCTGTCGGGCCGGACGAACAACGGCAAGCCGTGGCACTGGGGCTCTGGCTATTCAGCCATGGCGGCAGTCCCATCGCCGTGCTGCAGCGGGACGCCAACCCCCGGTATGGCCGGCAGTCAGCGTCCCTTGAGGTTTTGGCCGGCGCTACAGATAAGGCCGCACGCTTCCTCTCAGAGTTCCGCCGTCGGATGCAGCACCGGAGCGTGCTCAAGGGACAGATCATTTCCCTGGTGATGGGCGAGTATGGTCCCAGCGCGGCCGGGGTGACCTTCCATGCACGGCCCGTCCTTGCCGCGTCGGACGTCATCCTGCCGGATGGCCTGCTGGAGAAGGTGTCGGACCACGCCTTAGGTATCGCCGAGCACCGTGAGTCTCTGGTCAGGTACGGCCAGCACCTCAAACGCGGCGTCCTGCTCTACGGCAGGCCGGGGACGGGCAAGACGCACACGGTGCGGTATTTGTTGAGCCGGAGCGAAGGTGCCACAGCAATCCTTCTTTCGGGGGGATCGCTCGCCAGGATCTCTGAAGCCGCCACTATGGCCAGGGCGCTGCAGCCCTCGATTGTGGTCCTTGAGGACTGCGACCTCATCGCCGAGGACCGCAGCTTCGGGCATGGACCCCAGCCGCTGCTATTCGAGGTGCTGGACGCCATGGACGGTTTGGCCAGCGACGCCGACGTGGCGTTCGTGCTCACCACCAACCGCGTGGACATGCTGGAACGCGCCCTGGCACAGCGTCCGGGCCGTGTAGACCTGGCCGTGGAAATTCCTATGCCTGCCCAGGCGGAGCGGGTTGCGCTGATCAAACTGTATGCCCGTGGTATTCCCCTCAGCCCGAGCTCGATTGAAGACGCAGCCGCCCGCACCGAAGGAACCACCGCCTCGTTCGCTCGCGAACTCGTCCGCCGTGCGGTGGTTGCCGGCGCATTGGACGGCGTTCCGGTGGCGGACCATCATCTTCAGAAGGCTGTGGATGACCTGATGGCCGACAGCGCCGCGCTCACCCGAAGTCTCCTCGGCAGCGGCGCCGGAGGCGAACCTGAGGGCATGGGCGGACCGTTCCCCGGACCGCCGGCGGCCTTCCATCCCGGGGGCTAGGCGTACCGCGCCGGTGCGCTTGGGCCCTCAGCGCCGCCACCGGTACGGGGTGGTCGTTGAGACCCGCAGCAATCCATAGCGTTCCAGGATCGGTCGCGAATATTCAGTCGAGTCACTGTGGATCAGTCTCTTCCCGAGCGTCAGCGCGGCTCGAGCCCGGGCGGCGGTGAGGGCCCGGTAAATACCCTGGCCACGCCATTCTGGACGCGTGGCCCCGCCCCAGATGCCCGCGAATTCCGTATCCGGCACCGGCTCCAGGCGGCCCGCGCTCACGATCAGTCCTTCGTGTTCGGCGACCCACAGTTCCATGCCGTCGTCGAGCGCCATGCGGTGCAGGATTGCGTCGGCGTTACCGTCGGAGACATCAACGCCGAAAACCTCGTCCTGCATCGCGCTCATGGCCCGGATGTCCCGTTCCTCGGCCACTCGACGCAGGCTGACGCCGGTCGGGAGCTGCACGTCCACCGTCAAGGCGTTTGCCGGACCGATCATGATTGACTCGGTCTCACCAGGCTCAAATCCGTTGTCGAGCAGTGCCCTGTGGAGTCCAGGCGCATGATCGTGGCCACGGGTCTTCCACTCGACCCGCACGATTGCGGGATCGCTGCGGTAAAACGCGAGCGCTTCGGCCACCCACTGCGCGATCGTCAGGGCGTTGGCCCCATCGAGGTCCTGATAGGTCACGAAGCCGCTGCCGGCTGCGAAGGTCACCAGCCGCAGGGGGCCCAGGTGCTCGACGGCGATGGCACTTGGGGTCTCCGCATCTGTTCGGAGTTGCTGGTCATACGCCATGAGAAGTTGCTGTGAAAGTGTCATTGGCCTCCAAGGTACAGCGCCGCAGCGGTGCGTAGACGGGACCGCTTGTGTTTTGTTCGGGCCAGTTTCATCATGGAGCCGTGGCGCCGCCCGAGGAAACTGCCGGCCGGCTCCCGCACCTCTGGCCCAAGGAGATTAGGGCATGACCGATACGGCCATCCTGCCCGGGTGGATTCAGACCATAGCGCACTTCACGCCGACCTTCTGCGGAGTGGATGCGCTGGAGGCCGCGATCCTCTACCAGTCGACCGACAACCTGGGCCGGGACGTGGCGGTCCTGGTGCTAACGGCCGGGGGCGGCCTCGTTGTGGGCATCATGTCACTGCGGCGCCGACTCGACGCCTTCTAGCGCCCCGGGGTCCCTGACCGTGACGGCGCGCAGGCCCGCACCCAGCCGGCGCGCACCGTCGCCTCCGCATCCCCGTCGTGCCCGGCCGCAGGCCTCTTCCGCGGCCGGCCCGGGAGGCTTAGACTCGACTGGCTTGAGCAAACAGGGAGAAGTTCGGCATGAGGCTCGTCGTCGATCTCACTAAGTGTCAGGGTTACGCACAATGCGCCTTCCTCGCCCCGGACGTCTTCACCATCCAGGGGGACGAGGCACTTACCTACGACCCGGACCCTGACGAGGCGCAGCGCACGAGGATCCGGCGGGCCGCCGCGGCCTGCCCCATCCAGGCCATCCGACTCGACCACCTTGAGGAGCCGCACAGGCCGCGGACTCCCGACGACGCCCCGCGGACGGCCGCCGCCGCCGGGGGCAACGGGGGCGCTTTCCTTCGATCCGGCAGGATTGTCATCGTGGGCACGTCACTGACCGGGCTGCGCGCGGCGGAGCGGCTGCGCGAGGAAGGGTTCACGGGCTCGCTGACTCTCATTGGTGAGGAAACGCACGAGCCGTATGACCGGCCGCCGCTGTCGAAACAGGTCCTGGCCGGGTCGGTGCGGTCCGCCGACACGTCGCTGCCGCGCCGCCGGCCAGTCGACGCCGACTGGCGGCTGGGCGTCGCGGCCACGGGTCTGGATCTCGCCGCCAGGCACGTGCATCTCGCCGACGGCGGCCGGATCGGATTCGACAAGTTGTTGATCGCCACTGGCGTGCGGGCCCGGTCCTGGCCAAACGCGGCGGAGGCGGCGCTGGCAGGCGTGCTGACCTTGCGGACCCGGGAGGACGCGGCAACGCTTCGGCAGCTCCTGGCCGCGCGCCCCCGCCGGGTCCTGGTCATTGGCGCCGGGTTTATCGGCTGCGAGGTCGCTTCGGTCTGCCGCGAACTTGGCCTGCCGGTCACTGTGGCGGAGGCTGGCCCGGCACCGCTCGGCGCGGCGCTCGGCAGCGTGATCGGTGCCATTGCCGGCGCGCTGCAGATCGAGAACGGCGTGGATCTGCGCTGCGGCGTCAGGGTCGTCTCACTGGAAGGCGATGCCGGCGGACAGCTGCGCCGCGCCCGCCTCTCCGATGGCACGACTCTTGACGTGGACATCGCGGTCGCCGCGCTCGGGACCGTTCGCAACGGTGACTGGCTCGCCGGCTCCGGATTGGCGAGCGGCGTGTGGGGTGTCGCGTGCGACGCCGGCTGCCGCGCTTTCGACGTCAACGGGCTGGTCACCGATGACGTCTTCGTCGCCGGTGACGTATCCCGCGCCCCGCAGCCGATGTTCGGCTACCAGTTCCTCGCCGTCGAGCACTGGGGCAACGCGGTCTCCCAGGCCGAGGTTGCAGCGCACAATATGGTGAGCGGTGAAACGGAACGCTGGCCGCACCTGGCTGTGCCCAAATTCTGGTCCGTCCAGTTCGGCACCGAAATCAAGAGCGTGGGCGTGCCCTCGGTCGCCGATGAGGTCGCCATCGTGCAGGGATCGGTCGGATCCCGGCGGTTCCTGGCCGTTTACGGCTACAAGGGCCGCATCGTGGCTGCAGTGGCGTTCAACCAGAACAAATGGCTTGACTTCTATGAACCGCTGATTGACCAGGCGGCGCCATTCCCGCCGTCTTTCCACCATATTGACGAGCCGGCCGACGCGCAGCCGGTGCCGGCCGGGTTCCAGCCCGCCGCCAACCCCACCCAGGATGCGACCGTCGTCGTGACCGGTCACTATCCCAATGAGCGGCGCGCCAGATTGACCGACCGCCGCCTCCCGTAAAGCGCCGCACCGGAGACCGGCAGCGACCGGCCCACGACCCAAGGAGCCTTCGCCATGGCCGAGCCCAGCACCTGGGAGCAGATCCTCGACTACACCAACCGGGCTAACCCCTATCCGTTCTACGACGAACTCCGCAAAACCCCCGTGAGACGGCTTCCGGACGGAAGCTATCTCGTGAGCACCTACGCGGAGATCGCCGCCCTGCTGCACGATCCACGGGTCAGCTCCGACATAACCCGCAACCCGGCTGCCGCCGCGGCGGGCGCCACCATCGGTGAGGACGGGGACGGCGCCGGCATGACGCCGACTTTCCTCAGCATGGATCCCCCTGATCACGACAAGTTCCGGCGGATCGCCATGCGGCACTTCGGGCCGCCCACGACGCCTGGCAGGGTGGCCGGGATGGAGGCGCGGATGGCGGAAATTTTCACCGACCTGGTCGATGCCATGGCGGACCGCAGCCGGATCGACGTCGTCGATGATCTGGCGTATCCCTTGCCCGTCACGGTGATCTGCGAACTCCTCGGCGTGCCTCCGGGAGATGAACAGCGCTTCCGGGTCTGGGTGGACCTCGCTCTGCAGTCGACCGATCCCGGCCTCGATCCCGAAACCCAGCAAAAGAAGAGGATTGAGGCCGGCAGGGAACTGCGTGCGTTCATGCAAGAGTTGGTCGACGCCCACCGGCTGGCCCCGGGGAATGACCTGCTTTCAGCGATGGCCACCGACGATGGACCGGAGGGCCGCATGCCGGACGAACAGCTGGTGGGCACCGGGCTTCTCCTGCTCATCGCCGGACACGAAACCACCGTGAACCTCATCTCCAACGGCGTACTGACTTTGCTCCGCCACCCGGCCGAGCTCCAGCGGCTGCGGGCTGACCCCGGCCTGGCCATCCCGATGGTCGAGGAGCTGCTCCGCTACGAGCCGCCCGTGCATTTCGTCCCGTTCCGCACCGCCCTCGACGACATCGACATCGCCGGCACCACCATTCCGGCCGGTGCCTCCCTCACCCTGGTCCTGGCTGCGGGCAACCGCGATCCCGCCCACGTCGCTGACCCCGGGCTCTTCATCCCTGACCGGCGCAACAACCAGCACCTCGGTTTTGGGGGCGGCGTTCATCTTTGCTTCGGGGCGCCCCTGGCCCGGCTGGAAGCGCAGATCGCACTCACCGAATTCGCCACCAGGCTGGAGAACCCGCGGCTGGTCTCGGATCCACCGCCGTACCGGCCGAGCCCGTTCCTGCGCGGCCCCTCCCACCTCCCGGTAGACATCGACGGCGTCCTCGCCCGCCCATGATCGGGCAGCCGTCGGGCTAGGTGCATGCGGCGGCGACCAACTGCCGCGCCAGGGCGAGGCCCTGCCGGGCCGGGCCATCAGCCCCCAGCACGGCGGCCGTTGACAGCGTGTCGTTGAGGACCAGCAGGAGCTGCTCCAAATGCGCTTCAACGGGTGACGGTCAGCGGCTTCATCGGCACCACACAGGACACCCGTTCCAGGCGGACGTCAGCAGCGCCCGCCACGCGGTTGTTCCTGCCGGTGTCATCGCACCAGTCAATGTTGTACGGCACCGCGGTTACGGCGGCGTCCCCCGCGGCTGTCCGGGCGGGCGCGACAAACGTGTAGGTGAACCCGCCGGCGTCGTTCATGGCGCTGGTGGTATTCACGACTTCCACCCCGGTTGCGTCGGTGACGCTCACCTGGATGCGCGCATTCTTGCCGTAACGGGGGTTGCAGCCAGCATCCGGGGCTGCCACCGTCACGCTTTGCCCCGGTGCGGCCGTCGTCGGGGTGAGCGAATAGGCGGGCGGGAAGCACGGCGGCTCCGGCTCCCCGTCCGTGGAGGACGAGCACCCCGATATCGAGGCAGCCAGTACCAACGCGCCAGCCGTGGCACGGACCGCGGGGCGCCGCCCGCCGTCTTTCAGACAGAAAACCATGCCGTCAGTGTCGCTGGTACAGCAGTCGACGCCTACTGTTGTGCTGGATTCGTACCCGGATCGCTGCCGGAGCCTGCCCGCCGGCGGTTGACCGCCCCCATCAAGCGCATACAGAGCGCCCAGTAGGCCACGCCCGCGGCCAGCGAGCCTGCGACGGCCACGGCGGGGCTGATCCCGGCCAGCGGCGGATAGACCACCCAGTGGACCAGGTACGCATAGAGGGAGGCGCTGGCGAGCACCACCATGAGGCGGCGGAGGACCTGTGGCACAGGAATGCTGGGGAGCCAGATGAGCAGCAGGATCCCGGCGAGGAGTGTGGCCTCCCGGACGGGGTTCTCGAAGAATCCTGGAACGGTCAGGACTGCAATGACCGAGACAAGGCAACGCTGGGCGATGGTCCGGGACCGTGCGATAGCCCAGCCCATTGCGAAGAGCCAGAGCGCAGGCGCCGTGTGCGGCACTCCCGGGTTCACCAGCTCATACCGGGTCAGGAGCCCCACACCGGTCAGCGCCAGCGGAAAGAGCAGCGGGAACCGCCGCTCGGCCCGGTCCGCCCACGGAATGGCCAGCAGCGCCGTCGCCACGAGAAGCAGGTAGACGAGAATCTCGATGAACCAGAAGTGCCACTGGGTGGTCACCGCTTCCGGCCCGAGGACGGCGTTGAGCAGCACGATATTGGCGGGCGCGTAGTTGTCGGTGATCAGGAAGGCCACCGCGATGAACGCCATGCTCGGCACGACGATTCTTGCCACGCTGGACAGCTGCCGCCGCAGCCGCGGGACCCGCTTCCCGGCGAGCTGGAAGCGTGCGAAGTTGTAGCCTGCCACCGCCATGAGGACGTGGGCGGCACCCTGCCAGCTGAACAGCCCCACGTGCGTGCCGACGATCAGGACGATCCCTACGGCCCGCAGCACGATGCTCGTTTCCACGGGCGCAAAGAAGCGTCGACGCGTCCGGCCCGGCGCAGTTCGAGGCTCCAGGTCCCGTACCGGGGTCACGTGCCAGTCCGGCGGGAGATGGCCCAAGGCCTGTTCCAGCCGCACCGACGCGGCCACGTAGGACAGTGAGTCCCCGCCCAGGGACACGAACGTGTCGCTGGGCGCGATGTCGGCACACTCCAAAGCGTCCTGGAAAATCTTCCGAACGCTGTCCGGAGCTCTGGTGTCCGGGGCGCCGGTTTCCGTCACGGGGGCGCGTGCTGGCCCTGGTTTCGGCCCGGACAGGGCCAGGACAGCCCTGTAGTCGAGCTTGCCGGTGGCCAGGCGCGGGAGCCGTTCGACGGCGTGGACCTCGAGTGCCGCACGCGGCAGCCCCATGCCCTGGGCGAGAACCTTGCCCAACAGGCGCGTGTCGTGCTCGCCTTCAACGGCGACGACGACGCCGTCGTCCGTCCCGGCGCTGGCCGCCTGCACCCCAAGGTCCGCCAGGAGCCGCTCCACCTGCCCCAGGTCAACGCGCAGCCCCACGATCTTGACGAACCGGCTGCGCCGGCCCACCACTTCGTAGACGCCCGCCGGGTGCAGCCGGGCGAGATCGCCGGTGCGCAGCTCCGTGACGGTCCGGCCAGCGGCGAGGTCCGCCGGGCATTCGGCATAGCCAAGCATGACGTTGGCGCCGCTGTAGACAAGTTCGCCGTGTTCCAGCCCCGGCACGGGGTCGATCCGGAAGGCCCCGCCGGGCACCGGGATACCCACCGCGCCCGGCACGTCGGCGGCCAGCTCAGGCGGCAGGTACGCCATCCGTGCCGTCGCTTCGGTCTGGCCGTACATCACGAAAAATTCCCAGCCGCTGCGGCGGCCCAGGTCGGCGTATTTCCGCACCGAATCCGGCCCCAGCCGGCCCCCGGCCTGGGTGACGTAGCGCAGGCTGGGCAGATCCATGTCCGCGAACCCGACCCGTTCCAGCAGTTCAAAGGTGTACGGAACGGCCGCGAAGGACGTGGCTGCCCGGCGTCGGAAGAGCTCCCAGAAGCACGGATCAACCACGGAAAGGCCGGTCAGGACCAGCCCGGCGCCGCGGAGCAGGTGGCTGTTGATCACGGACAGCCCGTAACAGTAGGACATCGGCAAAGTCGTCACGGCACGGTCGTCGGGCCCGATATTCAGGTACTGGGCAATCGACTCGGCGTTGGCCTGCAGGTTCGCATGCGAGAGCCGCACGAGCTTGGGCGAACCCGTGGATCCGGAGGTGCTGAGCAGGAGCGCGAGGTCCGGGTGGAGCTCGTGGCGGGTGCCGGCCCGGCGTTCGTCCAGCAGGAGCTGCCCGTTGCCGGATTGGACGACGACGTCGGGGTCGTAGGCCGCAACGAGGGACTCCAAGGAGGCCGGCTTGTCCTCCGGCAGGAGGATCAGCGGGTGGCCGCCGGCCAGGGCCGCCAGATAGACCACCAGAGAGTCGAGGTCGTTGGCCGCGGCGAGCGCCACGAGGCGACGCGTGGTGCCAAGACGGAGGGCGAAGGCATCGACCCGCTCCGCCAGCTCCCGGTACGTCATTGCCAGGGTGTCGGTGAGGATGGCAGGGCTGTCCCCGTAGCTCGCAAGATCGGCGGCAAAGGGCACCCGCATGAAGTCAAGCTGCGTGGTCACCCGAACGATGTTATTAGATTAGGCTTACCTAATCCAAATTAGGGTACGAAAGGTTTGCGTAATCGCCGCGAATCGGTATCCTCCTTGCTTAGGTACACCTAAAACGGGTTTGCGTCGGCGATGTTGCCGTGGAAGCCCACCTGGGCCCGCACCCCTCCGCTCCCCCGCACCGCACCGCACCGCACTGCTCCACTCGACCGATCCACCTAGGAAACACCATGCCCAGCATCCCCCTGCCCAAAAACGCCCCCCGGTTCCGGAAGACGCTTGTCCTGTTGGCCGCGGCAACCGCTGTTTCGCTGGCCCTGGCCGGCTGCGTGGGAACCCCACAGGACCCGGGCACCGCCGGACCCATCCAGGTCACGAGCAGTCCCGCCGTCGACGCGCATCTTCAAAACCTGCTGGACACCGGCACCCGGCAGTACTCCGCTTTCGTCTTGGACCAGACCGACCAGCTGCTTGACGGCACGAGGGCGTTCGCGGCGGCTTACGCCGCCGGGGATACGACGAAGGCCCGCGGGCTCTATGCCGACACGCGCATGCACTGGGAGCGCATCGAACCGGTCGCCGAGTCGTTCGGGGACCTGGACCCCAAGCTCGATGCCCGTGAAGCCGACCTCGAATCCGGCCAGGAATGGACCGGCTGGCACCGGGCTGAGAAGGACCTGTTCCCGCCGGCCGGCTACACCCCCCTCGCCCCGTCGGAGCGGGCCGCCATCGCCACGCAGCTTGTTGCCGACACCGAGGACCTGGCCCAGCGGACCCGCACCGTGGAACTCTCCGCGGACAAGATCGGCAACGGCGCCAAGGAACTCCTGGACGAAGTAGCCACCGGCAAAGTCACCGGGGAGGAAGAAATCTGGTCCCACACCGATCTCTGGGACTTCCAGGCGAACGTTGACGGAGCCCGGACCGCCTTCGACAGCCTGAAGCCGGTGCTGGCGCAGAAGGACCCGGCCCTGGCCGCAGCGCTCGAGGCTAAGTTCGCAGCCTTGCAGGCCGGGCTCAAGCAGCACTCCACCGGCGACGGCTTCACCTACTACAACAAGCTCAGCCAGGCCCAGGTGCAGCAGCTCGCCTCCCTGGTTGATGCCCTGGGCGAGCCCCTGGCCAAGCTCACTTCGGCAGTAGCCCTGTGACCGGCTGCCCCTTCGGCGCCAGCCCCGGCCAGACCCCCGACGGCGGCACCCCGGAACCAGCCACGGCCCCGGGAGCCGCCGCCTCACCTGTGCCGCCGGCAGCCCCCGGTGCGGGAAAGGGCCGGCTGTCCCGCCGCGGTCTCCTGTCCCTGGCAGGAGCCGGCGGCGCGGGCGCCGTCGCCGGCCTGGCGGCGGGCTTCCTCGGCCACGACGCCGTCGAGGCCGCGGCGGCCCCACTGGCAGAGCCCGGCGACATCATCCCCTTCCATGGTGACCGGCAAGCCGGCATCGTCACGCCGGCCCAGGACCGCCTTCACATGGCAGCCTTCGACATCGTCACCGAGGACCGTGCAGAGCTCATCCGGCTCCTGAAGGAGTGGACGGCCGCCGCCGTGGCGATGACCGAGGGGCGCAGCACGGGCAGCAGCGGCGCCGTCGATGGCCCCTACGACGCCCCGCCCGAGGACACGGGTGAGGCCCTGGACCTCGGGGCCGGCAAGCTCACCCTCACTTTCGGGTTCGGCCCCGGCCTGTTCGAGAAGGGCGGCAAGGCCCGCTTCGGACTCAACGGGCGCCGCCCGGACGCCCTGATCGACCTGCCGCACTTCCCAGGCGACGACCTCCAGCCGGGACGCACCGGCGGCGACATCGTGGTGCAGGCCTGCGCCGACGACCCCCAGGTGGCGGTCCACGCGATCCGCAACCTTGCCCGCATCGGCTTCGGGCAGACCCGCGTCCGCTGGTCCCAACTCGGCTTCGGGCGGACGTCCTCCACGTCGAGGTCACAGGCCACCCCGCGGAACCTCTTCGGCTTCAAGGACGGCACCAACAACCTCAAGGCCGAGGACACCGCCCTGCTCCAGGACCACGCGTGGGCGCGCCCGGGAACGCGTCCGGAAGAGAGCTGGATGGCCGGCGGCACGTACCTCGTGGCGCGCCGCATCCGGATGCACATCGAAATCTGGGACCGCACCTCGCTGCGGGAACAGGAAGCGCTGATCGGGCGCACCAAGGGCGCAGGGGCCCCGCTCTCCGGCGGCGAGGAATGCACCGCCCCCGACTTCCAGATCCAGGGACGCGGCGGGGAACCGCTGATCCCACTGGACGCCCACGTCCGGCTCGCGCACTCGAGCCAGAACGACGGCGTCAAGATGCTCCGGCGCGGCTACAACTACACCGACGGCTCGGACGGCCTGGGGCACCTCGACGCCGGACTGTTCTTCATCGCGTTCGTCACGGACCCCAGGACCCACTACGTGCCCATGCAGCTGACCATGACGAAGGAGGACACACTGGCCCTGGAATACCTCAAGCACACCGGCTCGGGCCTATTCGCGGTTCCGCCGGGCATCCGGGCGGGAGGCTTCATCGGCGAAGGTCTCTTCACATGACGGCGGCAGTCACCGCTGCCGGCAGGCCGCCGGGAGCCGAGGAAGGTCACTGCGTCGCGGACGGGACCGTTCCGGGCAGGAGGACCCGGCTGTGGCGTCGCTCGGCCACAGCCGGATCGAATCTCGTGTCTTCCAGGGTCCCTCCGTCGTCGAGCCAACGGCGGTTGGTGTAGAAGCTGATGGCCCGAGCGTTGCCTTTCTCCACCCAGAGAAATGCCCGGTCATAGCCGAGGTCGATCAACTGTTGTTCCGCGGCCGCGAACAGGACGGAACCGACGCCCCGCGCCCACCAGTCCGGATGCACGTTGATCGCGTGCAGCTGACCGGCGCCTGGGTCCGGGGCACCGGCAGCTGGACCGAGGATGGCGAACCCGGCAACCTCATCGGCGCTTTGGACGACGAGGTGAATCGTCCCTTGCCCGGGTTCAAGGATGTTTCGGCGCCAGGCGGACGCCGCGCGGTCGACGTCGAGACGGTCCAGGTACTCATCGGTCATGACGCCGCGGTAAGTGGCCCGCCAGGCCGCGATGTGGATCTCGGCCAGCCGTGCGGCGTCGTGCACGGTTGCGGTCCTGACGCTGATGTCCGGAGTGGTCATGGTCCAGAATCTATCAACTGCGGTCTGCGGCGCCATGCGGCGCGCGCGAGGCGGCGGGCAAGGTAGCCAATGACGAGGACGCTGGCTGCCGCGAGGACCCACATGCCCTCGGATCCAAGGGCCGGGCCACTCGTGCAGGTGCTGGCGGCACCCGACTCTGCCGTGTAGTCGATGCACTCGCCTGTCCCAAAGCCGAGAAGCAAGGCGTCGACGGCGATCACCAGCAGGATAGCCAGCGCCCAGGGCCATCTCTTGGGCGGGCAGGGCTGGGGCATTTCCTCCACGACTCCCCCTCCGCACCGCAGTGGCCGCTCAAGCCGGCCGAGCGCCGGTTGACATCACACTAGGGCCGATTGGTTCAGCGCGGTACTCTGCACTAACACCGTGTCGGCCTCCCAGGCCACGTCGCCCGCTGCGGTCCGGACCGGCGAACGAAACCGTTTCTTGGAAAGGTCCACGCAATGTCAGATTCTGATCTTTCGGCACTCCGGGAGCGGGCTGCCCGCGGTGACAACGACGCCATCGGTGAGCTAATCGAGCTGGCCGCGGAGCGGGAAGACTTCGACGAGTTGCGGCAACTTGCCGACGGCGGCAGCCGCGACGCTGAGGATCAGCTGGTTGAACTCGCAGCCGAGAAGGAAGATCTGGATGAGCTTCGGCGTCTGGCATCCGCCGGCAATACGGACGCGGCCGAAGTGCTGGCCGAGCTCACTGGGTAAGGAGCCTTCGGCCCAGGCCTGCGGGCTGCCTTCACGACGGGCCGGGTCCATGACGTCTTTGTAGACCCCGACATGCGTCTGGCCGGCACCGGCCGTGCCCTCATGGACTTCATCTTCGACTGGTCACGCGTCAGGCCCCAGCCAATGATCCTGGACTGGCAGGCAAGTCCCTCCGCCATCGACTTTTACGAGGCACTTGGCTTCCACCCTGATCGTGTGGGCGACTTTCCCGAGTACCCGGGTTTCACCCTTGTCCACCGGTCCGGATCTGAAGAGCCGGCCGCACAGCATGTTCCCCGGCAATGAGCGCATCCGGCAGCCGGAGGTGGCCACCGGCCGTGACAGGATCGCCCAGGCGTGGCACGACGCCCGCGCCGCTGGACTCCCCCCTTCCGGCGGAACAGTATCCACGACATGGAACCGCCCGATTATCGCCCTCGGCGTCGTGGTGCTCCTCTGGGTGATCGCTGCGGTCCTGATCCAGTGGGGGTGAAAGCGCACCGGGTGAGGCCTCGGAGTTCAGACCGAGTGGTACCGGAGCGAGCCGGGAATCTCTCCCCGTGGTCCGAGGCCTTCCCCATAGGCGAACCGCGCCCACAGCGCCCGCATTGCCCGGCCGTGGGCATTGATCTCGTCCCACGTCGCCCCCGCCAGGAGTCCGGCACCTTCCCACGTGCGCTGGTGGCCGAAGAGCAGGGGCAGGTCAACTGTGTGCGCGGCGCCATAGAGATTTCCTGGTGCCCGCCAGGACAGCACGTAGCTGTGGGCCCGGCCGCCCGCACGTACATGCCGCCTGGCAAACTGCCTGGCCGCTTTGCCGTACACCAATTCCGTGACCACCCATGTGACCGCCTTGAGCACTGCGCTGCCGACCACGGGAATCCTCGCCACCCGGCCCAGGCGCGGGCTGCGCGGCAGAAACAGCCGGGCTTCCTCGGCTGTGTAGCCGATCAGGATGTCGATCGCCGGGGCAGCGGCATTCCAGGCCCGGTCAAGCCCGGATTCCTCGGGCAGCGGTGAATGCCCGTACTGGATCCCGAACGGCATGGCAGCCATCAGCCCGAACTTCCTCGCCGCCCGCGCCACGTCCTCTTCAAGAGCGACGACGTCCATCGCCGGAGTCGCGGCGGTAACCGCCTCCGCGGCCACCCCCATGGCGGCGGTCATCCTTTCCCGCCCCCGGGTAATGCCCAGCGGGGCACTTTGAATGATGGCGCGCTGGAAGAGCGACGCCGCGTCAGGGGTCGCCATGAGGTGCGCGACGGCGTCGCCCCCCGCGGATTGCCCGAACGCGGTGACACGGCCCGGATCGCCGCCGAAGGATGCAATGTTGCGCTGCACCCACCGAAACGCCTCGATCTGGTCCAGCAGGCCCAGATTGGCCGGACGGCCGGTGCTGGTGGACAAATATCCGAAAAGGCCCAGCCGGTAGGTCACCGAAACGACGATCACCCGGGTTTCGGCAACCAGCGCTGCGGGGTCGAAGATCGCCAGATCCCCGGAACCGGACGTATAGGACCCGCCGTGCAGCCACACCATTACCGGCAGCCGTTCACCGTCGTGGAGATCGGCAGGCAGGGTGATGGTCAGACGCTGGCAATCCTCGCTGCCCGGAAGTTCGCCATAGCGGGTGCCGAGCACGTCATCCAGGAAGGGCACCGGCGCCTGCGGGCACGCCGGAGACAGGGATGTCGCCTCAAGCGTCTCGGACCAGTCGGGTGCCGGCGCGGGCGGCTGAAAGCGTTCCGCGGTGGCGTAGGGAATGCCGGCAGCGCGCACGACGGCGCCGTCGCGCCATCCGGCGATCGGGCCACACGGCGGATCGAAGGAAAGGTTCACGTCTATTCCGGCCTAGCTGTTCTTCAGGAGGGCAACGTCGGAAACGAGATCGATGTGCTCAAGCATCGCCGCCGCGGCGGCCGACGAGTCCCGGGACCTGATCGCGTCGGCGATCTTGCGGTGGGAGGCGAGCGACTGCTCCGGCCGGCCGGGCTGTCCGAGTGATTCGAGGCGCGTTTCCAGGACCATGCCGGCAATGAAGGTCATGAGCTGGGCAAGGACTGCCGAGTGGGCCGCGGTGGTGACGGCCTGGTGGAACAGCTCGTCGCCGCGTGCGCCGCGGTCTCCTGAGGCGACCTCTAAAGCCATGGCCTCGAGGGCGTGATCAATCGCGTTCATGTCCTGCTCCGTCCGGCGGGCCGCGGCCAGTTCGGCCAGCTTGACCTCAAGCGTGCTCCGCGCCTCAACGATCTCGGGCAGACGGCTCCGGTGTTCGCGGAGGCCTTTGATCACGGATGGGACGTTCGGCCGGTAGACCAGCACCGCTCCGGTGCCGTGCTGGACGTCGATCACGCCAAGCACCTCAAGGGCCACCAAGGCCTGCGCCAGGGTGGCACGGGAGACCCCCAACCGCTCGGCAAGTTCCCGTTCGGCCGGCAACGTGTCCCCGGGGCCCAGCTCGGCGGACTCGATGAAGTCCATGATCTGCTCCACCAGCTGCTCGTAAAGCCGGGGCCGCGAAACGCGGGAAATCTGATGCGTTGCCGCCTGCTTTGCCATGGGCGTCCTTCCAGCCTGTCCTGACCCCTAAGACTACCGGAGAACTATTGACAAGGACACCTAGTGTCTAGGAGGCTAGGCCACTAAGCCAGTTCAACCACTTCGATCCGGAGGACCAACGATGTCCGCTCCCGTCCTGTCCATCATCATCCTGGCGGTGATGTTCCTGCTGGCCACGGTGCTGCCGCTCAACATGGGTGCCCTGGCCTTTGTTGGCGCCTTCCTGCTGGGCTCCGTGGTGCTGGGGATGTCCACCAACGAAATCCTGGCCAACTTCCCCGGCGGCCTGTTCCTGACCATCGTCGGGGTCACCTACCTGTTCGCCATCGCGCAAAACAACGGCACCATCGACCTGCTGGTCCGGGGCGCCGTTCGGCTGGTCGGCAGCAAGGTTGCCCTGATCCCGTGGGTCATGTTCGCCATCACAGCTGTGATTACCGCCGTCGGCGCCCTCTCCCCGGCCGCCGTGGCCATCATTGCGCCGATCGCCCTCAGCTTCGCCGCCAAACACAAAATCAATCCGCTCATGATGGGCATGATGGTGATCCACGGCGCACAGGCCGGCGGCTTCTCCCCCATCGCCGTTTATGGCGTCACCGTCAACAGCATCATTGCCAAGACGGAACTGGACGCCAACCCGATGGCGATCTTCCTGGCGAGTTTCCTCTTCAACCTGGCCATCGCGCTGGTGCTGTTTGTCGTCCTCGGCGGCGGCAAACTGCTGTCCACCCCGGCCGGGCGGCTGGTGGAACAAGCCGCAGAAAAGCGCCTGTCCGTCAGCGTGGGTGCCCGCGCCGCCGGCGTCACGCTGCAGGGATCCGGATCCGACATCTCCGCCGCCGGCGTCTCGGCCAAGGGCACCTCAGGCTCCGGTACATCCTCGGCTGCAGGTCCCGGCGCGGCCGGCGCACCTCCGGCCAGCGGCGCCCGTGCCTCCATTCCCCAGCTCATCACCATCCTTGGCCTGATCGCGCTGGCCGTCATCTCGCTCGGATTCAAGGTGGACGTCGGCTTTGTTTCAATCACCATCGCGATCGTCCTGGCCCTCGTGTCTCCCGCAGCGCAGAAGGGCGCCGTCAACAAGATCAGCTGGTCCACGGTCCTGCTCATCTGCGGCATGCTCACCTTCGTGGGCGTCCTCGAAGAAGCCGGCACCATCGCATTCGTGTCCGGCGGAGTGGCGGATCTGGGCATGCCCCTGCTCGCCGCCCTGCTGATCTGCTACATCGGCGCCATCGTCTCGGCCTTCGCCTCCTCCACTGCCATCCTCGCGGCCCTCATTCCACTGGCGGTGCCGTTCCTGGCCACCGGCGAGGTCGGCGCCGTCGGCGTGATCGCCGCCCTGGCCGTGGCCTCCACGATCGTGGATGTGTCCCCGTTCTCCACCAACGGCGCCCTGGTCCTGGCCAACGCGCCCGAGGACGTGGACAAGGACAGGTTCTACAAGCAGATCCTGGCCTACAGCGGCATCGTCGTCGCCGTCGGACCGGCCGTCGCCTGGCTGGTCATGGTAGTCCCAGGCTGGATGTGACCGCTGGATATGACCGCTGGATGCAGCCGACAAATCACCCAACCGCGCAAGCCCACCGCGCGCCCGCCACGACCGACCAAAGAAGGAACACGCCCATGAGCACCGAATCCATGCCCGACGCCGAAGGCCCCCTCACCGGCTATCTCGTTGTGGACCTGAGCCGCGCGCTCGCCGGACCGCATGCCGGGATGATGCTGGCTGACCTCGGCGCGCGGGTGATCAAGGTGGAGAACCCCGGCACCGGCGACGACACCCGCGGCTGGGGACCGCCATTCGTGGGCCCCGAGGATGATCCGCAGGCCACGTACTTCCTGTCCTGCAACCGCAACAAGGAATCCATTGCCCTGGACTTGAAGAGCGACGACGGGCGGGCAGTGCTGCGGGAGCTGCTGGAACGCGCTGACGTGGTCATCGAGAACTTCCGTCCCGGCGTCCTGGACCGGCTCGGATTCTCCGCCGCGCAGATGCACGCCCTGAATCCGGCGCTGGTGGTCCTCTCCATCACAGGATTCGGACACGACGGGCCCGAATCCCAGCGCAGCGGCTACGACCAGATCCTCCAGGGCGAGGCCGGGCTGATGTCCCTGACCGGATCCGGCCCGGACGATCCGCAGCGGGTCGGGGTCCCCATCGCCGACCTCCTCTCCGGCATGTACGGGGCGTTCGGCACCCTCGCGGCGCTGCTCCAGCGTGAGCGGACCGGCCGGGGCCAGATCGTCCGCACCTCATTGCTCGCGGCCCTGATCGGGGTCCATGCCTTCCAGGGCACCCGGGCCACGGTTGCGGGCGAAGTGCCGCAGGCCCAGGGCAACCACCACCCGTCCATTGCCCCCTACGGACTGTTCCACTGCCGGCAGGGCAGGGTGCAGATCAGCGTGGGAAGCGAAAAGCTCTGGAGAACGTTCGCCTCGACGTTTGGGATCGACGCCGTGCGGCCGGAGTTCGCCACCAATGCGGACCGCGTGCGCAATCGCGAGAAAGTCATCGAAGAAGTGGAGCGGGTGTTCTCCGATTTCGAGGCGGAGCCGCTGCTCACCAAGCTCAACGACGCCGGCATTCCGGCCGGCAGGGTCAGAACCCTGGACGAAGTCTACGAATGGGAACAGGTCCACTCGCAGCGGCTGGTGGTCGACGTCGAGCACAAAATGCTCGGCACCGTGAGCCTGCCCGGACCGCCGCTACGGTTCTTCAGCGCCGCCGGCGCGACGGAAACCACATTGACGTCCCACACCGCACCGCCGCTGCTGGACCAGGACGGGGAGCAGATCCGGCGGTGGCTGGGGCTGACAGCCGGCACCCCAGCCGGCGCCCGAGCAGGCGCGGCAACAGTCACCGGCCCGGCCACAGCCACAGCCACAGTCCAGGAAGGTCCCCGGGCATGGTGACCCAGCAGAAGGTCCGGCACCTGGACGCCACCGAACTCATCGCCGCTGTCCTCGATCCCGGGTCCTACCGCAGCTGGGACGCTCCGGTGCTGGACCCCGATCCCGGCCCCGAGTACCGGCAGGAACTGGCCGCCGCCCGGGCCAGGACCGGCGTGGACGAATCCGTCCTTACCGGCGAAGGCCTGATCCGGGGCCGCCGGGTGGCCATCATCGTCAGCGAGTTCCGGTTCCTCGCGGGCTCCATCGGCCAGGCCGCCGCGGAACGGATCGTCACCGCCGTCGAACGGGCCACCCGCGAGGGCCTGCCCCTCCTGGCCGGTCCGGCGTCGGGCGGGACCCGGATGCAGGAAGGGACCGTCGCGTTCCTCTCCATGGTCAAGATCAGCGCCGCCGTCCGCACCCACCGCAAGGCCGGGCTGCCCTACCTGGTCTACCTGCGTCATCCCACCACGGGAGGCGTCATGGCCTCGTGGGGGTCCCTCGGCCACATCACCGCCGCCGAGCCCGGCGCCCTGCTCGGCTTCCTCGGACCCCGGGTCTACGAGGCACTCCATTCCACCCCGTTCCCGGAGAACGTCCAGACGGCGGAGAACCTTTTCGACAAAGGGCTCATTGACGCGGTGGTCCCGCCTTCGCAGCTGTCCGACGTCGTCGACCGCGCCTTGGGCATCCTGGTCACCGGCCCCCGCCCGCCGGTGCCTGCGCCCGCCACACTGTCCGTGAAGCCGCCCGGCGCCGGCGCTTGGGAGTCGATCGGTATCTCCCGCGCCCCCCGCCGGCCGGATCTCCGGCAGCTGCTGGTGCACGGGGCCCGGGACGTGCTCCCCCTCAACGGCACCGGCCAGGGCGAAAAGGACCCCGGCCTTCAGCTGGCCCTGGCCCGTTTCGGCCGGGAATCCTGCGTCGTGATCGGCCACACGCGGCCGCGGGCCGACCGGCCGACGGCGATGGGGCCGGCGTCCCTCCGGGAGGCCCGGCGCGGCATGCGCCTGGCGGAGGAACTCGGGCTGCCGCTGGTCACCATCATCGACACCGCCGGCGCCGCCCTGTCCCGGGAAGCCGAGGAAGGCGGCTTGGCCGGCGAGATCGCCCGCTCCCTGCACGACCTCATCGGGCTCAACGCACCCACGGTGTCCGTGCTGCTGGGGCAGGGGGCCGGCGGCGGGGCACTGGCCCTCCTGCCTGCGGACCGCACCGTCGCCGCGCAGCACGCGTGGCTGTCGCCGTTGCCGCCCGAAGGCGCGAGCGCGATCGTCCATCGGAGCACGGGCTTCGCCGCGGCCATGTCTGAGGCCCAGGGCGTCAACGTCGCGTCGCTGCACGCCAACGGACTGGTGGAGCACATCGTGGACGAACGCCCCAACGCCGCCGACGAGGTTTTGGCCTTCTGCAGCCGCCTCGGCCGCGCCATTGAATACGAACTCGCCATGCTCTCCAACGCAGGAGTCGACGAACTCCTCCCCCGGCGCCTGGCGAAATACCGCAACCTGGGCAGCGCCCTTGCATCGACGGAGGGACGCCGCCCGGCGGGGTCCGTCGCTAGGACAGGCTCGAAAACTCCGCGTAGCTGAGCGGGGCGTAGCGCCCGTAGGCGGCGATCACCGCGGCCTCGACCGCATCGACGTCGAGGCCCGGCACCAGGTCGTCGGCCGCGCCGGCCGTCGCCGGGTCCCATTCGAGGCCGAGGGCGGCGTAACTGGCCTCCAGGACCGCGCGGATCGGGGCGGAGTCCGCCACCACGATCACGGAGCTGAAGAGCCAGCCGCCGGCGACCACACGCTGGGCGGTGCCGACCACCTTGATCCGGTGTTCCGGAACCAACGGGTCGGTGCCGTGCACGCTGAACTCCCCGGGGCAGTACTCCCCCGGGATCTCACCGACGCCGGCATCCACGCCGGCGTCGCGCAGTGCCCCGGCGAGCAGTTCGCCGAAGCGCGAAAACCTCCCCTTGGCCCCGGCAATCGCGTCCGCATCGGGTTCCAGGTGGTCGATGACCAGCGTTCGCTCGTGGTACGCCGCCGCGCGGCCTCCGGCCTTGCGGACCAGCGGCTCGAAGCCCAGCTGCCGGCAGGCGTTGGCGGCGGCCTCGAAGCCGGGCAGGTGCGTGTCGCGCTGGCCGAAGGCGACCGTGGGGACCGGCCGATACAGCCGCAAGGTGGGACCGAGTGAGCCGGTCTTGACCTTCTGCAGGAGCCCGAGCGCGAAGTCGAGGTCGGCCGCGGCGCCAAGTGATTCCTGCTGCCGCACCACCGTCAGTGTCCGGGACCCGGCTGGCGCCTGCGGCATGTTGTTATGCTCCCTTATGGTCATTCTGCAATTCCTCGTCGTAGCCGCCGCATTCGCCATCATCGACGCCATCTGGCTCAAGACGATGAACCCGTTCTACCGCCGCCAGATTGGTGACCTGATGGCCGACAAGCCCAATCTAGGTTACGCGGTGGTGTTCTACGTGATCTACATTGCCGGGATCGTGTTCTTTGCCCTGACGCCAGCGCTCGACGGCGGCAGCTGGCTCAGCGCTGTGGGCTACGGTGCCGCGCTGGGCGTGTTTGGCTATGCCACCTACGATCTGACAAATGCCGCCACGCTCAGGACCTGGCCGCGGCAACTGATCGTGGTCGACATCCTCTGGGGTGCCGTGTTGACGGCGCTGGCCACGTTGGCCGGCTGGCTCGTCTTCCACACGAACTAGGACCTGCGCAGCGTCAGGATCTGTTCCGCGCGTCCAAACGGGCCTGTGACGTCATGCAACACCGTTGAGGTAAGCCCGATCCCGTCCGTACCGAACGTGACTTCGTTGTCCAGCCCAAGCCACTCCCCCTCCGGCTGCCGGTACATGTGGATCTGCAGGTCCAGGTTGGGGAAGGCGTAGCTGCCCTTGCCCGGCGGAACCCGGGCGGCGATGCCGTTCGCTGTGTCCACGAGGCCGACCAGCCGGGCAAGGTCGCCGCTGTCCGCCCGGTCTGTCAGTGGGTAGTCGGTGCGGAGCCAGACAGTTCCCGAGCCCGCCCGGTGGCCCTCGGCGATCCGCATGTGCAGTGAGGCGATGTAGCCGCCGGGCCAGACGGCCGCAGCGTCGTACGGCTCGCAGTCCTCCGGCGCCGGAATCCTGGGATCCTCGAAAGCCGCGATGGCGGACGTGTCAGAGGTGATCATTCGCCAGGCCGTGGCACGGATGGCAGTGCGGCCGCCGGCCACGAGCTCGGCCTGCACCAGTTCGATGGTCCGTCCCGGGCGCAGGGTGGAGGTCACGATCTCGAACTCTCCGCCGGGGATCAGCCCGAGGATTTCGTAGCTGAGCCGGGCCATGCGCATATCTTCGCGGGGCTCATGCCGGGCAAGGCAGTCGGCCATGATGCCGGACGCGGGGGCCATGTGCTGCTCGTGTTCGTTCCAGGCGCCTTGGGCGTGGATGGTGGAGCGGAACCGCCCGTCCCCCAGGACCTCGTAGTAGAAATCGCCCTCGGCAAGTTCCGGTAGTGCAGCAGTCAACGTCCGCCCTTTCGCATGGCTGGTGATTCCAGAACACACTATCCTGCCGCGCTTTCAGTGTTCCCGGCCGCTGTGTTTCCGGCTCCGATCCGGCGCGGACCCCGGACGCGCGTAGCGCTTGTTCCCACCCGATCCGCTCGGACTGGGTAGACTCGGGTGAGGTTTTAACGACTATTCACCGAAGAGGTGCTCCCCCTGCTTAGAGTCATCAGCTACAACCTCCGCAAGCACGCGGCCAGCGGCGAGCTGGTCGATCTGGCACGTGATTTCGAGATTGATGCTTTGTGCCTCCAGGAGTGCGACACGGACGATCTGCCGGAGACCATCGGGGATCTGCACCTGGCCGATTCCACCAAGGGCAACCGGCTGGGCCTGGCGATCTATTACCGCATGAGCCGTTTCACGGCCTACGAGACCAAGACCTTCGCCCTTAAGAAGTCCATGCACGACCGTGTCCTCTCCCCCGCACACGAGCGGCTCATCGGTACGCGGGTGACCGACAACGAGACCGACCACGGGCTTGTCATCGCGTCATTCCACGCTGCGCCGCTGACGGCGTCCAACTCACTTCGCCGGAACCAGATCCATGCCGCCCACGCCGAGCTGCTCAGCATGGGCGGCGGACTGATGTCCCTGATGGTGGGTGACTTCAACTATCCGTTCTTCACCAAGTCCCTGACAGCGCAGATGAAGGACGCCGGTTACGACCTCACAATGAGTGACCGACGCACCTACACCCGGTACAAAGTCTTCAAGGGCCATTTCGACTTCGCCACGTCCCAGGGCCTCGAGATCGAAAGCGTGGAAACCCTGGCCCGAGGCGCGTCGGATCACCTTCCCATCCTGATCACGGCTGAATATGGCCAGGATTTCAACGGCAACGGGGCGGCACCCGCGGCCAACTGACGGCCGCTCCTGGCGCTGCCGCTAGGAGCCCGCGTTGAAGACGTCCCCGCCGAAACTGTTCAGTCCCGGCGCCCCGGCGTACCCGAGGCGGGGAAGCGAGAAGGCGTCCTCGATGCTGGCCAGGAGGCTGAAGTGGTTGTAGGGCCGGTCCGACGTCGTGCCGCCCTTAATGAGCGGCGAGAGGACCAGGGCACCAATCCTGCCGCCTGCCGTCCCTCCGGGCAGCAGCCCTGAGGGCCCAACGGTCTTGCCCTCGGACTCATCGAAGGTGATCACCAGCATCCCGTCCTGCCGGAACGCCGGGGAGTCCAGGATGGCCGGGACCTGCTGGCTCAGCCAAGTGTCGGCGGCGGCCAGTCCGCCTGCGCTGCCGTCGACGCAGGGATTGTCGTGGCCGTCATTACAAAGATTGGGCGAGATGTAGGACAGGTTGGGGGTGGTGGCTACGGACTGGAGGTCACTGCGGAGTTCGCTGAAGTCCACCACGTTGCTCTGGCAGTCCGGTGACGAGGTGATGGCCTGGAAATACACGAACGGGTTGTGCCGCGTTGCGTACTGGTCACCCACCTTGGCGCCCTGGCTGGTGTCCTGCCCGCCGAGTTCGGGATGACGGCACGGCGTGCCCATGTCTTCCATGTAACCCTTCCAGGTCTTACCTGCGGCACTGAGCTGCCCGGCGACCGTGGGGACCGAGGCCGGATAGACGCAGCCGGCTCCCTCCGCCAGGCCGAGCGCGCCCGTCCCCGTCAGCTCAAACGCGGCGTAGGTGGGGCAGTCCTCCCTCGTCATGGCATTGGACGGCTGGCCGGAGATCTGGGCCAGGTAGTTCGGGTTCGAATTGTGGGCGACCCCGTAGTACTTGGAAAGCAGGACGCCCTGACTGCGAAGCGTCTGCGACAGGTAGGGGGCCTCCGAGCCTGCGCCCCACACCTTGTTGTAGCCCTTGTTCTCGAGATTGATGACAAACACGTGCCCGGGCTTCGACGCCGCGCCCGTCGTGGCGGTGCCCCCGGCAGTGGGAGCCGGGTTGCCGCCCGGCGGCCCCGGCTCGCACGCCGCTGCCGAGACCACCAGAACGGCTGCAACAAGCAGCCGCGCGGCGATTCGTCGATGATTTTTCGTGGCAGTCCGGCTCATGGATTCCGGCTTTCTGATTGACCTGTCAGCGTGGCCTTGGCGGCTTCAGTGTCTGCACTCTTTCACACCGCGGTCAAGAAATCCCGCGAGGACCCTGCACAGTTGCTGGGAATGAGTTCAGTAGTGAATGCTGTGGTGGTAGTTTGCACTCATGGGCGCACCATCGGATTCCATTCCGCTCCTGGACCTGAGTACCGCCAGGGGGCGGGACGGCACGTTTGACCCGGCGTTTATTGAGGCACTGCGCGACGCCACGCACCGGGTGGGCTTCTTCCAGCTGACCGGTTACGGGGCCTCTGCCGCCGAGGTGGATGAGCTCTTCGACGTCACGCGGAGGTTCTTCGAGCTTCCGCTGGAATCAAGGCTGGAACTGGACAACCGGCTCTCGCCCCATTTCCGCGGTTACACGCGGCTGGGCCACGAAATCACCCAGGGGCGGCCGGACGCGCGGGAGCAGCTGGATTTTGGACCGGAGCGCCCCGCTGTCGAGGACTACCCGCCGGAGCAGCCGTACTGGCTGGTCCAAGGACCGAACCTGCTGCCGGACCGGGCGTTGCCCGAGCTGCGCACCGTGTGCATGGCCTGGGCGGAACGGATGTCCCGCGTCGGGGCTGAATTGCTCAGCGCCATCGCCGTGTCGCTGGAACTGCCCGAAGAATACTTCGATGAACCCTTCCGGGACTCACCGGCCTGGATGGCCAAGTTGGTCCACTACGTCGGCGGCGTCGTCGCCGATGCCGGTCCGCAGGGTGTCGGCGCGCACGCGGACTACGGCTTCGTCACCTTATTGCTCCAGGACCAGGTCGGCGGCCTGCAGGTACTCCCGCCGGGCACCGACATCTGGATTCCGGTCGAACCCATTCCGGGCGCCCTGGTCATCAACCTGGGCGAAATGCTCGAAGTCGCGACCCAGGGCTACCTGGCCGCCACCATCCACCGCGTCGAGGCGCCCCCGGCCGGCGTAGACCGCTACACGGTGCCCTTCTTCTTCTCGCCCCGGCTCGACGCCGTCATTGAGCCAGTGCCCCTGCCTCCCGCACTCGCGGCCCGGTCCCGGGGGGTCACTGATGATCCGGAAAATCCGATGCTCGCGTCCTACGGCGCGAACGTGCTCAAAGGCTGGCTGCGGGCCCACCCCGAGGTTGCCCGGATTCATCACCCGGAACTGGTCCGGACCGCCGGGCAGGCCTGAACGGCAGCAACTCACGGCCAACGTGCCGGGAATGACGGGCCGCCGCGGGGCGGCCCGGCGGCATCCCCCGCTCAGGCCTGGCGCTGTTTCACGGCGCCGGCCAGGGCGGCCAGGCCCTTTTCGAAGTCGGCGCCGACCATCTTGTCCATGTTCATGAACAGGGCGAACACCTTGCCGATGCCCTTGTTCTCCCCGGTCATCGTCCATGTGACCTGAGTGCCGTCACCGGAGGGCGTGAACGTGAAGGAGGTGGGGTTGACCGCTTTGAAGGGCTTGGTGAACTCGAGACGGATCTTGATGTTGCGCGGCTCGGCCGTGTCCACGATTTCCATGGTGCCGGAGCCGGCCTTGCGGTTTCCGCTCCAGGTGTACTTGGCACCGACGCCGGAATCGCTGCCGGAGTAGCTCCGTTCCATGGCCGGATCAACGGCCTCCCAAGGGGACCATTTGGTCCATTCGTGGAAGCTGTTGACCAGCGGAAAGATGTCCTGCGCCGGGGCTGGAATGACTGCGCTGCGGGTAACTTCATAAGTAGACATGCGGCAATCCTAGGCGGTGACCGGCCCAACCGGACGCGGCTCCCCCGGTTTTCCGGGCCGGGATCCTCAGGCCGGGGTCCCTCCGGCAGTCCTTCAGGCGACGGCCTCATGGCGCAAGTATGGCCGCCGTCCAGCGGACGGTCACGATGTCTTTCGTCCCCTTTCCGCGGCGTCCGCGTCGACGCAGCCGAAGCCAGCCACTACGCTCAGGAAATGGGGATCATGCGCAAAGCCCTCGCCGCTGTGGTTGTGCTGATGGCCGGCCTTCTCGGCGGCGCCCCGGCCGCGCTCGCCACGACGCCGACCGCCGTCGTCGTCGAAGACCGCGCCGGGGTGTTGGACCAGCGGACGCTGCTGCCGGCGGTGCAGGCCACCGACTTTTATGAGCCCACCAAAGTTGCGGTCTACACCTATAACGGCACTGCCGCCGACAATCTGAACGAAGAAGTCCTGCGGTTCGCCCGTACCGAACATCCGGAATGGATCAGTGCCGACGGGCAGAAGTGGGCAGACGGCCTGTTCATCTTCGCCCTGGATCCGGTGGGCCGGCATGTGGGGACGTACATGGGTGAGGACCGGAAGGTCTCGCCCGAACAGCGCGAGGACATCCAGAACGCCGCCAAAGAGCTGCTTCGCGATGCGCAGTGGACCGAGGGCACCATTGCCGGGATCCGCCGCGGCGCCGAACTCATCAATCAGCCGTGGTACCGTTCCACAGCTTTCCTCGTCACAGTCTGGGCGGCGGTGGCCGCCGCGGTCTGCGCTGCCGCGGCGTGGCTGATCGTGCGGTGGCGGACCCGGGTGTCCAGCCGGAAGGAACTGGCCCGGGGCGACGCCAGCTACGCCAATGTCAGCATGGACCTGCAGGTGACCGAGCTCAACGCCAGCACCATTCCCGAGTCCTCCCGGTACGGGAGCACGGTGCTGGAAAAACACCGCACGTTCGTGAACCGCTACGGTACAGCCACCGAACTCTCCAACCATGTACACGCCCTCAGCAGCCGGGACCTGGGCCGCCGGCCCAACCTTAAACTGGTCCGGAGTTACGCCGACGCCGCGGCCGAACTCGACGCCCTGGACGACGTGATCGCCGATACCAATGCCTTGCTCAACCGAGGCTCGTCCTGGCCTGCCGCCTGGGACCGCCAGCTCGCGCCGTTCCGCAACGATCTGGACGGCGTGGAAGACCTGCTCAGCCAGCGCCGCGCCGAGGGAACCGCGGGGACGGCGGTGGCACTGCGGTCCTTCCGCGATGAAAGCCGGCGTGACATGGAGCGCTGGTCGGCGGAACTGGCGGACGGCTCCATCACACCCGAAACGGCGCTGGACCGGTTGCGTGACGCCCGGACCCACCTCTCGGAGCTGTTGAAAAATCACGCCGACACCCTGATCCAGGCCTTTGCCCGCAATGAGAAGGAAGCCGGGCTCATGCGCGAGGAAATGGACAGCGCGCAGGCGGGAACGAAGGCAAAATACGGCCGCACGTACGAGCCGAGCATCCTCGGAACGGTGTACCCGTCCTACTACTTCTTCTCGGTCCCGAGCTTCAACACCGGCTTCAGCAGCGGCGTCAGCAGTGTCAGCAGCGCGCGCGGCGGCGGCGCCACCACCGGGTACGGATCCAGCGGCGGAAGCTTTTCCGGGTCCGGGAGCTCCTCAAGTTTCTGAAGCTCCTCAAGTTTCTAGGGCCGATTTCCCGGGCCGCACTACCGGGGGCCACGCTCTCAGGGCCCGGTCCCGGGCCGTTCGACGACGAAATCACCACCGGGGAACATGATCGTCTCGTGTCCGTCGTCAAACCTGACGAGGTACGGCGGCGCACCGTCGGCTCCCCTCACTTCAAGGATCTGACCGTGCCGGTCCGTGGATTCGACCGTGGTCCCCCGGATGACGATGCGGTCCCCTGCGACTGCTTTCATGGCGATCACCTGTATCTCTATTGACGCCTGTGTGCCCGAAGATCATTATTGCTCTTGACGGCTGGGGGGCGCTATGGCTATCGGTTGAGGAGCCTCGCCGTGAATAAAATATGTGCAGTTGGCCAATCAGGAACAGCAGTAAGCATCGTCCTCCCAGAAACCGCTTGCGCGGCAGGGCCGCTGCACGGCCCGCTTCCCCCGTACCATCCCGGCGGCACACGCTACCGACGACGCCGGAGCGGCTTTAGTTCCGCTGGTCCAGGCAACCTTGCGGGGCCTGCGGGGTACCGGCCATGATGCGGGCAATCGTGCGCTGGACGCTGCAGTTCAGGCTCCTGGTCCTGGCAGCCGCCGCGGGAATCCTGGCTTTCGGGCTCACCAGCCTGCCGGGCATGTCCGTGGACGCCTTCCCGGAATTTGCCCCGCCCCAGGTGGAGATCCAGACCGAAGCCCTGGGACTGTCGGCCGCCGAGGTTGAGCAGCTCATTACCTCACCCATGGAAGCCGACCTGTTGAACGGGGTCGCCTGGGTGGAGGCCATCAGGTCCAAATCCGTCCCGGGCCTGTCCTCGATCCAGATGGTGTTCAAGCCGGGGACCGACCTCCTGCGCGCACGCCAGCTGGTCTCGGAACGGTTGACGCAGGCACGCGCACTGCCCAACGTTTCGGCGGCGCCCGTGCTGATGCAACCGCTGTCCTCGACCAGCCGGGTCATGATGATCCGGCTGACCTCCAAGAACATGTCGGCCATCGACATGTCAGTCCTGGCCCGCTGGACCATGAAACCCGGGCTCCTGGCCGTGCCAGGCGTCGCCAACGTGGCGATCTGGGGCCAGCGCGACCAGCAGCTCCAAGTCCTGGTGGATCCGGCGCAGCTCGAAGCCAAGGGTGTCACGCTGGACGAAATCATCAAGACGACCGGCAACTCCGTGTGGGTCTCGCCCCTGAGCTACCTGGAGGCGTCCACACCCGGCACCGGCGGCTTCTTCGAGACGGGCCACCAGCGGATCGGTGTCCAGCATGTCCTGCCGATCACCACGCCGGAGGACCTGGGCCAGGTCCCCGTCCAGGGTGCGCCCGGCAATCTCCTGCTCAAAGATGTGGCCACGGTGTCCACAGACCACCAGCCGCTGATCGGCGACGCCCTGCTGAGCAAGGAAGCCGAGTTGTTGCTCGTCATCGAGAAATTCCCGGAGACCAACACGATGGAGGTGACCCGGGGCGTTGACGAGGCCCTGCACGCACTCCAGCCCGGCCTGCCCGGGGTCGCGATAGATACCAGCGTCTACCGGCAGGCGTCCTTTATCGACGAAGAAATCGGGACGCTCGGCGCCGCCCTGCTCGTGACGCTGCTGCTCATTGTCGCCCTGTTTGGGGCGTTCTTCCGTTCCTGGCGCACCGCCTTGATCAGCCTGATCACGATCCCGGTGTCGCTGACCGCGGCGGCGCTGGTGCTCGACTGGCGCGGCACCGGGATGAACACCATGGTCCTGGCCGGCCTGGTGCTGGCACTGGCGGTCATCGTCGGAGACGTCGCGGAAGACCTCAGCGGCATCGCCCGGGCACGAAGGGCCGAGGCCAGGTCCCGCCGCGAAACGGCCGACGGCGGGACGGAGTCTACGCCGTCACAGGATAGGCAGCCACGTGATTCGGTGATCCCGGGCGCCCTGCGGGCAGCCCGCACGCCAATGCTCTACTCACTGCTGATCATGGCGTTGGCCCTCACGCCCGTGCTGTTCATCCCGGGTGAGAACGGCGCCCTGTTCGGACCCTTGGTGCAGAGCTACCTGATCGCCTTGGTTGTCTCGATGATCGTCGCCCTCACCGTCACGGCCGCCCTCGCGTTCGTCCTCCCCGCGGGTTCCAAGGCCCCGGAGCGGCGGTCCCTCAGGCGGCTTGAAGGCGCCTACGGCGGCCACGTGAAGCGCCTGGCAGGCAAAACCCGGTGGGTGTTCGCCGCCGCCGCCGTTGTGGCGCTGGCCGGACTGGCACTCGCACCCCAGTTGGCCGGAACCCATCCCGTGGTGCCCGTCCTCGCGGACAAAACCCTGGTGGTGCACTGGAGCGCGATCGCCGGAACCTCGGACCAGGAAATGAGCCGGATCACCGAGTCGGCAGCCGACGAACTTCGCACGGTGCCCGGCGTGGCCAACGTGGGCGGACACATCGGGCGCGCAATCACCTCCGATCAGGTCGGCGACGTCAGCTCCGGCGAGCTGTGGGTGACCGTTGCCCCCGACGCGTCTTACGCCGACACGGCCGCCGCCGTCGACCGCGTGATCGCGGGCTATGCGGGCCTGACCAGCAAAGTCTCCACCTATCCGCAGGAACGGATCGACCAGATCCGGGAAGAAGCCGACAGCGGCTTTGCCGTCCGGGTCTTCGGACTCGACCCGGCGATCCTGCGGCAGAAGGCGGCGGAGGTCCAAACAATCCTGGAGCACACGGCCGGGGTGGCTAATGCCCACGTCGATCTGCCCGCCGAACAGCCCATCGCCGAAGTCAAGGTGGACCTCGCCGCAGCCCAAAAGGCCGGCGTCGTCCCCGGCGACGTCCGACGCGCGGCAGCCGCCCTCCTGCAGGGCATTGAAGTCGGCAACCTCTACGAACAGCAGAAAGTCTTCTCCGTCATCGTCAAGGGCGCCGCGGCCACCCGCAGCAGCCTGGACAGCGTCCGCAACCTGATCATCGACACCCCCAACGGCGGGCACGCCCGCCTCGGCGACGTCGCACAGGTGACCATGGTGGGGAACGAATCCGTGATCCTGCACGATGACACCTCGCGCCGCATTGACGTGAAGGCCGACATCCAGGGGCGCCCGCTGGGAGACATCCAGCGTGACATCAACGCGGCCCTGCAGCAGATGCAGTTCCCGATGTCCTACCACGCCGAGATCCTCACCCAGTACGCCCAGCAGCAAAGCAATTACCAGTGGCTCTGGCTGCTCGCGGCAGTCGCCGCAGCCGGCATCCTGGTGCTGCTGCAAACGGCGACGGGGAGTTGGCGGCTCGCCGCCCCGCTCTTCCTGGGCCTGATCCTGGCAGTGTCCGGCGGCGTGCTGGCCGCCCAGGCCACCGGAGGCGTCAACGCCCTGGTCGCCCTGGTCGCCTTCGCCGCTGTCCTCGGTATCGCGGTCCGCGGCGCCCTCCTGCTGGCAGGCCACGTACGGGACCTGCGGGCAACCGACGCTGAGGCACCCTGGCCCGCGCTGGTGGTCCGCGGAAGCAGGGAGAGGCTCGGACCCGTCCTGATGTCCACCGTGATTACGGCCCTGGTGCTGTTGCCCCTGGTCCTGCTGGGCGGCGTCGTCGGAGCGGAAATTATCCTGCCGCTGGCCGTGATCATCTGGGGCGGCCTGCTGACAACAACCTTTTTCACCCTGTTTGTCGTGCCTGCTGTGCTGCTTCGGTTCGAGCCGCAGCAAGCACCCGGCGCGCCGGCGCGCCAGGGCACCGCTGCACCAACTGAAAGCCGGGATGCGTCATGAACTCCACACCTTCGCCGCGGGGCAACAAGGTCGCGGTTTTCATCACTGCGCTGATCGTGACGGCGTTCACGGCGCTCTCCGCTACAGGCTGCGCCCAGGCACCGGAGGCCGCACCGTCCGAAGGCGAACCGGCGGCGATCGCTGAAGTCCCGGGCACGGATCTTCACCGGCTCACCCTCACCGATCACGCCGTCGAACGGGTTGGGATCGCGACAGCGGTGATTGCTGTGGATCCCAAGACCGGGAAGCTCACCGCCCCCTATGGGGCCATCCTGTATGACAGCTCGGGCAAGGCATGGGTCTATACCAACCCTGAGCCCCGGGTCTACGTCCGCCAAGCGATCACAGTCCAGCGCATCAACGGCGACGTCGCCGTCCTGACGGACGGGCCGCCGGCAGGGACCGTCGTCGTCACGACAGGTGCCGAAGAACTTCTCGGCACCGAATTCGATACGGCCGAGTGACATGCGCTGGCTCATCGGGATCAGCCTCCGTTTCAAGACGGTTGTTGTCGCCCTCGCGTGCGCCGTGATGCTGCTCGGTTCCCTGCAGCTGGGCGCCGCCTCCGTGGATGTCTTCCCGGAATTCGCCCCGCCGCGAGTCGAAATCCAGACCGCATGCCTCGGGTTGACCGCCCAGGAAGTCGAAGAGCTCGTCAGTGTGCCGATCGAGGCCGCGGTGAGCGGGATGCCGGGCCTGGACGAGATACGGTCCAAGTCCGTGCCCCAGCTGTCTTCGATCGTGCTGCTCTTCCACCAGGGCACTGACCTGCTCAACGCCCGTCAGCTCGTGTCGGAACGGATGGCGTCGGTGACCGCGGCGCTGCCGACGTGGGCGGCCCCGCCGGTGATGCTGCAGCCGCTGTCCGCGACCAGCCGCGTGATGAAGATCGGGATGACGTCGTCGGAACATTCGCTCATTGAAATGTCCATGCTGTCCTACTGGACCATCCGGGCCCGTCTGCTGCGGGTCCCCGGGGTGGCCAACGTGGCCATCTGGGGCGAGCGGCTCCAGATGCTCCAGGTCCAGGTGGAGCCTGACAAGCTCAAGGCCCAGAACGTCTCCCTCAACCAGGTCATGGAAGTTACCGCCGGCGCCCTCGACGCCGGGCTGCTGAAGTACTCGCCCGGACGCTTCATCGGCACCGGCGGCTTCATTGACAGTCCGACCCAGCGGATGGGCGTCCGCCACGTCCAGCCGATCCAGACGCCCGAGGATCTGGCCCAGGTGACGATTCGGGAAAAGGACGGCGTGGCGCTGCACCTGGGCGACGTTGCCCAGGTTGTCGAGGACCATCAGCCGCTGATTGGTGACGCCGTGATCAACAACGGCCACGGGCTCATGCTGATCGTCGAGAAGCTGCCCTGGGGCAACACCCTGGACGTGACCAAAGGCGTGGAGGAAGCCCTCCACGAGCTGCAGCCGGGCCTGAGCGGCATCAACTTCGACACCACGATCTTCCGGCCCGCCAGCTTCGTCGAGGAGGCGATCTCCAACCTCAGCATCGCGCTGCTGCTGGGCTGCCTGCTGGTGGTCATGATCCTCGTCGCGTTCCTCTTCCAGTGGCGCACGGCCCTGATCAGCATCATCGCCATTCCGTTGTCCCTGCTCACAGCCGCACTGGTGCTTTACTTCACGTCCAGCTCCATCAACACGATGGTCCTGGCGGGGCTGGTCATTGCGGTGGGCGTCGTGGTAGATGACGCGATCATCGACGTCGAGAACATCATGCGCCGCCTGCGGCAGCGACGCGCCCGGGGCAGCGACGAATCTGCGGCATCGGTGGTCTTGAAGGCCTCCCTGGAGATGCGCAGCCCGATCGTTTACGCGACCCTGATCATTGTGGTCGCCGCCGTACCGATCTTCTTCCTGGACGGTCTGACCGGCGTCTTCTTCCGGCCGCTGGCCGTCTCCTACACCCTGGCTGTCCTGGCCTCGATGTTCGTGGCGCTGACAGTGACGCCGGCTCTTGCCCTGATTCTGCTGGGCAACGCCAAACTGGAAGAACGCGACGCGCCGCTGGTCCGTGTGCTCAAACGCGGCTACCACGCCGCCCTGTCCAAGGCCATGAACCGGCCCCGGTTCGGCTACGCGGGCTTTGGCGTGCTGGCGGTGGTGGGCCTGGTCCTCGCTCCCCTGATGGGTTCGTCCCTGTTCCCCACGTTCAAGGAACGGGACTTCCTGATGCACTGGATCTCCGAACCGGGAACGTCTGCCGCCGAAGAATTCAGGATTTCCCAGCGCGGCTGTGAGGAGTTCCTCAAGGTCCCCGGCGTCCTGAACTGCGGCACACACATCGGGCAGGCATTCGCCGCGGACGAGATCGTCGGTGTCAATGCCGGCGAACACTGGATCAGCATCGACCGCCACGCCGACTACGACGCGACCGTGGCCGCCGTGGAGGAAGTGGTCAACGGCTACCCGGGGCTGCACCGCGACGTCCAGACCTATCTGAAGGAGCGGATTGAAGAGGTCATCACCGGCGCCAGCGAACCCATCCTGGTCCGGGTCTACGGAGACGACCTCAATGTGCTCCGGGAACAGGCGCAACGGGTCAAGACCATCATGGACTCGATCGAGGGCACCGAGGACCCGCATGTGTCCCTTGAGGTGGAAGTCCCCCAGATTGCCGTGACGGTTGACCTGGCCGCGGCGCAGAAGTACGGCCTCAAACCGGGCGATGTCCGGCGCGCGGCCGCGACACTCGTGGCAGGCGAGGAGGTCGGCGACGTCTTCCGGGACGGCCGGGCCTACGACGTCCAGGTCTGGAGCACCCCGGCCACCCGCTCCTCCGTCACCAGCATCGAGGATCTCCCCATCGATACGCCCAGCGGAGCGCGGGTTCGCCTCGCCGACGTCGCGGACGTGAGCCTGCAGGCGACGCCGAACCAGATCGACCGCACCAACGGATCCCGCCGCGTCGAGGTGGGATCCTTCCTGGCCAACGGCGCGGACATGGGAACGGTGGTCGGTGAGTTGAAATCGCGGCTGGAGAGCCTTGACCTCCCCACCGGCTACAGCGTGCAACTGCTCGGCGAATACACCGAACGCGAGGCGGCAACCAACCGCCTGATGATCTACTCCGCGGCGGCACTTGTCCTGATCCTGCTGCTGCTGCAGGCGTCCTTCCGCAGCTGGCGGCTGGCTGTCCTGTCGCTCCTGACGCTGCCGGTAGCCCTGGTGGGCGGGGTCATAGCCGCCTACCTGACCGGCGGCGTCCTGTCCCTCGGGTCCCTCGTCGGCTTCCTCACGGTGATGGGGATCGCCGCGCGCAACGGCATCCTGCTGATCAACCACTGCCAGCATCTGGAAACCTATGAAGGCCAAACCTTCGGCCGCGACCTGGTGATGCGCGGGGCAGCGGAGCGGCTCTCGCCCATCCTCATGACCACCCTGGCCACCGGGCTTGCCCTGGTACCCCTGGTGGTCATGGGCAACATCCCGGGCCACGAAATTGAACACCCCATGGCCGTGGTTATCCTGGGCGGCCTGGTCACGTCCACCCTGCTCAACCTGTTCATCGTGCCCTCGCTCTATCTCCGGTTCGCCAAGTCCAGGAAGACCCGGGACAGGGAACGCGCTGCCGCCGGGCCGGTGGCCGTCTAAAGGTGGCCGTCTAACAGCGGGCCGGCGTCAGAACAACGCGGCGGTCACGGTCCGGGTGAGCTGCTGAATGATCTGGGTGCGGGGGCCCATATCGGAGTAATTCCTGCCGCGGGTGTACACGACGAACACAAAGGCCCGGCCGTCCTTGTCCAGGACGGCCGCGTCATGCAGGTTTCCGAACAGCAGCCCGTACTTGTGGTGAACCCCTACCCCGGGCGGAACCGCCGGCGGGATCAGTGTTTCAAAGTTGGTGTTCTGCATATAGGACAGGAGCTGGGCGCTGTTGCGGGCATTGAGCAGCTGCCCCGTGTAGAGCAGCTGGAGGGTCCTGGCCATTTCTGCGGGAGTCAGCAGGTTGACCGTGCGGTCGTAGGTGATTCCGATCGAGGCGGCGTAATCCGTGATGCCCCGCTGGCCGACCGCCCGCAGGATCAGCGCCCACGAATCGTTGTTGCTCTGCTGGACCATCCGGCGGATCTGGGTGCCGGCCGTCGAGTTGCCCATGGGGGCGGTCAGCGAGGCGCGGCCGGTCTCAACGAGGTGGTAATACGCCGACGCGGCCAGGATCTTTGCCGTGCTGGCGGCCACAAACTTATCCTGGGCCCCATAGCCGTGGACCACGCCGTCGGAGACATCGATCAAGGACACCCCCAGGGCATAGGCACTGTTGGCCGCGATGATCTCGTTGATCTGGCTGTCCAGTTCCGGGTCAATGGCCGGGACCGCGACGGCAGGCACGGCGGCTACCTCAGCGGGCTTCCCGGCGGCCGCCGAGACGGCGCCCGCCGCGGGCGAAGCAGTCCCGGGCGAGGCAGTTGCGGGCAGGTCAGATGCCGGCGGAACGGACCGGCCGGCATCTGCGGCCGGCTCCGTCGGCGTCGCCGCAGCGGCCGGCGGGTCAACCGGTAGCGCCGCCTGGACGCCGGCATAGACGCCGGCAGCCACAAGGGCCAGCGCGACGGCGGCCGCCGTCAGATTCTGTCGCCGGATCCTCCCCTCACGCCGGGCGAGGGACCGCGGACCGGGCTTGGATCCGTCGTTGGCCCGGTGCCCGCCGGAGCGGTAGTGGCGCGGCGCCGGCTCAGGCTTACGGAGCGGCCCCGTGCTGTTGTTCGAATCGTTCGCAGGCATCATTTTTCCCCGAAGGTGACTGACCGGGTTGGGGCCATAGACTTCCAGCATTCTTCCCGCTGGCGGCTTCCCGCGCAAGGGTACGTCTCCGGGAAAAGGTGGGTCTGCCATCCGAAACGGCGGCGTACGCTGGTGAAAACGTAAGGAGTGGAGATGCGCAAAATCATCCTGGCCATGCAGATGTCCCTCGACGGATTCTTCGAGGGCCCGGACCGCGACATCAGCTGGCACATGGTCGACGACGAGCTGCACCGCCATTTCAACCAACAGCTCAGCACCATGGGTGCCTTCCTTGACGGCCGGGTCACGTACGAGCTGATGGAAGGGTTCTGGCCCTCCGCGGACCAGGACCCGGCAGCCGCCGCAGTGATGGCCGAGTTCGCCCGGATCTGGCGGGACATGCCCAAGATCGTCTACTCCCGGACGCTGACATCCGCCGCCTGGAACACCACCGTGGTCCGGGATGTGGTGCCGGAAGAAGTGCTGGCCCTGAAAGAGCTGCCGGGCGGGGACCTGGCCCTCGGCGGGGCAGAACTGGCCGACACTTTCCGGCGGCTCGGGCTGATCGACGAATACTGGCTGTATGTCCATCCGGTCCTGATCGGACGGGGCCGCCCGCTGTTCAAGGCTGCGGACAGCGAAGCCCAGCTCCGGCTGCTGGAGACGCGCGCCTTCGGCAACGGGGTAACGTTGTTGCGCTACGCCGCGTAGCCGGCACGGCGCAGCCGGGCGTGCGGCACCCCGCTGCAGCCGGCGTCGCGTCACTTTCTTAAGCGTTTCTTAAACGGTTGGCGGAAGAGTTGGAGTCGTCGCCTGTCCGGGCGCCCTTGTCCCGAGCCGGAGGATCCCATGACTGGACCTGCCCCTGTTAAGAGCGATGCGCCACTCGGCGGTGCTGGAGCACTCAGCCGAAGTGGAGCACCAAGCCGTCCCGGCGCCGTGCGCCCCGCCGCGGGTCCGCGGCTGTGGGAACTCCCCCAGGCCCGCCACTGGTTGGTGCTGGGCGTCCTGCTGTCCGGCGTCGTCGTGGCATTGGGCCTGGCGGCGCAGCTGACACCCGGTTTCAGTGCCGCCGAGCTCGGGGTCGATCAGGACCTGAGCCAGCACCACGCCGCCGTCCTGACCGCCGTCGCGATGGCGCTGAATGTCGTGTTCGGCCCGGTGGCGGGCCTCGCGCTGATCGGCGCCGCGGCGCTGTACATCTGGGTGTTCGGCGGCGGTCTGGCCAAGGCGGTTGCTTCCGGCCTCGTGGCATCATCGGGCTGGGTGGCGAGTGAATTCTTCAAGCTCCTCGTGGCCCGCCAGCGGCCCAGCCCTGCCCTGCTGTTCGATCCCCTGGCTCCGGAAACGGGTTCCAACAGCTTCCCGAGCGGCCACGTGTCCTTTGCGGTGGCACTGGGATTCGCACTGTACTTCCTCGCTCGAGGAACCCGCTGGGCCAAGATCACGGCCGTCGCGGCGGCGGTGATGGCCCTCGTCGTAGCCTGGTCACGGCTGTACATCGGCGTCCACTACCCCACGGATGTCGCGGCGTCGTTCCTGGCCTCGAGCGCGGCCGTGGTGCTGGTCGCGGGTCTGTGGAACCTTCTCGCGCCGCGGACAGCGGAGCGGATTCGTGCCCGTTCGGGCAGCCGGCCGCTGGGCGCCGAGGAGAAAGGCGCGGAGGAGAAATGAGAATGGCCGCCCTGGACGTTTTTGCCGCCCTTCCGGCCGTCCACGCCACCGGGACACTGTCCCTGCTGGACCCGGCAAGCCTGCTCGCCGGGTTGGGCCCGGCCGCCCTGGGTGTGATCGCGGCGATGGTCTTCATCGAGTCGGGCGTGCTCTTTCCCTTCCTGCCCGGCGACTCCCTGTTGTTCACCGCAGGCCTTCTGCACCAGCAGCTGCAACTGACGTTGCCCGTGCTGATCGGCGTCGTCACCGCGGCCGCGGTCGCCGGGGACCAGGTCGGCTACATGCTCGGACGGACCTTTGGCCGGCGATGGTTCAAGGACGACGCCCGGATCCTGAAGACAGCCCACCTGACCGCCACGGAGGACTTCTTCCGGCGCCACGGCGGGGCCGCCGTCGTGCTGGCCCGCTTCGTCCCCATGGTCAGGACGTTTGCTCCGCTGACCGCCGGAACCGCGCGCTATGACTACAAGTCCTTCACCCTGTGGAATATCACCGGCGCCGTCGCGTGGGCGGCCTCCGTGACGATGCTTGGCACCTGGCTGGGGCACTTTGACATCATCGCCAGGAATATCGACGCCATCGTCGTGGCCATGGTGCTCGTCTCCGTCGTGCCGGGGGTGGTCCAGCTCCTCAAACGCCGCCGGAACTCCGGCGGCGCAGCCGCACCCGCAGCCAAAGCCGCCGGCGACACGGCAGAAGAACCCGGGGCCGCACTGCGGGCTGAGGAAATGGCCGCGGAAGAATAGCTGACATGACCTCCGCTGACCTTCCGTCCCTGCTGCTCGTCGAGGACGACGCCGTCCTGGGACCGCTCATCGCCGAGCTCCTGGACCCGGCCTACCGGGTCCAGCTGGTCACCAACGGCCACGATGGCCTCCACCAGGGGCTGACCGGGAGCTGGGACGTCATGGTGGTGGACCGCGGGTTGCCCGCTATGGACGGCATCGCCCTCATCACGGCTTTGCGGTCGAAAGGCATTGCCACGCCCATCCTGATCCTGACCGCGCTGGGCGATGCCGACGAAAAAGTCAGGGGCCTGGACGCCGGCGCCAACGATTACGTGACCAAGCCGTTCGACGCCGGCGAACTGGCAGCACGCCTGCGCGCACTGACGCGGACTTTCACGCCCCCGGCCCCGGCACCGGTGGCGATCGGGGAATGGGAACTTGACCCAACGCAGCGCTCCGTCCGTTCCGTCTACGGGCGAACGGTGTCGCTGACCGCAAAGGAAGGCCAGCTGCTGGCAGCCCTGGCCGCGGAACCGGACCGCGTCTTCACCCGGGATGAGCTCCTCGCGGCGTGCTTCCACGCCTCGGAGCAGCCCGGCGTGATCGATACCTATGTTCATCACCTGCGCCGAAAGATCTCCAAAGCCGTGATCCGCACGGTGCACGGCCTCGGATACCAGATCGGCGACGCGCATGAGTGACGGCCGGCCTGCCGGCGAAAATCCGGACCACTCCATCCTGCGCAAGGCTTCCCTCAAGGTCGCGGTGCGGATCAGTGCTGCGTGCGCGGTCATGGTTCTCGGGCTGCTCGCCGCCACGGCTCTGTACCTCACGAACCAACTGGCCCATCCTGAAGTGCCGGGCTCGGCGGCGGCGGGGACGGCCTTCACCTACCTGGATTCCAAGGATGTCCTCGAAGCCATGATCATCGCCGGGGTGGCGGGAATACTGCTGGCAGGCATCGTCGGGTGGCTCAGCGCGCGCAGCGCCATTCGTCCCCTCAGTGATGCCCTCGCAAGGGAGCGGCGTTTCGTCCAGGACGCCAGCCACGAATTGCGTACGCCATTGACCATCCTGGACACCAGGATCCAGCTGGCCCAGCGCAACACCGTGCCCGGCTCCAGGCAAAGCCAGGACCTGGCCCAGATCCGGGAGGACGCCGCGACGCTGACAGGGATCGTCAACGAACTGCTCCTCGCGGCAACCGCGGAGGCCCCGGACCGCTCCGCGCCCCCTGCCGACCTCGCCGACGCTGCCGCCGGCGTCGCCGGCAGCCTCCAGCAGGTGGCAGAGCAGCGCCAGGTGCGTCTGGACTTCTCTGCCGCGGCCCGGCCGCTGGCCCGGATCGAGAAGAATGCACTGCGGCGTGCCGTGCTCGCCCTGGCGGACAACGCGCTGGCCCACACGCCTCCGGGCGGCCGCGTGTCCATCATGACCTCAATCGAGCAGAAGCGCGCCGTGATCACGGTGGCGGACTCCGGGACCGGAATCACCGGCGTCGATCAGGCCCGGATCTTTGACCGGTTCGTGCGGACGGCCGGCACCGGCACCTCACGGGGACAGCGGAGCTTTGGCATCGGCCTGGCCTTGGTCCGGGAGATTGCCGTCGCGGCCGGGGGCACCGTCGAGGTGGCCGCGACGGGCGACGAGGGAACCGTCATGAAGTTGACACTTCCGCTCATGGGCAGCGGGAATCCCTGAGGACCCTGCGCCGGGGAAAGATATGCCATCGGGATCCCGGACCCCCGAATGCGGAGACAGGAAAGACCGGCGGTCGAGTTGCCCCCAAGGGAACTCGACCGCCGGTCTTTCCGGACTGTCTGGCCCCGGGCCGGGGCCGTGCGGCTTAGGCGCGGACGAACGTCACTCCGCCGGTCGCGGTCAGCCAGGACAGCGGGTGAACCATGGTCTGGTTCTTGCCGTTCATGCCGCCACTGACCACTTGGCCGTTGCCGGCGTAGATGCCGACGTGGCCGGACTGGACCACCATGTCACCGGGCTGCGGTGTCGCCACAACGGTTCCAAGGCCGAGGAACGCGCGGGGACCGATGTCGCCAACGGGCTTACCCGCGGCGCCAAGGGCCTTTTCCACCATGGCAGTGCAGTCCTGGGTGATGCCCACCTGGCTGTAGGCGGCCGAGAGCATGATGGCGTTGCGTCCGCCCGCGGGCGCCGCGGCCGGCGCTGCTGCCGGAGCGGCCTGCACCTGGATGACGGGCTTGGCCGGAGCCTTGGGCGCTGCCGCCGGGGCTGCAGCGGGAGCCGGAGCCGGCGCGACGGGCTGTTCGATGACCGGCGCGGCAACAGAATCCACGGCGGGGCGCTCGAAGCTGATCTTGACGCTTGAATCGGCGCTGACGGGGGCACTGACCTGTCCGGTGACGTCGACGTTCGACGCCGGAGCAGAGTCACGCTGCACGGGGGCGGTGGCCGCGTTGGCGGCCATTCCGCTGGTCAGGACCAGGCCGGATGCGGCGGCGAGGACGGCGGCATGGCGCGCAAAAGTATTGACTGAAGTCATGAAAGATGTAGCCTCTCCCAATGCCTGCGAGGTGAGCTGTCGGATTCGGATGGGAGGCACCCGGCCGCACTCCGGGCCCGTCGTTGCGGGCACTGTGCGGCTTCACCCCAAGACCTGCATATCAGCAGATCAAAAGTGGTTTCCCCGTCTCTGCCGGACGTTGATGCGAGTTACCCCCGGGCCGCGGCAGAGTTAGGCAATCGGCTGGGGAGCGCCCGTATCGGAGACAACAGGCACTCATCAACCGTAGCGCGAACCGCACCCGAAAGTCACATTCAGGTAACGGGGCCATGATCCCGGGCCGCTATTTGCCCATAGGGCGGCGCCGGTTCCGAACATAGGATGATGCCATCAGCACCACCGGAAGCGGAGGCCCGAAATGAACAGCCAGTGTGTCGCCATCTGCCAGTTGAGCACTCAGCCCCAAGAGGATTTCGACGTCAACACCGAGCTGCTGATCCTGGACGGCGGGGACGTCCACGTGAGCACATGGGACGCGGAACCGCGCGACGGGGGTTTCGACGAGCACATCCTCAATGACCGGGTGGACGCGCTCGGGTACATGGTCGTCAACGACTGGGCCTTCCTGGACGGGAAAGCCTACGCGGTGGTGGAACGGCGGTCCGGCCCGGCGCCGGCCGGGCGCCGCGAACCGTGACCTTCCTGTCCCTGGCGCTGATCGCCGTCATCGCCCTGGCTGGCCCCCTGCTGGCCCTGCCGGCGCGCTGGCACTTGCCTGTCATGCTGGGTGAGCTGCTGGCCGGCATCGCGATCGGGCGTTCAGGCCTGGCCCTGGTGGACCCCGCGGACCCGACGTTCACCCTGCTGGCCAATATCGGGTTTGCGCTGATGATGTTCGTGGCAGGCACCCACGTTCCCGTGCGGGATCCGAACATCCGTGGCGCTCTCGGCAAGGGCTCCCGCCGGGCGATGGTGGCCGCAGCGGCTGCGGTGGTGGTCGGAACCGGCGTCGGACTGATGTTCGGGACTGGACATGCCCCCCTCTACGTCGTGCTGCTGGCGTCCTCGTCGGCCGCACTGGTGCTTCCAATCGTCGATTCCCTGCGCCTCGGCGGCCCGGATGTCGTCGCCATGACAGCGCAGGTGGCAATAGCCGACACAGCCTGCATTGTGGCGTTGCCGCTCCTGGTGGATCCGCCCCACGCAGTCCAGGCGGCGCGGGGTGTCCTCGCGGTGACCGGGTGCGCAGTGGTGCTCTTCTTCGGCTTGCGCTGGCTGGAGCGCCGGGGCGTCCGTCGGCGCGTGCACCGGCTCTCGGAAAGCCGCAAGTTTGCCCTGGAGCTACGGATCCAGCTGGCCGTGCTCTTCACCCTGGCCGGTGTCGCGACGTGGAGCAATGTGTCTGTGATGATGGCAGGCTTTTCTTTCGGGCTGGTGATGGCTGCGGTCGGCGAACCGCGGCGGCTGGCCCGGCAACTGTTCGCGCTCAGCGACGGCTTCCTGGGTCCGCTCTTCTTCGTGTGGCTGGGTGCATCGCTGACGCTCAGGGACCTGGCCGGGCACCCGGACATGATGGCCCTCGGCCTGGTGCTGGGGGCCGGGGCCCTGCTGGCGCACGCCGACCTGGCTTTCCTGGGACTCCCGCTGTCGCTGGGGGTGTTGTCGGCGGCCCAGCTTGGCGTACCGGTGGCTGCGGCGAGCATCGGAACGCAGCTTCAGGTCCTGCTCCCAGGCGAGGCCGCGGCCCTGCTGGTGGGTGCGCTGGTCACCATAGCCGCGAGCGCCGTCGCCGGGTCACGGGCGGCCAGGACTTTCGCGCTCCCGGCAAATGCCGGCGGCAAGTCCGGAAATTCCGGCAGCGCTGTCGGGCAGGGCGATCCGGGGGGTCCGAAGGCCTGACTGTCCGAACGTCTAAGTGCCTTGACCAAGGCCGGGCCGGCGGCGAAGGTTCGGATCGTCATGCTCCAACGGACGTGAATTGCAGCTCCGGCCTCCGCTTGGCCATCTCTGCCAGGACAAGGGAGACGGCGTCCCGGACAGCTGTGCCGTCGGCGTCGAACGTCCCGCCAGGCTCGCCGAGCACCGCGTTGGCGTGCCGGACGAACCTGTCCCAGTCCCCCGCGCCCGCGCGCAGCGCCAGCATCGGCGAGAGCAGCGCGGCCCGGCGCAGCCAGGCATCGGGCTCTCGCACCCACCGGTCCAGGACGCTGTCGGCCCGCACCCTGGCCAGAACATCCAGTCCGTCCACCAGGGGCCCGACGACGTCGACGGCGAGCGGATCCACAAGGTCCCGCACCCGCGCCTGCCGGATGAAGCCCTCCAGCCGGGTGAGGTCGGAGTTGGTCAGCAGCTTCACGTTGGCCTGCAGCAGGACGACGGCGGCCAGCCGGCGCTCGAAAACCGGCGCGGCCCCCACGTCGAATCCTCCCAGCCCTGAGCCTCCATTCCCGGAGCCTCCCGGCCCGGTGCCCCACAGTTCGGAACTCAGCGCAGTGACCTCATCGCGGGACAGTCCGGGATAGCGGCGGCCGGCATCCCGGACCGTGCCGCGCACGGCGCCCACGGACGTGCCGTAGTACCGGAGGCCGCTGCCCGCCGGCTCCGTTTCCAGCCGCGCCTGCAGCTGCTCAGCGCGGCGCCAGGAAGCTTCGCGCTGCAGCGAGAGGTCGATGAATTCGCCGGCATCACTCACCTGTCCATTCTTTCCCCTCTCGGCTCGCGGTGGAAACGCGGTGCGATGCCGTCCTGAGCGTGGGCCCGGACCATCTGCCTAGACTGAGCAGGCAGGCCTCCGATCGAAAGCGGTTTACACAACCATGCACACCAAGCTGACACTCGCCATCGCACTTTCCGCCATGACGCTGGGGGTGGCGGGCTGCTCTGCCCCGGCGCCATCTACCCCACCGTCGCCTGACTCGCCTGCGGCATCCGCGGCACCCGCCGCTGATTTTGCTTTAGACATCACGGGGGCGCCCGGCCGGATCGCCCAAGCGGGCCTCACGGTGCTGACGGCGGAGGGCAACGTGGACCACTATCACGCACATCTGGACGTGCTGAAGGACGGCAAGCCCATCGCGGTGCCGGCCAATATCGGCATCACCACGGGAGCTGACAACAGGGCCAACGGCATCTCAGCACTGCACACCCACGACACCACAGGCGTGGTCCACATCGAGTCCCCCACCGCCGGCCAGGTCTTCACGCTCGGGCAGCTCCTGACGGAGTGGGGCGTCCTCGGTGGCAGCGGCGCCGCCGGCGCCGGTGGGGGTTCACTGGACGGATGGACCGTTTACGTGAACGGCCGGAAGTCCGACGCCTGGATCCGGGACCTCCCGTTCAAGGCGCACGACGAGATCGTCCTGTCCTACGGCACCGCGCCGGCGACAATCCCGGCCTCCTACGATTTTCCGCCCGGAGAGTGAGGGTCCCGGAGGCAACGGCGGGCGGCACGCCCGAACCTGCACAATTGTGCAGCCGTCTCCCCACGCAACCCAACCGTCACGGCTCAAGTCGAAAAAGGCCTGCACAAACGTGCATGTCGGAGCGATCCGCGGAGCACCTTCCCTAGCGTGAATTGAGAGACGTGAGTCGGATCACAGCGGGGGCTGATCCCCTACCTCACTTCCATTCCCACAGACCGTCCCAGCTGACGGGTCCAACTGAAGAGGTAATCCGTGCCATACCCGAAAACGCCCGCAGCACTCGCAACCCTGGCAGCTACGACCCTGACGCTGCTTGGCGCCTCCCTGATGGGGGTACCGGCGGCCCAGGCCGACACCGTAGACGTTTCGCCACCAGGGGCGAATGACTGGACCTGCAAGCCCTCGGCAGCCCACCCGTACCCGGTGATCCTGGTGCCGGGAACCTTCGAGAACATGGCGAAGAACTGGGCAACGATGTCGCCCGCGCTAAAAACCCAGGGCTACTGCATTTTCGCGCTGAACTACGGTGCGACCAACGGCGTCGACGCCACGGGCCCGGTAGCAGACTCAGCCCGTCAGCTCGCCCCGTTTGTCGACAAGGTACTGGCCTCGACGGGTGCCAGGAAAGTCGATCTCGTGGGCCACAGCCAAGGCGGCATGATGCCGCGCTATTACCTCGGATTCCTTGGAGGCGCGGACAAGGTGAACCACCTTGTGGGCATCGCCCCGTCCAACCACGGAACCCGCGGGCTCATCACGCCGGCACCGGACGCCGTTCCGCCGGCCACCTCAGTGGGAGGGTCGAATTGCCAGGCCTGCGCCGACCAGCAGGCAGGTTCACCATTCCTCACCGAGCTGAACTCCATTGGCGACACGGTTCCTGGTCCGGCCTACACGGTGATCTCCACGACGCACGACGAGGTGGTGACGCCCTACCCCAGCCAGTTCCTCGCCGGCCCGGCCCGGCAGGTCACCAATATCACCATCCAGGACAAGTGCCCGGCAGACGTGATTGACCACGACCAGGCGCCCAACGACCCCGTCACCCAGCGTCTCGTGTCCGACGCCCTTGGTCAGCCGGCCGGCCGCCCGGGCAATCCGGCTTATCAGCCCAGCTGCGTGTAGCGCGGCACCCCGGGCGGAGGCGGCACGCGGCACGTCACGCATCCGGGAGGTTTGCGGGCTGAGGTAACGGTCCGGTAACGTTGGCGGCTGGCCGTGAGGCCCGGCCCGAATGCAGGGCCCCGGACCGCCCCTTTTGCAGGGCCCCGTTGCGCCGTTCGGCGTCTGCTCGGCCATGCTTCGCGGCAGGGGCCGGATGAAACTTCCCGCATTATCCGCCGCCCTGGCAGCGTCGGTTGTGCGTGCCAGCCACAAAAGCCCGGAGGGGTCCGTTGTTCAAGAAACCGCTGTTCGATAAATCAACGTTCAATAAATCAACGTTCAAAGATGCACGGCCGAAGGCACGCTCCACGGCATCACAGCTGAACAAAGTAGCGATTGCGCTGAGCCTGGGCGCACTGTCCCTGACCGGCTGCAGCGCCGGTCCCACGACGGGCGCCGCAGCCGTTTCCCCGGCCACCGGGACCGCGCATTCTGCTGCGGACTCCACGTCGTCGGCGGCAACCCAGGCCGCGCGTCCTGCCGCGAAGGCCACGGCCTCGGTGGCCGCAGCGCCGAAGCCGGCGGCCCCCTCGGCCCCCAAGCCTGCCACCGGCACCGCCGGTGCACCTGCGGCTCCCGGAGCCGATTCGGCACCTGCACGGGCCGCCGCGCCGGCCGCTCCGGCAGTTGGCGCCCAAGCGGCCGGCACCCACGCGGCAGCCGCTCCGGCACCGACGGCAGCAACGGCGCCCGTCGCTGCGCAGGCCGCCGTCGCCGCGACCGGCGACGGTTCCCAGGCCGCCACGGCACGGGGTTGGGGTGCGGTTGTCGCGGGTGACGAGTTTTCCGAGGCCGGCGCCCCCGACTCCACCAAGTGGAGTGTCTTCAAGGGATCCGGCCATGCCGGCAAGGGTGTCAGGAGCCCGCAGGCGTGGTCGGTTGCCAATGGCGTGGCCACCGTCAGCGGCGACTCGGCCGGCACCACGGGCGGCATGTCGGCCAAATTTGCCCAGCAGAAATACGGCAAGTGGGAGACGCGCATGCGGACCAGCGCCCGGGACCCGAAGTACCACCCCGTGCTGATCCTGTGGCCCAACAACAACACCTCCCCCAACTGCGCCGAGATCGACTACGCCGAGGGCAGCACCAACACTGCACAGATCAAGTTCTTCCTGCACTATGCCTCCGGCGGCTCGAACTTCCAGACCACGGCGGCCAAGACGATCGACACCACCCAGTGGCACAACTACGCTGTGGAGTGGACCCCGGCCGGTATCACCGGCTACATCGACGGCGTGAAGACCTTCTCCGACACGAACACGGCGCACCTGCCCTCCGTGGGCATGCACCAGACACTGCAGCTGGACTGGTTCCCCGACGGGTCGGCCACCAAGCCTTCCCAGATGCAGGTCGACTGGGTCCGCGTCTACAAGTAGGACCGGCAAATCACCAGGCAGCCCCGCCCCGCACTGCGGCGCGGGGCTGCCTCGGTGTTGGCCGATGGCGCGCCGCTGCTGGCGGCAGGACTCAAACCCCTTGAAGTTCCCGGGCGGCTACCGCTGAGACCAGCATTGAACCGGCCGCCGTCACGGCGTCGATCACCGGAACCCCGAGCCGGCGGCGGAGCACGTCCGCCATGCCGATGCTGCTCAGGCCAGTGCTGGCCTGGACAATGACGTCGGCGCCGGCATCAACCAGCATGTGGGCTGCGGCGAGGGCATCGAAGATCCCCGCCGGCATGAGGAACTCATCGGGCGTTTCAACGTGCCCGGCCCCGTCAATGAGCAGCATGCGTTCGCCCAGTGCCTCCGAGATCGGGCCCGGTACGTGTGCGCCGAGACCCAGAACTCCAATCCGGCCGCCGAAAGTAAGAGCCGCGGCCGCCGCTGCGGAGCCCGCCCCGATGACCGGGATTTCCACGGCTGCCCGGGTGGCGGCCAGCCCGGGATCGGACGCGCAGCTGATAATCAGGGCGTCGGCGTCCCTCGCCATGTCCCTCGCCAGCCGGACAACTTTCGGTGCCGCAGATTCAAGCGACGCCTGGTCGTAGACGCCGGACGGCTGGTCGGGAATGCAGCGGGATGTGACGGTAAAGCCGAATGCTTCCTGGAGGAGTTTCCCGTGGGCGTGGAGCAGGCGTCGGTCCGACGTCGTCATCACCCGGATCAGTCCAACACGCATGACGCACTACCTTTCGAACGGATTCGTTGCTGCGAGGCTACCCGGCGAGTATTTCCGCGTCTTTTCGGGCAGATGACCAACACAAGCACTGCAGCGGATACGCCCCGTGGCGCCGGCGGCCGCTAGCATTTCGCGGCCAGCCGCCTTGTGCCTTGTGCCTTATGCCGTATGCCTGAAACTTGGCGAAAACTTCGCTCCCGTGTGGGGTTGGCGGCCCGGCGTCGTTGTAGGTTTGTCACGGTGGCCCGTCTTAGGACCCGGGTACAGTACCCGGGATTGGGGGAAGGCGGCAGGCCGGTTCCGGACTCAGCCGGAACGATGACCAAAGGAACAGCCATGTCGGTGGAGCCGTCGTCCACTCCAGGACGCCTCGAAGAACAGAATTCCGAGAACCTGGTATCCGGTGCGGAACATGCCGCATCTGCCGCCGGAATCCGACATCAGGCCGCCAGAATCATTGACGCCGTCCTCGACGACACTGCCCCGGAGCAAACCCGCGCACGGGAGTTGTTGCGCCAGCAGCTGGCTGCGCATCCCGGGCATCCGGAACGGGCCCTGCTGGAGCACCTTGCGGCGTTGAAGGCTTTGGACGGGCACCGCGAAGGGACGTCGGAGGCTGACGGCCCGTTCCGGCCGGAATTTGCCTCGGGCGAGTAAGCGCAGCGCTTACTTGTAAACGCGGACCCAGTCGACCTGCATCTGGCTGGGTTTGGTGGGCGTGCCGTTGGGAAACCAGTCCAGTTGCACTGTTTGGTGCATGCCCACTGTGGGCTGATGTGCCGGGTTCGTGTCCGTAAACCACAAGGACCCATCGAGGTATCCGGTAATTCCGGCGGGGGTCCACTCGACTGCATAGTTGTGCCATTGCGTCGTGTCGAGCGGCCGGGCCGCCCGGGTCTGGAAGCCCGGTCCGCTGCAGGCGTGATGCAGGTTGAACCTAATCAGAGTGGTGTTCGCAGTGCCTTCCGCATAGTCGACTTCGGCACACGTGGGTGAGCTGTTGTTGTTCGGCCACAGGATCAGGACCGGATGGTATTGCAGATCCCGGGCACTCGTTTTCATCCTGGCCTCCCAGCGGCCGTACTGCTGATTGGCAAACCTGGCGGACATTCCGCCCGTGGTGCCTGCCGCGTCGCCGCTGAGGGTCACGACGCCGCCGCCCACTGCAAGCGCATTCGGACTCCGGATCCCCTTGCCCGCGTGACCCGGGCCCGCGTAAACCGTCCATTTCGCGGGGTCAGGCGGCCCTGAATAGCTGAATTCGTCCCCCGCCACCACCGGTCCCCAGCCGTGGACGACGGCGGCCTGGGCCCCGTCGGAGTCGAGCGTCACGGCTGTGGCGGCTTCGGCCGGCCGGTCCATGCCCGGCGCGGGACCATACACGCCAAGAGTCAACGCGCCCGCCGCGGTCGGGGCCGCCGTCGTTCGTCCTACGGTCATCGTTCCTCTATCCGGTCGGGAGACATCTGCGGCGGCCCCGTCGCTTACACGTACTTGCCAAACCAGGCGAGCGTGTCGTTCCACGCGGCGGTGGCCTGCTCCTGGTTGTAGCGCGGCCCGGTGTCATTGTGGAAGGCGTGGTCCACGCCGGGATAGATCTTGAGCTCGTTCCGGACATCAGTCTTGGCCAAGGCATCCCGAAGCGCCGGCATGGCGCCGGTGATCCGCTGGTCCAGTTCGGCGTAGACGCCAAAGACGGCCGCCTTGATGGCTGAGACTTTGTCCAGGTCAGGGGCGGGTCCGTAGAACGCCGAGGTCGCCTTCAAGCCCGGGATCGCCGTCGCCGACTGCCACGTGATGCCACCACCAAAGCAGAAGCCGTTCATGGCGATCCGCCCGTGATCAACGAAGTCCTGGGCGTTCAGGTAGTCAAAGCCGGCCGTGAAGTCGGAGACGTGACGCTGCGCCCCGGCCTGGGTCAGTGCTCCCGGGACAGCATCCGGGTCCATTCCCGCGGTACCGCCTTCCCGGCTCAGCAGGTCCAGGGCCAGTGCCGCGTATCCGGCTTTGGCGAAGCGGCGCGCGACATCCTGGATATGCGGTGTCAGCCCGCGGTTCTCGTGGCAGACCAGCACGGCCGGCCCGGCGCCCCCGTGGTCGGGCCGTGCGAGATAGCCACTGATGTCGGTGCCGCCCGAGGCGAATTGCACGGTCGCCGTCGTGAGTCCAGCCGCCCCCTCCGGGACGGACAACGGGCTTTTGGCCCCCGGCACCGCGGACGCGGACGCGGTGCCGGACTCCGGCGCGGACGACGCCGGCGTCGGCATAGGATCGGTACTGCGGGGAACTTCCTCGGGCGTGCAGCCCACCAGGAGCATCGCTGCCGAGGCCGCCGCCATGCTGCCGGTGATGAACGCCACCCGGCGCGTGAAGGTGTACTGGCTCATGGCGCCGGAGCGGTAGTCGTCGAAGAATTCCTCAATCAGGTACTTCTCAAACTTGCCGAGCTGGGTCATGGCGGGCCTCCTCAGTGTGCCGATCATCCTCCTCCGAAGTCAGACTTCCGGCAAGGGTCCTGCACGCACAGCCACCGCTGCCCGGCGCCCGGCTACTACCAGCTTGCCAACAACGACGACGGCGGCGGCCCAACGCGGCGCCAGCTCCGGCACCAGGCCAAATCGCTCAGACGCGCGCGCAGCCTTCCTTCAGCCGCCTGGGGCCCTCCGCTTCAGTCCCCGCGACCACCCGTGGGCCGGTCCGGCCGGCGGCCCGTTAGCGTATGGACTGCCTCTGCAATGCCCACGTCCCCTCGTTCAAGCTCTTGCATGTAGAGTCTTCCGCTCGTAATGAGGCCGTCCTTGATCTCGAAAATCGTTACGCCGCGCATGTCGAAGGACCGCCCATCGGTGCGGGTGCCGAGCCAGGTCCATTCGCTCCATGTGTTGTTACCGTCGTCCACGGAGCGGAGCAATTCTGCGTGAAAATCGGGAACGCCAGCGAATATCGCTGCCCAGTTCGCGTGCATCTGCGCCCGTCCCACAAATGCCCTGGCCGGGTGCACCGGTTGCACGCTTTTGTACGACTCATGGAACAACGCGGCCGCTGCCTCAAGATCGTGGTCGTTGAACGCAGCAAGCAGGCGCTGGATAAGTTGGCTCATGTGATCACTCCTCAGCTTGGCGGGCTCCTGCTCGGATTCAATATGCAGGTTCGTTGGACCGCACCACCGCCGGAGACCGGCCGGCCCGCATCTTCAATTTACGCCGCAGCCGTCGCCCGCTTCCAGACCACTCAGGTCGGACGGAACAGGTCCGGACCGACCGGCGTCCGGACCGATAAGGTCCGGACGCCAATCGGTCCGGGAGGATCTGACTTGACGAGCCCCCGCTAACCCGTGACCTTATAGGTGCTCGAATTCCACGTCAGGCGGCCCCGTTGAAAGTCCGAGGCCCGGCCGACAGAAACCGGGTACTCGTCACGGGTCGGATAGCCCAGCCGGCTCCTCTCCCAGCCGAGGGAGGCCCACCTCGCCCGGATCGCACCCAGCACATAGTGCGCCCCGGACCTCGGCGACCAGAAAATCGAGTTTCCACCGCCGCCGGAAAAGTGCTGGTACCGCCCCACGCCATCAGCGGCGCCCCTCTCGTCTGTGGTCGGGTAACCCAGGCCCGTCTCCCAGCCCACGGCCGCCCACTTGGCCCGGATCGCACCCAGCACATAGTGCGCCCCGGTCTTCGGCGACCAGAAAATCGAGTTTCCACCGCCGCCGGAAAAGTGCTGGTACCGCCCCACGCCGTCAGAGGAGCGTCTTTCGTCTGTGGTCGGGTAACCCAGGCCCGTCTCCGCGCCCACGGCCGCCCACTTGGCCCGGATCGCACCCACAATTGCGTGTGCCTGGGTCGATTTCGACCAGTAAATCGAGGACCCGCCCGAACCGGAGAAGTCACTGTACCGTCCCACCCCGTCCGGACTGCGCTTCTCATCCGTGATCGGATACCCCAGGGCCCCGGTCTCCGCGCCCAGCGCCGTCCATTTGGCCCGGATCGCACCGAGGACAAAGTGGGCCCCCGTCGTCGGGGTCCAATAAATCGAGGAACCGCCCGACCCGGAGAAGTGGTTGTACCTTCCCACTCCGTCCGTCGAGCCCTTCTCGTCGGTCGTGGGGAAGCCGAGCGCACCCGCGGCGGCCCCCGCAGCCTTGTAGCGTTTGTAAACCTCACCACGTACCGAATGTGCCCCGGTCGCCGGGGACCAGCAGATCACACCTTTCACATAGTCCTGGCACTTCCCTCCAGCAACGGGATACTCCAAAGTCAGCGACCGGCCAAGGGACGACCGCGGGTCGCCCGCGCCAATCTTCCACGCGTAGGCAGCGATGGGGTCGTCGGTGCCCTTCCCGGTGAGCATCACCTTCAACGCGCCCTGACCGTCGTCCGCCGTGATCAGGTAGTAGGTTTCGGAAGTTCCCGCCTGCCCGAAGGCCGTCGGCGTGAAAGTTACGCTCTGGAATGCGGATTCGCCGGCAGGAATCTTCAATCCCTCGGCAATGGGAGTGGTGGTTGAAAAGACCCCCAACGGCGCCTTCGCCTTGGTGATCGTCATCGGTACGTTGCCGGTGTTCGTGATCTGGAATGCCCTGGTGGCGGAGGTCCCCACGGGGACGTCACCAAAGTCCAGGGTGCGGGGCATCTGCAGGTGCGCCGCGCCCGAGACGGCGGTCGCGGTCACCTTCACGGTTACCGACCCGCGGTCACTGGTGACGACGAGCGTATCGGTCACGGGATTCGTTGACGTGGGACTGAACGTCATGGACACTGCCACCGACGCGAGGGGCTGGATGGTCTGCCCCACAGACGGAACCGTGGCGGGGTCGGCGCGGAGCTGTGCGTTAGCCGGCAGCGTGACCCCGGTGATCTTGGCGACGGTTGTGCCGGTGTTGACGATGTTGACGGTCTGCCGGCTGATCGTTTTTGTCGGGACGTCGGTGAACTGCACCGTGGGCGGAGTCGCGCCCAGGCCCTCCTTCGTGCCGACGCCGTGGAGGCCGAGGAGATCGGTCTCGCCGTCGGCCGTTTTGACCGTCAGGGTGCCGTCCGCCTGGCCCGGAACGACCGGCGAGAAGGTTACGGGTACCGTCATGCTTGCGCCCTTGGCCAGGTTCCGGGGCAGCGTGAGCGTGGTTCCGATCTTGAACGGGGCGCTCGTTGTGATGGAGCTCACCGTTACCGCCCGTGACGCGGTGATCGTCACGTTCCCGGTCACGGTCTTCCCCACCGCGACGTTACCGAGGTCGGTGTTTTTCGCCCCTACCGCTGATGTTGTCGGGGCGCCAAAACCCAAGACCTGCCCGTCCCGGGTTCCCACGTAGACGCGGCCCTTATCAGTGGCCACCGAGGAGAACTTGGCCCCTATGCCCAGGGGGGCGCTGAACACTTCCTTGAGGTTCCCGGTGTTGTCCGGTATCGCGCGGTAGGCGCGCAGTTCGGCGCCGGCGCCGGTGCCTCCGCTGACATAGACCACCCAGACCAGGGCGGAGGACCCGTCCTTGCCGGAGGACGTCACCACCGGCGAACCGGAGCTGAACCCGAACGTGCCGGCGGAGGTCCCGACGGCGGCGAGGCTGACCCCGCCCGAAGCGCCAGGGACGATCTTGAACGCGCGAAGGAACCCGTTGTTTTCGACGACATAGAGGTAGCCACCGGTGCTTGTCCCGAGAAACGCGGGCTTTCCCCACACTCCGCTGTACGGACCGGCCTTGTCCAGGACGGCGTCGGTTCCGCCGGGCCCCTGCGCCATGCCGCCCAGGTTGTCCCGGTCCAGAAGGTACATGTGGCCGTCTTTGCCGATTTGGGCCATCAGGTGCGGGTGCGCTGCGGTGCCGTAGCCGTCCGGGATCCCGACGGGAGCGCCGGACCCCAGGTCGGCATCGTTGCGGTTCAGTTTCGCGTTGTCGGCCGGGCTGAAGAAGTCGGTGGCTTTCAGGTTGCCGTCACTGCCGACCCGGAGCCGGACCACCGCCTCCGCCAGGGTGGTGGGCGGCTTCGTTCCCGGGCCCGGATTGGGTGAAATGCCGTTTCCCGTGGTGAACAGGATTTGACCGGGACCGTCGGACACGAGTCCTCCGCCAGATTGCCAGATCCCACCCTCCGCGTTGGCGTTGCCGGATTCCGTCGCCCACATTGTGGTCTGCCGGCCCGCGGTAGATACGCCGACGACGTAGCCGACGAACGGCGTGTAGTCGCAGTGGCTGGCAAAGCCCGCATACACGACCCCGTTCATGAGGAGCAGCCCGGGGCGCTGCATCGCGGTCATGGCATTGAACGGACGGCTGGGGTCGTTCGTCGGCGCGCCATCAATGACGACGGGGAAGCCGGGCTTCTCCGCCCCCGTGGCCACATCGAGGGAATGCATGTACCAGTGCGGGAGCTGGGCTGTCGCCCCGTCGTTGGTCTTCGACAGCAGGAAGACACTCTTCGTAGCCGGGTCGTAAACGGGGGTGGACGTGATTCCGATGTTGGGCGTGAGGTCACTGCAGCGAACTGTCGACGCCGGCCAAGACGGTCCGAGTTTGCGCGTCCACTTGGCGGCGCCCGTCGCGCTGTCCAGCCCGTAGACAGCATTGTTTTCCGTCGCGGCTATCACGGTCGTGCCAACCACGAGTGGCTGGGCGTAGACCTGCCCGTCCACTTTTGCGGAGAACAGTTTGCCGAAATTCGAGGATGCGACTGCCGACGGCGAGAGTCCGGCCTCGTCCTGGTCCCATCCTGTCCGCAGCGAATCGTGGGCGATGGTCCCCACGTCCGCAACGGCGGTCCCACCGACGGACAGGCCGGCGAGGGTGAGCGTTGCTGACAGCAGGGCAGCCCACGCGCCCCGGGACGACCCGCGTCGTCGGGGCTGGGCGGCGTGGATCCCGGCCGCCTGCTGCCTCCGGAGATGCGGTGCCCCACCCGTATGTCCACCGCGCGATCGGCCCTGAAATTGGCCGGACGAAACCCAAGATTCTGTTTGATCATGCATGGCTGAGACCCGTTTCTGACCACTACATTGACTTTATTAACCCAGTACTTTGGAGCCTAGAAGCGGGGGGTGATGAGCGCGCGAGTGGAGGCTACTCGACTTTTCGGCTTCGATTCCCGTATTCATCCAGCTACTACCTGCCCTGTACTTGGGCGGACAAGAGTGCGTACTTGGCGGGCGCGCGGGCCGGGCCGCGGACTGCCCCCGCGTCGCGCTAGGCTCCTCCCATGTCACCCGATGAATTCCTGGCCGAGCTGGCCAGCTCCCTGGACCACCTCGGCACGTTCGCCCGGCAGCCGCCGGACACGCTTGCCCGCGTTGTACCGGCGTGCGCCGGCTGGACGCTCGAGCAGCTCTTCGGGCATCTCGGCTCAATCGAGAGGTGGGCAGCCGGGGTAGTCCGGACTGGCACCTTTGTCCAGGAACCTGCACCGCCGGCCGAGGGCGCCGCAGCCTGGTTTCTGGCGGGCACCGCACCCTTCCTCGAGACGATGACGGGCCTTGATCCCGAGAGCGAATGCTGGAACTTTGGCCCGCCGCCGCGCACCGCCCGGTTCTGGCTTCGGCGACAGGCCCACGAACACGCCATCCACCTGGTCGACGCCTGCCAGGCGCTTGGCCTGGAGATCCCCGCCCTGGCGGACGACTTCATGATCGACGGTGTCGACGAGGTCCTGGCTATGTTCGCGCCCCGGCAGCTGCGGCTGGACCGAATGCCGCCCCCGGACAAAGCTGTGACCTTCCAGGTGCCAGGGACCGCCAGCTGGACACTGGGACCTGGTGCCGCCCTGGCATCGATTTCCGCCCCGTTGCCGGTGATGTATCTGGGTCTTTGGGGTCGATCCAACCTGGCAGAGAGCGCCGTCATTGAAGGTGACGCCGCCGCGGCCCTGCGTGTGCTTCGGGGTCCGCTCACACCATGAATGCAGGCATCGGGATTAGGATACGAACACGTCCCGCGAAGCCGTTGGACGCTCCACGAGCCGCCCGATGCTTTCGTGACCGCATGTTCGAAGGGAACCCAAACGCATGGCAGAGCACGACATACCCGGCACCGCAGGTCTCTCCGCGCCCCGGGCGAGATGGGGAATTCTCGGCACCGGGTTCATCGCCGGGCTGCAAACGCCGGACCTGGTCGACAACGGCTCAGTGGTCCAGGCCGTTGGCTCCAGGACCATGGCATCCGCGGCCGAGTTCGCGGCCCGGTTTCAGATCCCCACGTCCCATGGAAGCTACGAGGACCTCGTGGCCGACCCGGACGTCGACGTTGTCTACATTTCGACGCCGCACCCGTTCCACCACGAGAATGCGCTGTTGGCCCTGGATGCCGGTAAACACGTGCTGATCGAAAAGCCCTTCGCCATGAACGCCTGGCAGGCCCGGGAGATTGTGGAGCTCGCGGAGACGAAGGGGCTGATCGCCCTTGAGGCAATGTGGACCCGCTACCTTCCGCACATGGTTCGCATCCGTGAGCTGATTCGGTCCGGCGCCCTGGGCGAGGTCCGCACAGTGATCGCGGACCACAACCAGAATCTGCCCAAGGATCCGGCGCACCGCCTCAACGACCCGGCGCTGGGAGGCGGAGCGCTCCTGGACCTGGGCATCTACCCCGTCTCCTTCGCCTTCGATGTCTTCGGGCCGCCCACAGGGATCCGGGCAGCGGCCAGCATGACCGAAACCGGAGTTGACCGGCAGACCGCGATGATCTTCGAATACGATGGCGGGCAGCAGGCCGTGCTGCACTGCGCGCTGGACACGGCAGGACCAAACCAGGCCTCGATCATCGGAACCGAAGGCCGGATCGAGCTCCCGTCAGTCTGGTACACGCCGTCGGCCTTCACCCGGTACGACGCCGACGGAAACGTCGTCGAGCGATTCGATGAACCCGTCACCGGCCGCGGCATGCAATACCAGGCCCAGGAAATGGAGCGGCTCATTGCGGCCGGCTCCATTGCCAACGACGTTCTGCCGCCCCGGCAGAGCGTTCAGGTCATGGAGGCCATGGACGAAGTTCGGCGCCAGATCGGCCTCGTGTACGCCAGCGACGGCAAGGACCCAGGGCGCGCCTAGTACCGGTGCTGCGGCGCGCACCAGTTTCCATGAGAGGCGCCGCCGCCGCTCAGCCCCGCCCGATCAGCCCGGCCACGCAATCGAGTTCTTCGTCCAGATTGTAGAAATGTACCGCCAGCCGGATCCTGCCCTCCCGGACCGATGCCACAACGTTGGCCTGGCGGAGCCGCGCCAGGACCGCCTCGGTGTCGGTCACCGGAACGGAGAAGATCGTGGAGCGGTGCTGCTCAGCGAACGGCCGGAACGCGGAGCCCTGCGCCGCCAGGGCCTCCTGAAGACGCCGGGCGAGCCGGGCGTTGCGATCGAGCAGGGCCCCGATGCCGAACCTGCGGAAGGTGCCGAGCGCCGCCTGCTCGGCCAGGGCGGGAAACCACGCCAAGGAGGCGTCGAGCTTTGAGGCCGTGGGTGAGAGATCCATGGCCGGTCCGTAGAAGCTCGCGGCCGGGTTGCGCGCGGCTTTCCAGCCCGGACCGACGGGCTGGATCCGGTCAAGCAGCCCGCGGCGGACATAGAGGTAGCCCATGCCCCTGGAGCCGAGCAGGAACTTGTGGCTCGCGGCGGCCAGGAAATCGACGCCGTCGCGCACCACATCCAGGGGCACCGCGCCCGCGGCCTGGCAGGCGTCGACGAAAAACCAGGCGCCGGAGCGGGCCGCGACCCGGCTGAGTGCGGCCAGGTCCGCCCGGTAGCCGTTGGCCGAATGGACGGCACTCACAGCGATCAGGCGGGTGCCGCCGTCGGCCGCCTGGCCAAATGCCTCGGCCCTCACGCCGTCACCGCCCGGTGCCACGGCCCGGACCTCGTAACCGCGGTTCCGGAGCAGAAGCCAGGGGAAATAGTTCGAGGCGAATTCGTTCCCGGCCACCACGACATTCTCGCCGCGCTTCGCCGGCGGCAGGTTGGCGGCCACTATCCCGGCGGCGGAGCTCACGGCCGGGACGATCGCGATCTCCCGCGCCGTCGCCCCGACGATCTCCGCGAACATGGTGCGGGCCTCCTCCCCTGCCCGCTCGGCATCCATCCAGTCGAACCTGCCCGCGGACCAGCGCTCGACGGCCAGCTCGTAGGCCTCGCGGGCAGGTGCGCAGCCGACGTTCATCGAGGCGGTGTTGAGATAGATGGTGTCCTGTAGCCCCGGGAAGAGTCCGCGAATATCGGCCGCCTGCATGGCCGGGACCGCTCTAGCCGTGCCCGTGCGCGGAGTTCAGGCCCTTAGCGTAGGCCGCCTGCCCCACGTGCTGGAGGCAATCGGCAATCGTGCTGACCAGCCGCACCCCGAGGGTGACGGGCGGGTCCCAGCGGGTATCGACGATGCGGTCGAAGTCGTCGTCGCCGAGGTTCTCCAGGAAATTCACGGTCTGCCGGTGGACGGCTTCGTAGTATTCAAGCAACAGTTCCGGCGGTGCCTGCACCGCGTCCACCTGGCCGCTCGAATGGCCGTAGCCGGTGTCGCGCTTGGAGAGCGGCAGGCCAAAGCGGTCGGCAAACCCCTCTGAGCTCCACACCTGCTCCAGGCCCGCGGCGGAGGCGACTTGCGCGTCCTCGACCCTGCTGAGGTGCCAGATGAGCCAGGCCATTGAATTCCCGTTGCCTCCGGGCCGCCGGAGCAGGGTGGCATCATCAACCCCGGCCAGGGCCGCGGCCACCGTCTCACGGATCCGGCCGAAGGCATCCAGCAGCAGTTCATTGGATTTCATCGAGTCCCCTCGCTGTGCGTGATCGGAGTGCTGTGCATGATCGGAGTGCTGTGCATGATTGGTGACCCCATGCTTGCATGGCGGCCGCACCGGCGGATAGGGGCGTCTTCTGTCAACGGCGCAAGCGGAGACGATGCCGGCGCACCTCACGGCCACGCACAGGTCCGCAGTCCGCGAGGTCTTGGCAGCGGCGACCCCCGCGCCTACCCTTACGGATTATGAGCAACTTGTTGCCTGTAGCGCAGCCGGTTGGGGCGACGTCCGGTCGCTGGGAACGCCGGGACAAGTTCCATCTCGCCGGTATCACCGGCTTCGTCCTCCTGCTCAACGTGGTCGGCTGGAGTGTGTTGACCCTGGCGGTGGCTCCGCAGAACTTCGCGCTGGGCCGCTCCGGCGTGTACGGGGTGGGGCTGGGCGTTACCGCCTTTCTGCTGGGAGTGCGGCACGCGTTCGACGCCGACCACATCGCCGTCATCGACAACACCACCCGCAAGCTGGTCGGCGAGGGAAAGGCCGCGCTGGGCGTGGGCTTCTGGTTCTCGCTGGGCCACTCCACCGTGGTGTTCGGCGCCGCGCTGCTCCTGGCCCTCGGCGCGAGGGCCATGGCCGGCACCGTGCACGACGGGGACTCGGCCCTGGTGCAGACGCTGGGACTGGTGGGAAGCGTCGTGGCTGGAACGTTCCTGATCCTGATCGGTCTGATGAACCTCGTCTCGGTGGTCGGCATCGCCCGGGTGTTCCGCGAGATGCGGACCGGGGAACTGGACGAGGCCGAGCTTGAGCACCAGCTCCACAACCGGGGCTTCCTGGCGCGGCTCCTCGGCGGAACCACCCAACGAATCACCAAGCCATGGCACATCTATCCCGTCGGCCTGCTGATGGGCCTGGGATTCGACACCGCCTCCCAGGTGGCCCTGCTCGTGCTCGCCGCCGGTTCCGCGGCCTTCTCCCTGCCCTGGTACGCCATCCTGGTCCTGCCGGTGCTGTTCGCCGCCGGAATGAGCATTTTCGACACCGCCGACGGCGTGTTCATGTCCCGCGCATATGGGTGGGCGTTCCTGAAGCCGGTCCGCAAGGTCTTCTACAACCTCACAGTCACGGTGCTCTCGGTGATTGTGGCCCTGGTGGTCGGTGTCACCGTGCTGCTTGGGCTCGTGGCGGACAAACTGGGACTCGAATCGGGGCCGGCGGCCGCCATCGGTGCGCTGGACCTCGAAAACGTCGGGTACATCATCGTGGGACTCTTCGTCATCATCTGGCTGATCGCGCTCGCAGTCTGGAAATTTGGCCGGATCGAGCAGCGCTGGAGCCACGCCGGCCCATGACCCTGGTTGGTTCCCCGGACCATCCGGTTCGGGTGAGGCGCCGGCCGGAGGAGCGGTCCTATGGTCGGGGCATGGGACTATTACGGCACCGGCCCGACGAACCCATGGGCGAGCGGTTTCAGATGCGCGAGAAACTGCTGTCGATCGGGGATGACTTCTGGATCGAAGACGGCGAGGGCAGACGGGCCTACAAAGTCAATGGAAAGGCGTTGCGCATGCGGGACACTTTCGTCCTGGAGGATGCCTCCGGCAACGAGGTGGCGCGCATCCAGGAACGCAAGCTCTCGATCCGGGACAAGGTCGCCGTCGAGCGCGGCAGCGACACCGCCGCGACCGTCCACAAGGCCCTGGTAGGGCTCCGGGACCGCTTCTCCATCGACGTAAAGGGCGGCCCCGACATGAAGGCACACGGCAACATCGTCGACCACGAATACGAGATCGAGCGCGACGGCCATACGGTCGCCACGATCTCCAAGAAGTGGTTCCGCGTGCGCGAGTCCTACGGCGTCGAAATCGCGGGCGGCGAGGACGTCCCGCTAATCCTGGCGATCACCGTCGCCATCGACTCATTGACCTAGCCAGTCCAGGCACCATGTCGCCCAGGAAACGCACCGGATCCCTCGTAGCCAAGACCCTGTGGAGGCTATTCTGGTTCCTGACGGCGAGCGCGGTGTGCGGTGTCCTGGCCGCCAGCCTTCTGGTCCCCACGGTGGCCGCGACAGGTTTCGCCGTCAGCGACTCGATCAAATTGTTCAACAGCCTCCCCTCGGAACTGACCGTTGATCCGCCGTCGGAATCGACCAGGGTGCTCACCGCCGACGGGAAACCGATCGCCACCTTCTACGCGGAAAACCGCGTAAAAATCCGGCTCGACCAGATGTCCCCGTACATCAAGGACGCCATCGTCGCGATCGAGGACCGCCGCTTCTACGAACACGCCGGCATCGACCCCCAGGGGATTCTCCGGGCGCTGGTATCCAACCTGACCAGCGGCGCCAGGCAGGGTGCCTCCACCCTGACCCAGCAGTACGTCACCAATGTGCTCAACGAATCCCTCGTGTCGGCGGACAGGGGCGACCAGATTGTCCTCAACGGGCAAAAGAGCATGGCCGACAAGATCCGCGAGATGAGGCTCGCCGTCGAACTGGAAAAGAAATACACCAAGGACCAGATCCTGGAGGGGTACCTGAACATCGTGTTCTTCGCCCGGGACGCCTACGGCATCGAAGCCGCGTCCCGCTACTTCTTCAACACCACTGCCAAGGACCTCACCCTGCCGCAGGCTGCCCTGCTGGCCGGCCTCGTGAACAGCCCCAGCTTCTACAATCCTGACGTCCATCCGGAAAACGCCGTCCAGCGGCGCAACCAGGTTCTCGCCAAGATGCTCAGCTACGGCGCCATCACCCAGGCGCAGCATGATGCAGCCGTGGCCGCTCCGGTGGATCTCAAGATCACCCCAGGAAGGCAGGGATGCGCCGGCGCGGAAATGGCACCGTACTTCTGCGACTACGTTTCCCACCTCATTCTCAACAATCCGGCCTACGGCGCGGATATGGCCGAACGCGAGCGGAAGCTGTTCCGCGGCGGCCTGACCATCACCACCACCCTGGACAGCCGGCTCCAACTGGCCGCGCAGGCGCAGGTCGATGGCACGGCCGGGGCCAACCCGGACAAATGGGGCACGGCGATGGTCTCCATCGCACCCGGTACCGGCAAGATCCTGGCGATGGCGCAAAACACCGTCTTCCTCCCGGCGCCCGGAAAATTCGACACCCAACTGAACTTCAACGTCGATTCCAAGGACGCCAACGGCAACGATCTCAACGGTGCCGGCGGGTTCCAGCC
>NZ_FUZD01000032.1:0-25537 GCF_900168135.1 Arthrobacter sp. 49Tsu3.1M3
TCGTCGAAGACGTCCAGGATGGGGTTCCAGCGGTCCGCGAAGTCCTGGTAGCCGGCCTCGATGACCTTCTCCGGCACGGGCGGGAACATCGCGACGTACTGCCAGATGGAGGATCCGGTGAACCCGACCACGGTGTCGACGCCGAGGGCCTTGGCGAGGCGGGCGGTGTGTTTCATTTCCTCGGCCGCGCGCTGGCGGACGCCTTCCGGCTCGCCGTCGCCCCACACGCGCGCCCCGACGATGGCCTCGTGCCGGAAGTCGATCGGGTCATCGCACACCGCCTGGCCCTTGAGGTGGTTGGAGATGGCCCAGACCTTGAGGTTGTACTTCTGCAGCACGGCGAGCTTGGATTCGACGTAGCCGGGCTCGTCCCAGCGCCAGGCGTCCAGATGGTCGCCGGAGACCGCGATTTCCAGGCCGTCGTAGCCCCAGCCGGAGGCCAGACGGGCGACTTCCTCGAAGGGCAGGTCGGCCCACTGGCCGGTGAACAAGGTGTACGGGCGGGGCATATCAGGCTCCTACTGGGTGTTGGGATGGATGATGAATCGGCAAGATGTTGCTTCGATGGTTTTGGCAGAAGCATCAATGGGCGCCCCAGGGCTGCCTTCCGCGATAGCCCCTGGCTCGTGTCAAGCCAGCGGCGTAAGAGGAGTCACCGAAAACGGCACGGCCAGCAGCGGCGTCACCATCTGCACAAAATCCTTCACGTGGCTCTTGTCGTTGTGTTCGACGAGGTCTTGGCGGCTGTTCCATCCCTCAAGCAGCACGAAGGTCCCCGAGCGCTGGTCGTCGGTAAAGACGGTGTACTCCAGACAGCCTGGATCGTTGCGGCTCACCGACTGCAGCCTGGCGAGCGCTTTCCGCACTTCGCCGCCTCGCCCTTCTTTGGCTATGAAGACAGGCATCAGCCAGACTTCTGCTGCGTTGCGTTGAGCCGGGAGTGCGGTGGCCATGTTTCCATCCTTTTATCGGGTTTGGGGTTCGGGGGGACAGCAGGCGCCGTCCCCCCGAACGGGTGTTAAGCGCTGATCTGCGGGACCTCGACCCAGGACTCTTTTGCAGCTGATTCGACGATCGCGTCGTCGATGAGGGCAACCTGATAGCCGTCTGCAAAGTTGGGGCTTACGCTGCCGCCTTCTGCGATGGCTTTGAAGAAGTCATAGGCCTCGATGATCTTCGTTTCGCCGTAGCCAATGCCGAGGGCAGGAATGGGCCAGAGTCCTTCTCCATAGGGATGTGCCGGACCGGTGTAGATGGTGCGGAAGCCGCGCCGGTCGCCCTGGTCGGACGCGAAGCAGACCTGCAGTTCGTCGCGCCGTTCGTAGTTGAAGACGATACTGCCCTCGGTTCCGTGGATTTCGAAGGTTATGTAGTTGTTCCTCCCATGAGCGTTGCGTGTCGCTTCGACGGATCCGACGGCCCCGTTGGCGAAGCGGATCATGGTCATGACTTCATCATCGACATCAACCTGGCCGCGGGGGCCCTCCCCGCCCCGTACGGTGCCGAGTGCGTCCGCCCCGCCTGTTTGGAGCGGTCGTTCCGGGATCCAGGTGGACAGGACGGCATTGACGGCGCTGAACTCGCCGACGAGGTACCTTGCCATGTCAATGACGTGCGTTGCGATGTCACCCAGGGCACCGGAACCTGCGATGGATTTCTGGAAGCGCCAGGACAGGGGGGAGTTCGGGTCGGCGCTCCAGTCCTGCAGATAGGTGCCGCGGAAGTTGAGGATTTGTCCGATTGCCCCTTCCTCGATGTATTTCTTTGCCAGCGCGACTGCGGGGGTGCGCCGGTAGTTGAAGGCGACCATGTGGACGATGTTCTTGTCTTTGACCGCGTCGTACATCGCCTTGGATTCTTCGCCGGTGCGGGCCAGCGGCTTTTCGCAGATGATGTGTTTGCCTGCTTCAGCGGCGGCGATGGCAATTTCCGCGTGGAGATGGTTGGGTGTGGCGATGTCTACGACGTGGATGTCCGGATCGTCAATGATGCTGCGCCAGTCAGCTGTGGAGTTCTCGAACCCGAAGCGGCGGGCCGCTTCGGCGGCGAGATCCGGGTTAGCTTCAGCGATGACTTTGCGGACCGGGAGTGCCGGTGCCGGCCAAAAGAACATGGGCATGGCGGCGTAGGCCAAGGAATGGGCCTTGCCCATGAAGCCGCCTCCGATGAGGCCGACGTTGAGATTCTGCATGTGGATCTTGTTCCTTCCGGGAAGTTCGGGACACGCCGGCTGTGGCGGCCCCTCGCGGTTGAAAAATCAGTTAAAGGAGCTTCTCAAGGTATTTCTTGCTGATTTCTGCGGCGGCTCGCGGGTCACCGTCGTAGTTGTCGAGTTCGACCATGAGCCAGCTGTCGTATCCGCTTTCGCGGATCGCGGCGATGATGTCCGGGAAGTCGAGTTCTCCCTGGCCCAGCGGCAGGAAATTAAAGGGGTCCTTCTGGAAGTCCTTGAGGTGGACGTGCTGGATCCTGTCAGGGTATTTCCGGATGACTGCGGCCGGGTCTGCGCCACCCGCTGCAAGGTGTGCCGTGTCCGGGCAGAAGCCGATCCGGGTCAGCGGCATGAGCCGATCCAGATCCTCCGGGCCTTCGACGATGGTGCTCAGGTGCGGGTGGTAGCTTGCCGAAAGGCCAAAGCTCTCGGCGATGTCCGCCACGCTGTCCAGCGCCTCACCGAGGCGTTGGTAGTCCTCGTCAGTGGTTCCGTTCGCGCGCCGTGCTCCGCCCCCCACAACGAGCCGTTCCGCTCCGAAGCTCGCGGCCAATTCGGCGGCGCGATGAATGCGGTGCATTTCGTCCGGGAGGATGTCGGCGTAGATGAAGTTTGCCCCGGTATACACGCTTGTCAGTACGACTCCTGAACTGCTTAGGATCTCTTTGAGTTCTTCGGGCTTTTCCGCGTACTCCGCAAGGTTCCCGTCGAACATTTCCACACCCTGATAGCCGACGGATGCGATGTCCTTGACGGCGTCCCTCATGGAGCCGTGGGTCATGTAAAAGAGGTCCTTGACGCTCGTAACGCCTTGCGGGTGGCCAACGACGCCGCCCCAGGTGATGGAACAGTAACCAAGTTTCATTGCTTGTGCCTTTCAGATGCGGAGGAAGACTTGAGTAATTCGAATGGGGTGTCAATACCGGGAACGTCTACCCATGACCGTTGTGCAGCCGAGGTGACGAGTGCATCTGTCAGGAGCGCTGCACGCAGACCGTCCCCGAACGTGGGCAGGCCTTCGGGCGCCTGTCCCTGGACGGCCGCGTAGACGTCGGCGACAAAGGAGTTGAAGCTGTCCTGGTATCCCTGGGGATGTCCCGGTGGGAGTTTGGCGTAGCTTCTGCCGCCCGGGGTGGAAAGGGACTCCGGGCCCACGGGGATGACGGAACTGGACCTTGTACTTCCGACGTGAAGGGTGTCAGGCCGTTCCTGGTTGAAGCTGAATGACGCTTCGGTTCCGTCGAAGGAGAACCACAGCCGGTTCTTTCGGCCCGGGCTGACCTGGCTGACGACGAGGGAGCCCGTGGCCCCCTTGTCGGTCTCGAAAACGAGCGTGGCGCCGTCCTCTGTAGCGACGGAGGACAACTGGCCGCCGGTTTCACGTTGGTCGTGGGCCCGGCTGGTCTTTGCCACCAGGCTGGTGATTCTGTGTCCGGTGGTGAACTCCATCAGGTCGCACCAGTGCACACCGATGTCACCAAAAGCCCTGGAGGCTCCTCCGAGTTTGGAGTCGACGCGCCAGTTTGTGGCTTCCGCGCCCGCCAGCCAATCCTGCAGGTAGGAACCGTGCAGCAGCCAGAGACGGCCGGCGTCGCCGCGCAGGATACGGTCCCGGGCCTCGCGGACGGCCGGATAGAACCTGTAGACGAAGGGCACGCCCGTGACGACGCCTGCCCGGTCGGCGAGGTCCGTGAGTTCCCTGGCGTCCTCAACGCTCGTGGCGAGGGGCTTCTCGCAGACAACTGCTTTCCCGGCTGCGATCGCCCTACGGGCAAGGTCGGCGTGGGTCGCGTTCGGGGTGCAGATGTGGATGACATCTACGTCGGCTCGTGCGATCAGGGCTTCGGGGGACTCGGCTGCGGTTCGGGCGCCGAGGGAGGCTGCTGCCGCTTCGGCGGAAGCCTGGCTGCTTCCGGCGATTGCACTGACTTCGCCGCCTGCTGCGCGCACCGCGTGGGCATGGACTGAGCCCATGAATCCTGTGCCGATGATTCCGGACCGTAGTTTGAGGGTCATGTGGTTTTACTTCTTCCGGGCGAGGGCGACGGCCAGGATGATGATGGCGCCACGGACCACCTGCTGTTGGCTGCTGTCCAGACCGGCCAGGATCAGGCCGTTGTTGATCAGGCCAATCAGAAGGGCACCGAACAGAGTTCCCATGATGGAACCGAATCCGCCGAAGAGGCTTGTCCCGCCGAGGATGACGGCGGCGATGGCGGACAGTTCATCACCCGATCCCCACTGGAACCGGCCGGACTGGAGACGCCCGGCATACAGCATGCCGGCGACGGCCGCGACCGTGCCCGAGATCAGGAGCACCTGGAACTTGATGCGCTTGGTGTTGATGCCGGTGAACTCAGCAGCGTTCCTGTTGCCGCCGGTAGCGAGCACCTGGCGGCCGAACCTGGTGCGGTTCAATACGACCGCGCCGACCGCAACAAAGAGGGCGCTCCAGACGACCAGGCCAGGAACGGGACCGAAGTCCCCGGATCCAAAAATCATGTTGAATGCGTCATTCAGGATCGGCTGGGGGGCCGAGGCCGTGATCCACTGGGCGACGCCCGCGGCGATACCCAGCATGCCGAGCGTCACCAGGAAGGAAGGGATACCCAGGAGGCTGACCAGCGCGCCATTGATGGACCCGACGACGAGTCCGACGGCGAGGCCGGCGAGGATGCCTGGGACCAGGCCCCACTGCGATACCGCCATGGCCGTGCAGACACTGGCCAGTCCGGCCACTGAGCCGACGCTGAGGTCAATCTCAGCGCAGGAGATGACGTAGGTCATGCCCACTGCGATGACGGTGATGGTGGCGGTCTGCCGGAAAATGTTCAGCAGGTTTTGGGGGGTCATGAATCCCTGGTCGCGCAGCAGGACGGCGAAGAAGAGGAAGACGACAACGAACCCGATGTAGATGACGTAGCGCCGCCAGTCGAGCTCTTTGAGGACCGTGCCAAAATTGCGGGGTGCCGCCATATCGCGGGCGGTGATGGTGTTTGTCTTGCTCACTGTTCAGACTCCCTGGACTGCAAGTTGAAGATATTCCTCGTCAGCGATATCGCTGCGGGGGATGTCACGGATGACGGAGCCGTCCTTGAGGACGAGGACGCGGTCGCTGACCGCGAGTAGTTCCGGGTACTCGGAGGAGATGACGATAACTGCTTTACCGGCGCTGGCGAGTTCGCGGATCATGTCCAGGATCTCGCTCTTGGTGCCGATGTCGACGCCGGCTGTGGGTTCGTCCAGAATCAGGATGTCCGGGTCGGTGCCCAGCCACTTGGCGATCACCACCTTCTGCTGGTTTCCGCCTGAAAGCAGCCGCACCGGGCGGTTGGGGTGGGCGACCTTGACCGCGAACTTCTTGATGAGAGACGAAGACAGATCCTTGCCCTTCATGGAATTAAGCAACGGTCCCCGCTGGATCTGGCCAAGCAGGGGCAGCAGCAGGTTGTCCCGGACCGAGTGGTCCAGGACGAGGCCTTGAGCTCGCCGGTCCTCGGGGATCAGGGCAACCCCGGCGTCTATGGCCTGCTGGGGGGAATTCAGGTTGATCTTCTCCCCGCGGATGAGGATGTCACCGCTGTCCCGCCGGTCGATGCCGAACAGTGCCCGGGCGAGTTCGGTGCGGCCGCTGCCCATAAGACCGGCCAAGCCCAGGATCTCCCCTGGCCGGAGCGAGAAAGAGACGTCCCGTACACGCCGCCCGGCGTTGAGGCCACGCACCTCCAGCAGGGGGGCGCCCTCGTGAACCACGTGGTCCCGCTCGCGGTAGGCCAGCTGGCCTTCGATCTTTCTGCCGACAATGCCCTCGACGATCTGTTCGGGGGTCACCGCGCTCAGGGGCTCGGTGAGCAGCCGCCGGCCGTCCCGGAGGATAGTGATCCGGTCGGCAAGACGGTAGACCTCGTCCATGCGGTGCGAGATGTAGATGATCGAGATGCCGCGCTGTTTGAGGCGGTCGATGAGTTCGAAGAGCGCCTCAGATTCGTGACGGGCAAGGCTTGCCGTGGGTTCGTCCATGATCAGCACCTGGGCGTCCTGCGAGAGCGCCTTGGCGATCTCGGTCAGCTGCCAGTAGGCGGTTCCGAGCCGGGATACCTCGGCCCGGGGATCGACGTCGACCTCCATTTCGGCGAAGACCTCCTTGGCCCGGCGGACCGAGGCACGGTCATCAATGAGGCCGCCTGCGCCGAGCGGTTCAGCGGCCAGGAAGATGTTTTGCGCTACCGTAAGGCTCGGTACGAGGCTGAATTCCTGGAAGACCATCCCGATGCCGGCAGTCTTCGCATCCTGGATCGAGTTGATCGTCGCTGGCTTGCCGCCAATGATGATCTCTCCCGCGTCAGCCTGATAGACGCCCTGCAGGATCTTCATGAGCGTGGATTTGCCGGCCCCGTTGCCTCCTGCGAGGGCATGGACCTCGCCTCTGCGGACGTCGAAACTGACATCCTTCAGGACGGAAACGCCGTTGAAGCCCTTGGAGACAGAACGCATCTCGACGACATTGTCTGCGGTGTTCATTGTTGCCCTTTCGGGACGGTGCGGGTTGGCACCCGCACCGTCCAAGTCTGGCTACTTCTTGTAGGACTCTTGAATGTCCTTGGGAGCGTCCTCGTGGTAGACCTGCTTCCAGGCTTCCAGGACGTTGGAGTGGTCAACCGGGACGGCGCTCAGGGCCACATAGGCTGGTGCTTCCTTACCGATGAGGGCGCCTGCTGCCAGTCGAGCCTCCGTGACCCCCTGATCGAAAGGAACCTGGGCGCCGAGACCGACGACGAGCTGGTCTTTAGCCAACGCAATGGCAACGTTCTTTCCAAGGTCCTCGGTGGCGATCTTCAGATCGTTTCGGCCTGCGCCACGGGCTGCGGCCATGACGCCTTCGGCCGGGACGTCCCACACGGCCCAGATGCCGCCCAGGTCGGCGTGCTTGCTCAGCATGGCATTTGCAGCGGCCTGAGCGTCACCTGCGAAGTCAGGGCCCGCGATGCCCTTTTCTTCAACGATCTGGATGTCCGGGTAGTCCTTAGTGATGGTCTCCTTGAAGCCTTCGTAACGCTGCTTGGTCACGAAGAAGTCGGCCTGATGGAAGATAACGCCGATCTTGCCCTTGCCTCCGATGGACTTGGCCATCTGGTGCGCGGCGACGACACCGTTGCCGTAGTTGTCGGCGGAAACCACGGAAACGTAATCCTTGCCGGCTGTTAGTCCTTGGGGAACGTTGTCCATGAAGACGAGCTTCGTCCCAGCTGCCGCCACCTTTTTGTAGGCCGAGGCCGTGGCTACCGGGTCAGTGGGAATGGAGATCATGATGTTCGGGTTCTGCGTCATCACGGTCTCGATGTCCGACACCTGCTTGTCCGGCTTAAAGTTCGCGTCTGTCGTAGCGATGACCTTTATGCCGAGCTTTTCGAATTCACTCTTGAGGCCGTTCGTTTGGGCAGTGGCCCAGTCGTTGCCGCCATAATGCATCACGATCGCAGCCTTGGCATTGAGCGCCTTGATCTTCGCAATCTCTTCGGGCGTGAGATCTGCAGTCGATGCCGGTGACGGCGTCTCGCCGTTGGGGCCCTTGCTCAGGACCTGTCCCTTGATCTTGTCAAGGGCCTGCTGGGCCTTCTCGGACACTCCGGTGTCAGGAGCGCTCGAGGTGCCCGCCGTCGAACTGCTGCAGGAAGCGACGGAAATGGACAGGGCTGCGGCCAGGGCCACAAAGGGAAGCCTGCGGATCATCATTGTTCTCCAGTGCTTGTGTGTGGGGGGATAGGTGATGGATGGTTGGGGTCAGGCCAGGGCAATGGCGAGGGAGGGGGGCACCGGTGAGAGGACGAGTCCACCGGCGGCGGAGGCTGTGCGGACAGCACCAGCCTTGTCTGAAGCCCTAACAACGGCCTCTGCGTGCTTTTTGTCGACGAAGAGCCCCAGAGAGCACGGTCCATAATGGGCTTGTACCCACTTCACCGCCTCGCCCGCAGCCTTTGTCATTTCGCCGGCCGCCTCAGCGACCGAGCCGTCAATGGTCGACAGCGACTCGGGAGCCCCGGCCTGGTCGACGGAAACGACCAAGCTCGTCCACAAGAGGCTGTTATCGAACACGCCGATGACAGCCGAGGAGCCGGCCGAAACGAAGGTGCGGACAGCGACTGCGAGATCATCACGTGCTGTGTCCGCCAGGAGCAGTACCAGATTTGCCCACTGGGCCTGGTCGATGTTTCGACGGCCAACGCTCGGATCGAGTAAAAGTGCGTCGGCGGCGGTGTCGCTCATCCCGCTCCCTCTCCATTGAAGTACTAAAGTCGTGAACGTTTACGAAGATACCGTGAACGTTTACGCTAGCGATCGTAAACGTTCACGCAGATCCGTGTCAACCATCACACAGAGTCGATACGCAGTCCGGGGTAAGGCTGGCGACGTAAGATAGAGGCGTACAAAGCCGCCGTCGTCTCGGCCCCCACCAGCCGGACAGGAGAGAGCATGACAGGCACGACGATTCCCCGCGAGGACCATGGCCGGGCTCCGGACGCTCCTTTGCGGCGGAAACCGACCATAAACGATGTTGCCCAACTTGCAGGGGTCTCGTTCGGGACGGTCTCGAGAGTCCTCAACAACGCCCCCGATGTCAGCGCCTCGACTCGCGAACGAGTCCGCCGGGTCATCGAGGACATCGGCTACCGCAGGAACCGCGCAGCCACCGCTCTGGTCACAAGCCGGTCGACCTCCATTGGCATCCTCTCGGACGGCTCCCCACGTTTCGGCCCGGTGGGAACACTCATGGCACTGGAAAACGTTGCGCGAAACAAGGGCTACGCGACAACCGTGATCAGCGTCCAAAAACCCTACGAAGAGTCCGTCCAGGGGGCCCTCGACAGTCTGGACGATACTGGCGTGGGAGGGATTATCGTCATCGCGCCCCTCGTCGAAATGGCCGCGGCCGTCTGGAACGCGTCGTGCCGCCTGCCACTGGAGATGATCGCCGCCGGGGCGTCGTCAACTCCAAATGTTTTCACATACTCAGAAAATCAGGAGCTCGGAGCCAGACTCGCCACCCAGCACCTCATCGACTTGGGCCACACCGACATCGCGCATTTCGCTGGCTCCATGGACTGGTTCGACGGACGGGTTCGCAAGCGCGGCTGGGAAGCTGCGCTCCGTGACGCCGGCCTCAAACCGGGCCTGTGCGTCGAAGGAGACTGGAGCCCGCGGTGGGCCTACGAGACCGCCCTCCAGCTCGTCCGGGAGGCAAGGATTCCTCAGGCGATCTTCGCGGCCAGCGACCATACTGCCCTCGGGCTGATACGCGCGTTCGCCGAAAATGGCGTCCGCGTCCCGGATGATGTGAGCGTCATCGGTTTCGACGATATTGAAGGTTCCGACTATTTCCTGCCTCCGCTGACCACGGTGCGCCAAGGCTTCACTGGCCTTGCGCTGATGAGCATGGAGGTGCTTATCGGCGCCATGGAGGGGCGCGACGTGGACCGAACGCCAATAGCCCCTGCTCTTGTCGTCCGGGACAGTACCAAGCCAGCCACATCCTAGGTAACAGCGTGCCCCGGGCCGATATAGCGCCTGGCCGGGTGGCCTCCGGCCGGATTATTCGTCTTCGTCGACCGACTGGCGACGATGGCGTTCCCGTTGGCCGTACGCCGCCCGAAGAATGTCGTCCTTTGACTCGAATCCGGAGCCCAACGCACCACCGATGAGCGCCGCCGATGTCGTCATCCAGGCGACTTCCACAAAGTCCCAAACATTCACCGGATGTTGCAGGGTCTGCTCCAATAAGGAACCGTCGATAGTGAACGCCGCAGCCAACAGCACGGCCACGAACAGCAGGATGTAGCTGATCACGACGCCGATCATCAACGACCACACTGTAGACGTGTTATACAACGAAGCCTTGAATCGTTCGAGGCTATCGTCGCGCCGGGGGCTCTCCCACAGATCGTGCTGGGTGATGATCCAAAACACCATCGAACTGATCGAAAGAACCATCAGCAACGTCAGTCTCGGCGCCCCCAGCAGGTCTGCGAGTTGCCAGATTGTGTTCGTGACAAGCGCAAATGCGCCTGTGGCGATCGCGGCGGCCATTGCGCTTCTCAATCCGAGGGCCAGCCGCCACGGACGGTTCGCCCGCAACATGCCCGCCAGCAACCGTCCGCGGCCTAGGCGGGTTGCTGAGACGTAGCGGAACCCAATCGGCCCGTCGACAAGAACAGCAGTCTCGATGTGCCGCGATTGGTGCAGCGAGGGCGGACCGAATTCCCCGGCGTCATCCTCGGGATCGAAGCGGCGGTGCATCGCCCAGCCGAGGTCGGCGACGGCAGTGCGGACCCGGCGGTCGATGTTGACGGCACCGAGCGCGGGCAAGGAAACCAGGGAGATCGGATCCCCGAGCGCAACTTCCGCGACCACAATCCGGCCCTCGAAACGAATTGGAAGATCGGTCAGGCAGACCATGACATCCCATGCGCGGCGGATCCGGTGCTTCGCCATGGAGTCCAGCATCGGCGCCAACCCATTGCCAGCCGTAAAATCCTGGTACTCGATCACCACGGACCAGTCGTGGCGCTCATCGGCAAGGTTGAGCAGATGGACCACTTCGCGGCCGTTGCGCTCGGCAAACTCGGCCGTGACCTCCGGTTCGGCGAGCACGCCCAGAGTACGGGCACTGATGCGGTTTACGTCGCCTGAACTGTCCGGCACGCCCGGCCTCCTATGGTTCAGTGTCTATGACCAGCGAACTGGATGTCAGTTGCTCTGCCCGCCATGGATGCCGCATTGCCCCGCCTGTCCGGAAGCTCCCACATCCCAATCCGGCGGGTCAACCCGCGCCGCGCCGACCTCTCGGCTGTTCGGCCGGTTGAGGCCTGGCTATGGGACGTGAAAAGGGGCGCCGTGCGGACGAAGGCGCCATGCGCGCGTTGCGACGTGCAGGTTTAGTCGGGTCTCGGGATCGGCAAGGTCGAAGCCGGTGATCTGCCGGATGGACTTCAAGCGGTAACGCAGAGTGCTGCGATGGATGGTCAGGCTCTGGGCTGTACTGTCATAGTTGCCCCCGTGGTCCAGGTACTGGGCCAGGGTCTGCACCAGGTCAGACCCCCGGCTGTCGTCGGCGCGTTGAAGGGTACCGAGCCACTCGTCGATATAACCGGCCAGATCCGGTTTGCCCCCGGCTGGGTCCAAGATGCGGTAGATCCCCAGTTGATCAAAGCGGGTGACACCGTAGCGATCGATTGAACCGGCCCGGATATGCAGCGCGTGCAGGGCTTCCGAGAAGGAGCGCGGAATCTGGGCGACATCCAGGCTTGGACCCCCGATGCCGACGGCCCCGGTGGCACTTCGCAGGGTCTTGGCGACAACGGAAAAGACCTCGGCACCCAACGGATCTCCACGTACCACGGCAACAGCCATGTCCCCGCGCCGTGAAACGAGCGCAGATGAACGGAGATCCCGGAACGTCCTGCGCAGTGCGACCACGACAGTATCGTCAGTTCGTGGCGGCTGCCACTGCGCCACGATGACGTGCTGCAGGCCACTGATGTCATATCCCAGTGCCTCCGTACGAACGCCTGCGGTTGCGCCATCCGTTCCAGACACGAGTTCGTCCACGAGGTCGCGGCCCAGCCTCAGTTCCAGCTGGGCCAGGCTGCGGCGGTGCGACAACTCGACCTCCAAGAGCCGCGTTGCATACTTCAAAGCGAAGACGTTGCCGGCTGTGACCGGCCTGTCGGTTGCCAGCATGCAAATGGCCCCCAACACCTCGCCGTGCGACAGGGCAAGGGCAACGAGCCTTCGCGGTTCGGGGACTGGTGAGCCGGAGGCGAGCCAGAGCTGCGCAGTCCGCGCCCTGGCCGCCGCGCCAAGCCTGGGGTAGGGGCGTTTGGACCCGGTCCCCGCCGCCGCGCTGATATGCCCGAACGCGTCCTCAATACAGATGGGCCGCCCCGTCAGCTGTGAAAGGACCTCCGCCAGGAGTCCCTCCCGGGATTCGCTGTCCCCGAGGTCGGCAGCCGCGCCCTGGTCCAGGGCTTCCCGGATCCTGGCGTGTTCTTCAAGCTCAAGTACCGTCGCAGAGAGGGACAGGAGACGCTGGTTCATGTCGTCACGGCGGAGCAGCTGACCGGGAGAGCGGAGTCCCTGCCGCGGAGGCGCCGGACGTCTCGATCCTGAGGCAACGCCGCGCGTTTGGGCACCGGCTTCAACTGGCCATCCACCGCTAGGTAACGGTCCTTGACCTCACAGAACGACATGTCCGACACCGCCTGCGCGGCCGTGTTGAGGATTTCCTCTGCCACACGTCGATCGAACATATTGATCCTCGTCTCTGTCCGAAGCAAAGGGGATCTCACAGGGGATACACCCCTGGGCAGACCGGAATCCGTTGCCCTCTTTGATCGAGACTCGGCTCAAGCCGCTTGTCCCGATCACGGAATTTAGAATCGGCCACTTTCGGGTCCCACGGTATGACGCCCTGAAAATGAACCCCGGCGCAGGCTATCCAACGCCGTACTTTGCCGGGATACCGGCGAGTCGTCTCCGGCCGGCCCGGCCAACTCAGCGGCCGATGCCGCAAGGCCGGGATCGGCATACCAACACCATCAAAACTACGCCCGTATGTCGCCGTTGTTAAGCTCTTGTCATGTCCCTGCGGATTGCTATCAGCGCTGGTCGCTCAACGGTATTTCGGGACGTTATCGGCGCTGCCGCGGCATGGACAGGTTCCGCGGCCGCCAGCCGGATCTGCGTTCCGGACGTCCATATCAACGAGGCACAACTTAATGGCCGCGGTGACTTGACTGAACATCGCGAAATTTGTGCCGGGCGTCTTCCCTCACAGCCTGGGGGATCCTCCGGCTGGACTTTCACTGTCACTCACTCCAACGCGCGCCGGTCCATTCTGGAGGAGGCGCAGGTGCTCGTGGATCATTGCCACGGCTGTGGAGCCTTCACCGGCGGCGGCCGTTACGCGCTTCACCGATCCATGCCGAACATCGCCTGCCGCGAACATCCCGGGAACGCTGGTTTCCAGGGGCAGTCGTCTGCGTCCCAGATGGCTGAACTCAGGAGGAAGATCCTCGAGGTCAGCCCCGGTGAGCACAAAGCCGTGATCATCCAGGGCGACAGTACCCTGCAGCCATTCTGTGTGCGGCGTGGCACCGATGAAAATGAAAAGGTATCGGGAGTCGAAGATGCGTTGTTCGCCAGTGGCTCGCAGATCGACGACGATCCGTTCGAGGGCGCCTGAACCGTCTACGCCCACGATGTTGGCCCCCAGCAGTACCTCTATGCCCGCGTGCTCTTTGATCCGTTCCGCGAGGTATCTCGACATGTCCGCGAGAAGGTCCGCCCCGCGGACCACCAGGCGCACTGGTGATCCCGTGCCAGCCAGGAAAAGCGCGGCCTGCCCCGCGGAGTTTCCACCGCCGACGACGGTCACCGGCTGCACTCCGCAGAGCCTGGCTTCATGGACAGTGGCGGCGTAGAAGACACTGATTCCCTCGAATTCCTCCAGCCCGGGGACCGGCAGCCGGCGGTAGCGCACCCCGGTTGCTAGCAGCGCGGCCCGTGAGGATGCAGGGCCGCTCTCGTTGAACTCGGCGCGGAACTCGCCGTCCCTCAACTCGATGGTGCGTGCCGGGCAGGCGACGTTGATCTGGACTCTGAACTTGCGGGCCTGAAGGATCGCGCTTTCAGTCAGTTCCCCGCCGGAGATTCCGGCGGGGAAGCCGAGGAAGTTCTCGATCCGCGGCGACGTGCCGGCCTGCCCACCTAACCCGAAGCCTTCCTTAAGGACGACCGACAACCCGTCGGACGCTGCGTAGACGGCGGCCGCCAGGCCGGCCGGACCGGCCCCGATTACCATGAGATCGTACGTGGCCGAATGCTCTTTCACTGCCCGCAGGCCCATGGCGAGGGCCAGTTCTGCGTTGGATGGGTTTCTGAGGACCTGCGAAGCGTTGAGCACCACTGCGGGCAGGTCACTTTCGAGGATCCCGGCCCGGTCCAGAATGGCCTGCGCCTGCTCGTCATCCTCCAGATCGACCAGTCGGTGTGGCAGGCGGTTGGCGGCTGAAAAATCCAGGAGGCGAAGGGTGTCACGGCTGAAGCGGGATCCAACGATGCGGATGCCCGCGCCCGCGCTGATCAGCAGGATTCGGCGCTGAAGATATGCCCGCAGGATGGTCTCTCCCACCGCGGCGTCCGTCAGAACCACACGGCGCAGATCGTCCCCGCTGACCTGGAGCACTTCACACGCCTCGGCGGACACAGTGCTGACAAAGGCCGGCTGCCCCTCGACCAGGCCCAATTCCCCGAGGAACCGTCCCGGACCGTGAACTTCGAGGATCCGCGTGCCGGGGCCCAGCTCAGCAGGCTGTCTGCTACCGCCGTCATGCAGCCCCTCCACGACCACTACCGTGCCCTGCAGTATGACGAAGAAGTCACTGTCGAAGTCTCCCTCTTGTATGAGGACTTCGCCGGCGGAGGTAGCCCGGCTGGTGCCGGCACGGCCCAACAACTCGATCTGGGCTTGGCCGAGCCGTGGATAGGCGCCGGAGACATCCGGCGTTTCGATCAGCGTCGAGTCTGCGATAGGTTCCATCAGTTGGTTGCCCCCGCCAATACCCTAGACAAATGCCTCATGGGGATAGCACCAGCGCCAGTCCTCGCCGGGCTCTAAGGAACGAACGATTGGATGCGACTCGGTGGCGTGGGCTCGGGCGTGCCGCATGGGGGAGGAATCACAACACCCGACATGGCCGCAGGAGAGACACAATCGCAAATGAACCCACGGAGTGCCCAAAGACAGACACTCCTCGCAGCCCTGCGGCGTGCGTACCCGCACCGGACGAATCTGCGCGAGATGCGGATCAGGAATTCCAGGAATCATGTTGGCTCCTATGGCGGTCCGGCCATGGAGCCGGCCTCGCCGCGACAAGCGACAGTAAGGGTTGCGTCGGAACTGACCGGCGCCATGGGCACCATCATGGGGCGGCGCGATTGGGTGCACGGGTTAAAGCACAGTAGTAGACCCGCCTGATTGGCCTGTCAAGTGCTGCATCCGGGAATTCCGCGCCGAGCAGGGAAGCGACGACGGCGGGACCCTCCCGTCGTCGTCGTGCCTTGTGTACCGGAATTGCACCCGTGGACCCTCGTCCTGGCAGGTCAACTCCCTGGAGCATGTTTGACCCCCGAGGGTCATGCCGTCGCCACCTCAAGGGGGAAGACTCAACCCCATAAGGCCCCATGACAACGCCCATGGGCCTCGCGGCCCCAGCAGTACGGGCGTGCGTCATGAGGTGCAACCTCGGGCGGACGTCGCCACAGGGCCGGTCGCGCCCTCCAGGACCGGAGTGAGTCATGGCCAAAGCAGTAGGAATTGATCTCGGAACAACCAACTCGGTGATCGCCGTCTGGGAAGGCGGGGAAGCCCGCGTCATACCCAACGCGGAAGGAGCCCGGACCACTCCGTCCGTTGTGGCGTACACGGACACCGGGGAACGGCTTGTGGGGCAACTGGCCCGCCGGCAGGCGATTCTCAACCCCAAGGGGACCATTACGTCGGCCAAGCGGTTTATCGGCCGACACTACGACGAGATCACGGATGAGGCCAAGGCTGTGAGTTTCGACGTCGTAGGGGACGACAACGGCGTGGCGCGTTTTCAAGTTCAGGGCAAAAAAGTCGCGCCCGAAGAGGTGAGTGCGCTCGTTCTCCGCAAGCTGGTGGACGACGCCGCGAAGCAACTGGGCGAAAAGGTGACGGAGGCCGTAATAACGGTGCCCGCGTACTTTAACGACGCACAGCGAACCGCGACCAAGGACGCGGGCAGGATTGCCGGGCTGGAAGTCCTGCGCATCATCAACGAACCAACTGCAGCAGCCCTGGCCTACGGCATAGACAAACGCCAGCATGAGACGGTGTTGGTTTTCGACCTTGGCGGCGGAACGTTTGATGTGAGCCTGTTGGACGTGGGGGACGGGGTTGTGGAGGTCCGCTCCACGGCGGGTGACACGCACCTCGGCGGAGACGATTTTGACCGCCGGCTTGTCGACTACTTGGCTGACGACTTCCAGAAGGAGTCGGGCATCGACCTCCGGTCGGACCCCCAGGCGTTGCAACGCCTGTTCGAGGCGGCAGAGAAAGCGAAGGTCGAGCTGAGTTCCGTGACCCAGACCCAAGTCAACCTTCCCTTTATCACTGCCGACGCCACTGGACCCAAGCATCTGACGACCACCGTTCGGCGTTCCGTTTTTGAAGACATCACCCACGACCTGGTGGAACGCACCATGGGTCCGGTCAAGCAGGCGATGACGGACGCCAAGGTGACCGCCAACGACATCGATGAAGTGATTTTGGTCGGTGGCTCCACCCGCATTCCCGCGGTACAGAACGTCGTTCGGCGTCTGACCGGCGGCAAAGATCCCAACATGAGCGTCAATCCAGACGAAGTCGTGGCTATCGGTGCGGCGATCCAGGCCGGTGTGCTCAAGGGAGAGGTCTCGGACGTCCTGCTGCTAGACGTCGTGCCGCTTTCCCTGGGCGTGGAAACTCGCGGTGGCGTGATGACAAAGATTATCGAGCGCAACACGACCATCCCCGCAAGGCGCAGCGAAGTGTTCTCCACCGCCGACGACAACCAGCCCGCCGTTGATGTGGTGGTCTTGCAGGGGGAGCGGGAACTGGCGGCGGATAATCGGCTGCTGGGCCGGTTCCAGCTGAGCGATATCCGTCCAGCGCCCCGCGGAGAACCGCAGGTCGAGGTCACGTTCGACGTGGACGCAAACGGCATTCTGAACGTCACCGCCCGCGACAAGGACACGGGTAAGGAACAGGGCATCACCATCAGCGAAGGCTCCAACCTCGACGCCAAGGAAGTCGAGCGCATGATTGCCGAGGCTGAGTCCCACAGAAGCGAGGACGTGCAGAACCGGGAGCGGATCGACACCCTCAACGAACTCGATGCGGTGGCCTACCGCGTTGAGCGGGCCGTCAATGACCTTGGCAGCGCAGTCCCAGTGCACGATAAGGCCAGAGCGGAACTGCTGGTTGGCCAGGCGCGCGACGCCGTCAGCAACCAGGCGGACGTTGGCGCCGCGAGGGAACTGATTTCCGAGCTTCAGCAGCTGCAGTCGGCGCTGAGCGCCTCGGCTGCTACCGCGGCCACTGCAGGCGCGGGCCAGGGATCCGCATCTGGGCCCGGAGCGTCCGAGGACGCAAATGACGATGACATCGTCGATGCAGAATTCGATCGGGGCTAGGAACGGCCATGAGCGACCCGGCAGGGCCGGCTGGACAGGCCCAACCAGGAAGTGACGAGGCAGAGGCCGCCACACCCGATGAAAGGGAAACCGAAGCGGCGGCACAGGCGGAAGCGCTGGCCAAAATGGAGGATCTGTGGCGCCGTGCGCTGGCTGACGCGGACAACGTCCGAAAGCGCGCCGCCCGGGACGGCGCCCAGCTAAGGGCACAGGAACGCGCAGCGGTCTCTCTGGCGTGGCTCCCCGTCCTGGACAACCTGGAACTGGCCTTGGCTCACGCCCCGTCTGCAGGGGATCCGCTCATCGACGGCATAGCCGCTATCCGATCCCAGGCCATCGATACCCTGGCCCGTCTGGGCTACCCGCGGATCGACGCCGAGAACGTCCCCTTCGACCCGCGGATTCACGAGGTGGTCAGTGTGTCGGAAACGGACGAGGCTCCCCCCGGGACTGTGCTGACCGTCCTGCGCCCGGGCTACGGCGGCACGGACACCATCCTCAGGCCAGCCGCCGTCGTTGTGAGCCGGGCGGTGAATGCTGACCGTGGCTAAGGACCCATATGCCGTTCTCGGCGTCTCCCGGACGGCGGATGCCGACGAGATCCAGCGCGCTTACCGCAAGCTGGCGCGAAAACATCATCCGGACGTCAGCCGCGATCCGGACGCCGCTGACCGGTTCAAGGAAATCGGCGAAGCCTACAGCACTCTTTCGGATGCCGAAACGAAGGCGCGCTATGACCGCTTCGGCGCCGATTTCCGGCAGTACGCCGGCAGCGGTGCCGGTCCGGCTGGAGGCACTCCGCGATGGGGGTCCGGCGGCCCCCGGCCAGGTCCGCGGCCGGGGCGCGGCGGGTACGGCGACGTCGGCGTCAATAGGGGTGGCGACGTCGATTGGGAGGACCTGCTCGGTGGCTGGTTCCGACAGCAGGGAGCAGGCCCGGCCCAGGGGGCGGACCACGAAGCTGAGCTCCGGCTGACCCTCGAAGAAGCGATCCGTGGCGGACGGCGCACGGTCCGCCTGGCCCAGCCGGGTGGCGAAACCCGGAACTATGACGTTGACGTGCCCGCCGGTGTGCTGGACGGTCAGCGCATCCGCCTCGCGGGGGAGGGCGCCGAGGGCCGCGACGGGGGTCCATCGGGGGATCTGTTCCTGACCGTACGCATCCAGCCGGACCCCCGATACCGGCTCAAGGGCCGGGACATTCACTTCGACCTTCCCGTCACGCCGTCGGAAGCCGCTCTCGGGGCCAAGATCAAGGTCAACACGCCAGCGGGCCCGGTCACGATCACCGTACCCGAGGGGTCATCCAGCGGACGCAGACTTCGGCTTCGCGGGCAGGGCCTGCCCGATCCGAAGGGCCAGGCGGGGAACCTCTACGCGGAGATCCGCGTCATGGTGCCCCCGCGGCTGAGCAGTCAGGTGCGCAAGCTATACGAGGAGCTTGCCGCTGCGTCCGACTTTCACCCGAGGGAGGGGCTTCTATGAGCCGAGAATATCCGCTCGCCTACCCGTGGCGCCTGAATCTCGAGGCGGTGGCCCGGAGCAGCGGCGTCCACCCCGACGTCGTCATGCGGTTCGTAGATCTGGATCTGATCCGGCCGCTGGGCGATGCGCCGGGCGGGCCCTGGTTCAGTCCGCGGGCCCCGGAACTCATAGCGCGCGTCATGAGGCTCCATTCGGAGCTGTCGCTGAACTACGCGGCAATCCCGTTGGTACTCGATCTGCTGGTGCGAGTTGACTCGCTTGAACGACGACTGGTTGAAATCACGCAGGTGGAAGGGACTGCTTCACGATGAACATGGAGAGTTTGACGCAAAAGTCGCAGGAGGCGTTGGCGGAGGCTCAACGGATAGCCCAACGCAATGGGCACACTGAGACCGACGGGGAACACCTGCTGCTGGCCCTGCTGGAGCAGGAAAGTGGCCTTGTCCCGCGCCTGCTCGTGGGCATGCAGGTGGATGTGGATGAGTTGAGGGGTGCCGTCGAAGCCGAGCTGAGGCGCAAGCCAAAAGTCACGGGCCCGGGAGCGGCACCGGGCCAGGTGTATGTGAGCCGCAGGCTGGGCGCACTCTTGGACGCCGCCGAACGTGAAGCCAAGCGGCTCAAAGACGAGTATGTCTCGGTGGAGCACCTGCTGGTGGCCCTGGCAGAGGAGGGACGGTCCACAGCGGCCGGAAGGGTGCTGGCTGATCACCGGGTCACCCGTGAGTCATTCCTGTCGGTCCTGACCCAGGTGCGCGGAAATCAGCGCGTCACCTCGGCAACACCGGAGCAGACTTACGAGGCGCTGGAGAAGTACGGCCGCGACCTGGTGGCGGACGCCCGCACTGGAAAGCTGGACCCGGTCATCGGCCGCGACGCGGAAATCCGGCGGGTGGTCCAGATACTTTCACGCAAGACCAAAAACAATCCGGTGCTGATCGGCGAGCCTGGAGTCGGCAAGACCGCCATCGTGGAGGGACTGGCCCAGCGGATCGTCCGGCAGGATGTGCCGGAAGGGCTGAAGAACAAGACCATCTTCTCGCTCGACATGAGCTCGCTCGTGGCCGGTGCCAAATACCGCGGCGAGTTCGAGGAGCGGCTGAAAGCGGTGCTGGCCGAGGTCCTGGCGGCAGAAGGCAGGATCCTGCTCTTCGTAGACGAGCTGCACACCGTCGTCGGGGCAGGCGCGTCCGAGGGGTCGATGGACGCCGGGAATATGCTGAAGCCAATGCTGGCCCGCGGGGAGCTGCACATGATCGGCGCCACCACCCTCGACGAATACCGCAAACACATTGAGTCGGATGCGGCTTTGGAACGCCGCTTCCAGCCGGTCCTGGTCGAGGAACCCGACGTCGAGGACGCCATTTCCATTCTTCGCGGCCTGCGGGAGCGGCTTGAGGTCTTCCACGGCGTACGGATCCAGGATAGTGCTCTGGTGGCTGCGGCCACCCTTTCCCACCGGTACATCACTGACCGGTTCCTTCCGGACAAGGCCATTGACCTCGTGGATGAGGCGTGCGCCCGGCTGCGGACGGAAATTGATTCGATGCCGGCGGAACTGGATGAGCTCACGCGGAAGGTCACGCGGCTCGAAATAGAAGAGGCGGCACTCTCCAAGGAGACCGATCCGGCCAGCAAGTCCCGGCTCGAGGAGCTGAGGCGGGAATTGGCCGACCTGCGCGCCGAGGCCGACGCGAAGAGGGCCCAATGGGAAGCCGAGCGCCAGGCGATCCACAAACTGCAGGAAATCCGCAGTGAACTGGAGCGGGTGCGGCAGGAGGCTGAGGAAGCCGAGCGGAACTACGACCTCAATCGGGCGGCGGAGCTACGCTATGGCAGACTTGCCGACCTCGAACGGCGGCTGGCCGCCGAGGAGGAACGGCTGACCGCGAAACAGGGTGAAAAACGCCTGCTCCGCGAGGTGGTGACGGACGACGAGATCGCCGACATCGTCGCGGCCTGGACAGGCATACCGGTCGCACGGCTGAAGCAGGGCGAACGTGAGAAAGTCCTGCACCTGGACGAAATCCTGCGCGCCCGTGTCGTGGGGCAGGAAGAAGCGATTAGTGCTGTGTCGGACGCCATCATCCGCGCCCGCTCCGGTATCCGGGATCCCCGCCGGCCCATCGGCTCCTTCATCTTCCTCGGCCCGACCGGCGTAGGGAAGACCGAGCTTGCAAAGGCTCTGGCCGCGGCGCTCTTCGACAGCGAGAACGCAATGATCCGGCTGGATATGAGCGAGTACCAGGAGCGCCACACCGTGAGCCGCCTGCTGGGGGCGCCTCCTGGCTACATCGGTTACGACGAAGGAGGACAGCTCACTGAAGCGGTACGCCGGAAGACGTACTCGGTGGTGCTGTTCGATGAGGTGGAAAAGGCCCATCCGGACATTTTCAACACCTTGCTGCAGGTGCTCGACGACGGACGGATTACGGACTCGCAGGGCCGGACCGTGGATTTCCGCAATACCGTCATCATCATGACCTCCAATATCGGCTCCCAGTATCTTCTGGAGGGTTCGGCCGAAGGCGGGGCGATCACCGAGGAGGCGCGCGGCATGGTGATGGGTGAGCTCCGGGCACATTTCCGCCCCGAGTTCCTCAACCGCGTGGACGATACGGTCCTGTTCGCACCCCTGGGACTGCCGCAAATCGAACGCATCGTTGATCTGCAGTTCCAGCAGCTGCGGCAGCGGCTGGCCGAGCAGCAAATAGAGCTGCACCTGACCGAGGAGGCGCGCCTTCTGATAGCCGAACGCGGCTTCGATCCGGTCTACGGAGCCCGCCCCCTGCGCCGCTATATTTCCCATGTGGTGGAAACTCAGGTGGGCCGGGCCCTGCTCCGTGGCAGCATCGCGGAAGGCGGAGTGGTCACGGTGACAGCATCCGGAGGGGAACTAGTCGTTGACTACAGCATGATGGAGCTGGAAGAGGCTGGAACGGCATGAACAAGGCCATCATCAAATGTCCCCATTGCGGCAAATCCAACCGCGTTCCGGCTGTCGCCGACGGCCGGCCGCGCTGCGGAAGTTGCCACCGGGAGCTTCCCTGGGTGGTGGAAGCGGGCGACGACGACTTCGGCGAGATCGCCGAACAGTCCGGTGTTCCGGCACTGGTGGACTTCTGGGCGGTGTGGTGCGGACCCTGCCGGATGGTGAGCCCCGTGCTGGACCAGTTGGCACACGAACGCGCGGGGCAGATCAAACTTGTGAAGGTCGATGTGGACCACTCCCCGCAGCTCTCCGCCAGATTCGCCATTCAGGCAGTGCCAACGTTGATGGTCATCGTCGACGGCAAGATCGTCGCGAGGCAGGCCGGCGCAGCGCCCGCGCCGGTGCTGCGGTCCTGGTTGGAGGGGGCACTCACGAAGTAGCTCAAGGACAGCGGACGACGGCGGGCGGACCTCAGCCAGTGCCTTGGCGGGCAACCAGGACCCAGAGACGATATCGGCGGCATTTCGTGGCTGCCCTGCGATCGTCAGTGGCGCTAATTGGACTGGAGCGAAGAGGATAGGGAGGCAGGCCGACGGGAGTCGACGAGGTTCGGGACGCCTCCGAAGGAGGCCAGGGTCCGGGCGGTCTCCACGAACTCGCGTGCCAGCTCGTCATTGACGTCAGTGCGCCATGCAATCGACAGCGGAGAGGGCGGGACGTCTCTGACCGGGATGAAAGACAGCCCCGGACGGTCATAGAAACGCTGGGTGGAGGCTTGAGTGAACGCAATGCCCCGCTCGCCCATGATGGCCTCGAAACACTCGTCGACGGTGGCTACCTGAGTGCCCAGACGGACCGGCTGCCCGCCGCGGGCCTGGGTTGCGAGCCAGAAATCCCGCCATTTATCCGGAGCCTTGCGGGCGACGAAGGGCTCATCAACGACCTGTTCCACCGAAACCTCAGACAGACCGGCAAAGCGCGAACTGCTGGCAACTACGAGGACCCGCGGCTCAATGAACAGTGTCTCAATGGCGAGCCAGTCAGCCGCCGGCAGGGGCGGCCGCACAAATGCCACGTCAGCGCTTCCGTCGGCAAGTCCCGCGGTGGGGTCGGCGAAATCGAAGGACCGCATCTGGACGTGGATTTCCGGGTGGTTGTTCTTGAAGGCGGCGAGGATCCGCGGCGTCAGCTCAGCAGCCGCGTTGGCCTGAAAGCCGACAATCAGGGTGCCCCGCACGCCGCTGGCGACCTCACGCGTCAGCGAAACAGCGCGCTCGGCGGCGGATAAAAGGCGCTTAGCTTCACCCAGCAGGACATCCCCTGCGCTGGTTAGGGAGACGCTGCGGCTGCTCCGGATCAGCAGGGGAGTGCCCAGAGAGTGTTCGAGCTTCCGTATTTGGACACTGAGGGATGGCTGGGCGATGTGGAGCCGGGCAGCGGCTCGCCCGAAATGCAGCTCTTCCGCAACGGCGACGAAGTACTGCAGGACGCGCAGGTCAAGCTGTGGCTGCTGCATCGTTCAACTCTAAGCTGCGCCACAACCGGGGTCCAATAGTTTCAGGCTATCGGTGGATAGGGGACAGGTATTGGACCGTTCGGGGCAACGGGAGCTGCAATGGAAACAGCGAAGGGTTGCCAACGGATACAGCCGCAAAGGCACTCCAGAAACCCCGCTTAAGAGGCTCGGGCAGAGAAGCCCGACCCTCCGCGAGACCAATGAGAGGAACAACGAAATGACGGTCGCAACACGTGCCCCTTCTGTAGAATCCTGGGTTCAGAGCTTCACCGAGGCCAACAATCAGGACCCGGAGATTCAGGCCCACGGCAAGTACTTCACCTGCTCCTACCTGCTGGACATGGAGGCGCACACCTTCGTTGTCCGCGTGGTGTCCGGGACCATCGCCCAGATTTCCGTGGACCCGGGACCCATCGAGGTGCCCTACCAGTTCGCCATCCGGGCCAGCGCCCACACCTGGGGTGAATTCGGCAAGCCCGTCCCGGCTCCCATGTACCACGGCATCTGGGCCGCCACTTTCCAGCGCGACATGAAGCTGGAGGGCGATGTCCTGGTCCTGATGCAGAACCTGCGCTGCCTCACCCGCCAGATCGAACTGCTGCGCTCCACCGGCGCACCCGTCTAGACCATAGGAGTTCCTGACATGAGCAAAATTTCCCCCGTCACCGGTCACTACGTCACCGTCGACGTGGACGGCCTCGAATACAAGGTTTTCTACCTCGAAAACGGCCAGGGCCAGCCCCTTGTCTGCCAGCACACCGCCGGAGCCCACAACCACCAATGGCGCGGCCTGCTGGAGGACCCGGAGATCACCGCCAACTACCGCGTCATCGCCTACGACCTCCCCCGCCACGGCAAATCAGACCCGCCGGAAAACACCCAGTGGTGGACCGAGGAATACCAGCTCAGCGCGGACCACTTCGCCAACTTCATCGTCGCCCTCGTCGATGCATTGGAACTGGTTGACCCCATCTTCATGGGGTCCTCCTTCGGCGGGAACATAGCGCTGCAGCTCGCCCACCGCTTCCCGGAGAGGTTCGACGCAGTCATCCCCGTGGAGGGGGCGGACTACTCACCGGGGTTCTACCTCGACTGGTGGCAGCACCCCCATGCCAATGCCGCTCAGGTTTGCGGCAGCGGCACCTGGGACCTCATGGCCCCGCAATCGCCGGAGGCCGACCGTTGGAAGACCTGGTTCTACTACACACAGGGTTCCGAGGCGTTCAAGGGTGATCTGTACTTCTACTCGGTGGACCACGATCTGCGCGGCAAACTCGGCGAAATCCAGACCGATAAATGCGCGGTAGTCCTGATGACCGGCGAGTACGACTACCTCACCACGCCCGAAGACGGAGCCCGCACGGCCAGCCAGATCCCGGGTGCCGAGTTCATCGAAATGAAGGCTATCGGACACTTCCCGATGAGCGAGAACTACCCTGTCTTCAAGGGATACCTCGTCCAGGCTCTGGACCTGATCCGCACCAAGACAAGCGTCCGAGCCTAGCCGATTCTCACCCAAGGCGTCGGTGCCGATCCAAGAGGGTCGGCACCGACCCTGCCACCTCAATGGTGAAAGAAACACAGAAGATCCAGCGTCCTCATGCCTGCCTCTGGCAGCCGGACCGCACCAAACTGCTGAAGGTCGGGCTGCACATCGCCACGACTTCCTTCAAACCCCCTTGGAGATACAACGATGTCAATAAACGCCCAGCATGAAGCCGCGCTACTGGCGTCCGTTCCGACGGGTCTGCTGATCAACGGCGAATGGCGTCCGGCCGTGTCCGGGAAGACCTTCGACGTCGAGGATCCCGCGACCGGGAAGGTCCTGCTCAGCATCGCCGACGCCGGTCCCGAGGACGGCAAGGCGGCCCTGGACGCGGCCGCGGCCGCGCAGGAATCCTGGGCCAAGGTCCCGGCCCGGGAACGCGGCGAGATCCTGCGCCGCGCCTTCGAGCTGGTGACCGAACGGGCCGAGGACTTCGCGCTCCTGATGACCCTGGAGATGGGCAAGCCGCTGGCCGAGGCCCGTGGCGAGGTCACCTACGGCGCCGAGTTCCTGCGCTGGTTCTCGGAAGAGGCCGTCCGCGCGTTCGGCCGCTACTCGGTCTCCCCGGACGGCAAGTCCCGGCTGCTGGTGACCAAG
>NZ_FUZD01000013.1:0-110631 GCF_900168135.1 Arthrobacter sp. 49Tsu3.1M3
CATCGTTCGACTTGCATGTGTTAAGCACGCCGCCAGCGTTCATCCTGAGCCAGGATCAAACTCTCCGTTGAAGTAAAACAGACACAACCGGCACCCCCGGGAAAACGGGAGAAACCAGCTGCACAAAATTTGAAACCAGCCAAAAACACCAGACCACACCACGGGGTGGCGGGCCCGGCAAATTCAACCAATTCAATACAATAAATTGGTATCAACAAACTTGGCACACTATTGAGTTCTCAAACAACAGACACACCCGGCACCACCACAACCATTTCAGTCGAGGATCGCTCCGGAGCAACTTTTCAAACTTACCCGATCTTGGAAGTCTTTGCAAATTCGCATTTCTGCGATTTACATTCGTCCAAGAAGGTCCCCACCGTTATTTAGCACGCAAATTCGCGAACCATTTTCAGGCTGTTTAGAAGGGGGTCGGTCGCTTTCTTTCCGCATCAGCGGCGGCGACTCGAATTACTTTACACGCCGGGAGGACCCTGCACAAATCGGCCCCGTGAGGGGGTCCTGTAGCGTCATATTCCCCGGAATCACGCGGATTACGGCCGCCCCAGCCGCCCCCAAGAGCCAGCCGCCCGGCGTCGGGCTTCTATGGAGTGGGTCACACGCGCACAGCGCGAGGCTTCGTTCCCGGTGCCATACTCAGAGCGTGACGACGTCGTACACGTTCCGTGCCGAGCTGTGGCACTACCCCGAGGAAGCCGGCTGGCACTTCATCACCTTGCCGCCAGAGCTGACGGAGGAGCTTAAGGACCAGGCCGCTCCGTTCCGGAAGAGCTTCGGTTCGGTGAAAGTGAGCGCCTGCATCGCCGCGCAGCGGTGGCAGACGTCGCTCTTCCCGGACAGCAGGACCAACTCGTATCTCCTCCCCGTCAAGAAGGCCATCAGAACTGCAGCCGACATCCGCGCCGGAGACGAGGTGGACGTGGAAATCGATCTGATTTTCGAGGGCTGACAGCAGGGACTGGATTGCAGGGGTGACTGCGGCGCGACTCGAGCGCTTGTGCTCTCCGTCGCGCCGCCGCTTGAAGGAGCCGCTGCTTGAAGGAACAGTTCACCCCGCCGGAGATGCCTCCACGAAAGCCACTTGCGTGGCGTATTGCTGATAGAGCTTGACGGCCTCGTCGATCTCGATGTGGCCGAAGTTCAGCGCGACCTGCAGCCCCTCCAGCTGGGCGCTGGCGGTCTCGGCCGCGCTTACACGGTCCGCCACCGAACGGGACGTGGCAAAGTTCGTGGCCAGCGCCGCGGCGATGGAACAGATCACCGCCAGCAGGCACAGCCCGCGCCACACCACCGAGTCGTCGGGCAGGTTGAAGATGTTAGCCACCGCTTCAGTGAACCCCGTGCCACCGGCGGCGGGGCCGGCCGCGAACGCGGCGGCCAGCGCACTGCCCACGATGCCGATGCTGGCCAGCCGGGAGCGGCGGGGCCGTTCCCGGCCAAGGTAGGACTGAAGGTCCCGTTGCTTCTGGTCGATGCGGTTGGACAGTCTTTGCCGCGTATCAGATGTTTCGTCCATGACCTGGTCCCCGGTTCCCTCGCCGATCGTGTCCGCACGCCTGGAAAATGGGATCCGGCTTGCCACCGGATCCCCCGGGGTTCTCCCAGCTGGGACGGGATCTCCCTGCCCCGTTGCCGCTCTCCTCCCGAAACGCGCACACGTTCAGGATGCTCCCGCGCCACTGCGGGTGTCTAGACACTTGACCGACGACGCCGGCGTTCCCCGCCCGTCCGAGCGGGCCGGGGTGCCCCGAGGTTCTGCCGCCGCCGCTATTCGCTCGTCGGCGCCTTCACGTCGGCTGCCGCGTGCAGGGCGGTCTCGGTGGGAGGCCGCCAGATTGGCGTGCCGTCGAGGGAGAGGTCAGCCGGTGGAGCAGTCACATGGGCCGTGATCCCCTGGGAGCGGAGCTCGGCCTCAAGTATGAGCAGCATCGTCTCCGCCATGCCTCTAGAGAGTTCGCCTTTGGTGTCAGTCCAAATCATGGGGCCCAGTTCGGTCAGATAGACGTCAGAGACGTAGTTTGGCGTGTACTGGGGGTAGTCGCCAGTCATTTCGGCCGGGGTCAGTTCCTTGCCGTTCTGATCCACCGACATAAAGCGCCCTGCCGCGGCATACAACGCCGCGGCCGCCTTGTCCTGATCGTCGGTCTCGACAAGGAACCCGGGTGACGTTTCCCATCCGTCACCTAGTCCTTCCTCGTACCTCTCGCCCTGCTGGTCGAAGATGTCAGGTGCCACGGTTACGCTCACCGCGCTGTTTCCCTTCACGCTGCCATCGTGGGCGATGGACGGGCTCGGCTGAGGACTCGGGGTTGAGGGTGCCGCACGCATGGTAGGCGAATCGAAGGCCGGAACCAGCTGCACGGATCCGGAGCATCCGGCCAGCGCCATGCCGAGAGCCACCACTGCTGCCCCAAAACGATGTCGTCCTGACATGTATTTCTCCCCCCGGCGTCTACCAGCCGAGGTCAGTGTAAGCCTCACCCTCCGCCCCGCAGTAGACCTAGCTTGCGGGGTCGTACTGGAAAGCGCGCACCTCCTGCGCGCAACGGCAGGCAGCCGCGATTTTCGCGGCCCACTCCACGGCCGCCTCGTACGAAGGCAGCTCCAGCACCGAGTAGCCGCCTTCGAGCTGTCTCGTCTGCGGGTAGGTGCCCTCGCGCACGGTCCCATCGCCGTCGACCATAACGGGCGGGATGCTCTCATCGATGCCTCCGCCGAACACCCAGACGCCGGCGTCCTTCGCCTCCTGGACGACCGCGTGCGAGGCATCCGAAACAGCCTGCAGGTCTCCGTCAGGGAGGACCATGGCGGCACTGGGAAACGAGATCAGATACTTGGTCATTCGCGTCGACTCCTTGTTTGCACTACGGCGATCGCGTTCATCCTCGCCGATGACCTCGTGCCACGCACCGGTCTTGGCGGGTTCCGCGGAGGCCGGTGTCCGCCCCCGATCCGCCTGCCGACGGCCGGCTCCTGCTGCGTCACCGTGCCTGCGGCGTACCTGGACCGTCAGGCAGCACCCGATCCGTACGGACGCGTGATCGCCTCAAGGAAATGCCCGTCAGGATCCGCGAAGTAGACGCCGCGTCCGCCGTCGTTGTGGTTGATCTGCTGTGGGCGGGACCGTCCGGGGTCCGCCCAGTAGGGGATGCCCTCGGCCTGGATCCTTGCGAAGATTCCGTCGAAGTCCTCCTCGCTGACCAGGAAGGCGTAGTGCTGCGGGGCGATGGGTGGGGCCGCCGTGGCGAAATCGAGGGCCACCCCGTGCTCAAGGGGCACGGTCATGAAAGACCACATGGGTTGGGGTTCCGGCAGCCCGAGCACGTTGGCCAGGAACTTCGCCGACCGCCGCTTGTCCGTTGCGTAGACGATGGTGTGGTTGAAAGCGACCGTCATGGCGACCTCCTCCGGTGTGGTTGTTTGAGACCATCTGACATCCGGCACTCCTCAGATTTCAAGAGCGCCAGCTACGTCCCTGGAACGTCATGGCATGCGGTGCAAGCCCACCTCAAGCCCACTTGAGCGACACCCGGCGATCACAGAACGCCGCCACGAAGCGCTGAGCTCCGCACAGTGACCGCACGACGTCAGGCCTGACCCCCGCCTCGCTGGAGGTGGGGGGCAGGCCCGTGCGGTTACTGGCGTGAGGCTGCCGGGATTCAGTCAGCCCTGGATGGACCGCAGGGATGCGTACGGTTCGCTGGGCAGGTTGCCTGCCATCCAGGGGCGGGTGGACCGGATGGGAGGGGTGTGGCCCCGGCCGTCCCGGACGACCGCGACGATAGTGGCGACGGCTGCGAAGACCAGGAGTCCGGCGAGCAGGAGAGCGGCAAATTCCATGTGAGAAGCACCTCGGGCGAGTGATGGAGCTGGTTGTTGGGGCGGATGATGGAGCAGGTTGTTGGGCCGGAATCCCGGATGATCGGTGCGGGGTTAGGTTTGCGGCTGGGGTTCAGGTTTCCGGCCCTTTTTGTGGGGACATGTCCAGTTTCCGCACCCACCGTGTGAGCCACCGTGTGAGCATTTTCCGCTTTGGTTTCCGGCCCGCTTCCCGCTCCCCTCGGCTCCGGTCAGGCGCCGATCATGCGCCGGTCAGGCGCCGTCGCTCCCCCGGTGCACGCTCTCCGTCGGCCCCTCCCGCGCGCCCGCTGGCGGCGTAGCATGACTCATATGGCCGAGACTTGGATTCGGCTCCTCGGTCCGCCCCGGATCGAGTCCGCTGGCACCGCACCCCGGCAGCCCCGGGGCCGCAAGGCCTGGGCTGTGCTGGCCTACCTCGCGCTGCAACCGGGCGGCACCGGCCGGGCCCGGACGGCGGCCCTCCTGTTTCCCGACGCCGAGGACCCGCTCGGTGCCCTGCGCTGGAACCTCTCCGAGCTGCGCCGGACCCTCGGCGCGGAATCCGTGGGCGGCGACCCGTTGCGGCTGGTGCTGCCGGCCGGCTGGAACTGCGATGTGCTGGCGGCCCTGCGGCCGGCCGGCGACGACGACCCGCGGACCTTCGACGGCGAGCTCCTGGAGGGTCTCACCTTCGAAGAATGCCCGGCGTTCGAGTCCTGGCTCGAGGACCAGCGGCACCGGCTCGAGAACTCCGTCCTGACGCTGCTCTACGAGGCATCCCTCGCCGCGCTGGCGGCAGGAAACGCGGACGACGCCGTCGACCTCGCCACGCGCGCGCTGCACCTGGACCCCTTCAACGCCGACTGCCACGCAGTGCTGATCAAGGCCCTGGTGTCCTTGGGTGACTACCGTCGGGCGCGGGAGCAGGCCGACAAGTGCCGCGAGCTGTACCGCCGGGAGCTTGGGCTCGGTGTGCCCGCGGAGGTGCGGCGGGCACTGTCCGACGCGGCGCCCGCAGCAGAGCCCGGGCTGCCGGCCAGCTCGGCCGCGGTGCGGTCCTACCTCGATGCCGCCGAGGCGTCGCTCTCGGCAGGCTCGGTGGACCGCGGGGTGGAGCAGTTACGCCTCGCCACTGATCTCGCGCAGCGGACCGGCGATCATCACCTGCTCGCCGAATCCCTGGTCACTCTGTCCGGGGCACTGATCCACCAGACCGGCGGCCGCGGCGCCGAGGTGGCCGATCTCCTGCACAGAGCTTTACGAACAGAGGCGCTGAAGTCGGAGGGATTGGACCCGGAGTCGCTGGCGTCGGGGGGACGGAACCGCGGGCGGCCGGCGTCGCGGGTGGCGGCGGCCGCGTTCCGGGAGCTGGGGTACCTGTCCGTGCAGCGCGGCATTCCGGACCGTGCGGCCGGCTGGCTGGAGCAGGCGGCCCGGGCGGCGGACGGGTTCGACGACGAACGCTCCAGGATCCTGGCGATCCAGGGCATGGCGGCCTCGGACACCGCGCACTACGGAGAGGCGCTGGCCGCTTTGGCCGAATCGAGCCGGCTCGCCACCGCCGCGGGCGGCCGCCGACTTCTGGCATTCAGCCAGGCTCTGGCCGGCCGGGTGCATCTGCTGCGCGGTGATCTGGAGCCGGCGGCTGAATGCCTGGACCGGGCCCAGGAATTGATCGCGGCCGAGCACTGGACGGCGTTTGAGCCGTTTGTCGCCGGGCTCCGCGGCGAGACGTTCCTCGCCGCGGGCCGCCTGGAGGACGCCGCTCCCCTGATCGACCGCTCGTGGGTGATGGCCGACGTCGCCGGCGACCACTGCTACCTGACCCTGGCCGCCGGCGCCAAGGCGAGGCTCAGCATGGCGCTGGACGATCAGGCCGCGGCCGAATCGTGGCTGAAGCGGGGGCTCGACACCACCCCCTGGTATCTCTGGTACCGGGCGCGGCTGCTGGACACGGCCGCCGAGGTCGCGATTGACGCCGGCTCCCCCGCCGCCGGGGACTACGCCGACCGGCTGGGCACCATGGCCAGCCGCGGAGCCCTGCGCGAACTCGTGGTCCGGGCGCACTCGCACCGGGCGGTCCTGGGCGATGCTGCCGCCGCGGAGACCATCCCGTGGCTGGCCAAGGACATCGACAACCCGGCGCTCAATACTTACCTGGCACGGCGGGGCCAGCTCTGACTCCGGGCTGCGGCGCGCTGTGGCGCAGGGCGGCAGGGGCGAAAGACACTGCTGACTCGACGGGCGCCCGGTGCTACGGTAGCGAAATGGCAGCAACCTTGGTTCGCCCCAGACGCGGCAAAATCTTCGCAGGCGTGTGCGCTGCCTTGGCCGACCGCTTCGAAGTCCCCCGGGCTTTTGTCCGGCTCGGGTTTATGTTCTTCGGCCTGTTCGGCGTGGGTGAGTTCGTCTACGTCGCGTTGTGGATCCTCATCCCCCGCGACGACTAGCCGCAGACTCCTAGTGCGGTACCCCGCGCGGGGAGCCCCGGCCGGGATCAGGCACGCGACGGCAAAGCGGGCGGACGACGGCGGTGCGCCCGCCGTCGTCGTGCTGCTCTTGAAAGCACAGGCGGGTTAAACAAAAGCAGGGCCCGTCCGAAGACGGGCCCTGCTCGAAACCTACCGGTCCCGGGTATCTAAAAGGAAATTAGATAGCCTGGATGTTGGTGGCCTGGGGACCCTTGGGGCCCTGCTCGGTTTCGAAGGAGACCTTCTGGTTCTCTTCGAGGGAGCGGAAGCCGGAGGAGTTGATCGCAGAGTAGTGTGCGAAAACGTCCTGTGAGGAGTCATCGGGGGAAATGAAGCCGAAGCCCTTTTCAGCGTTAAACCATTTGACGGTACCAGTAGCCATTATTTTTGTCCTTCGTGAAGGTGGAGGAACTGTCCCGACTTTCGGGTCCTCCTGTTTGGGGTGCTCAAAACCGCTGCTTCAGAAGAACAAGGTCTTGCAACCTTGCGTACTGCCTGAACTACGAACTGCATAAACACAACAACAGGATCAACTGTACAGGAGATTGCGGACAGCATTTACCACGGCCCCGTTGTGCCCGCGGTCGGGGCGGGGGTCGGGGTCGTCAGCCTGGGAACCGACTGGAGTAGTCGCCCATGTCCGTGTGGCCTTTGAACCCAGGGGAACCGGAACGCCGTGCGCTTGGCACAGCCTGGTGTTGTCGTCACAAGTAGGCCGAAAAGGTAGCCAGAATTAAAGGTGCCCCGATGATGAGCGCAAGGAGCCATCCTGCACGGCGGCGTCTCGCACTGTCGACGAGAGTCCGCAGCTTAGCGAATTCAAATCGTAGGAATGACGGGGCCATCATGTCAGTGGGTTTACTGTGCCAAGTTCCCGGCTCCACTGCAGCAGCCGTGATCTCCACTATCTGCCTCGGGGTGAGTATGTTCGGACGGCCGCTCAGCCACCGTAGGAGCTGTCTGTCCGTGAGCGCAGCGACACCTGAGGGTCTTTCCCTCACCGTCAGGCTCTTCGGGGCAACGACGACTACAACACCGGTGACCTCCACGGGCTCGTTCACCTTACGGGTAAGAAGTTTCGCTGCCCTGGTGGCTTCATAGCTGGCGTTGTACAGGTGGCGCTGTTTCTTGCCGGCCACCATCAGAGTGCGACCTGCCACCCAAACAGATTGTCCCGCGTGGTTCTTGGTGTTGAGTGTGAATACGCCGGCCGGACCTATCAGAACGTGATCGATGTCGGATGTACCGGCACCCACCGGCACGGCATGCAGGACCGCCCACTCAGGCCCTAACCTCTCAAGGAGCCGTCCTACAGCTATCTCTCCGAGGGCGCCCTTGTACCAGGGGTATTCGTCGGGGCTCAGCGGATCGGCACCGAAAACACGCCTCAGGAAAGACCGCGGCGGCACACCCTCCCGGTCGGACAGAAGCTTCTCGATAACTGCCTGCCCGGCGATCCGATCAGTCAGCCCGGGAGGCTGAAGGACGTGATCCCGCCCTGGCGAATGATCCTGTGGTGGACGGTCGAATGTCATAGCTCCCTATGCGTGTGAACGAAGGCCCACTCTTGGGCCATCGACATGACCCCCGGCCGTGCCGGAACGCTCATGCAGACCATCCTCACAGGGACGCCGGCCACCGGCAGGATCCGTGCGGAATTCCTTGGGAAAGCCTGCGGGGACCTGTACATGACAGCAGGAAGCCTTATCCGACGGGAAACGCCCACTGCCCCCGCCCGGCAGGCCCGGACCGGCCATCCCGGACAGTCTCCAGGAAGCATCATCGCTCGAACGTGTCTCCTAGTTCCGGTTGAGGCCGAACCGTCTAGTGAGCAGTGCGTTCTTGAAGTGGGCTTCGGCAGCGTCTACCTGCGCTGCGGGCGCACTGGGCGAGAAGACTTGCAGGATGCTGAATTGAAAGTGATGTCGATGGCTGAGGTCGACGGTGTCCAATGCGCGCAGGGCTATATTGCCACCGTGCCCGTTCTTTGCGTACGCGTTCCAACGTCCGAGAAACCGCTCGGCCCCGTCGGCTTTACCCACATACAACTGACCGCTTTTGGTGTCTGCGATGAGGTAGATACCCTGCACGGAACTGAGGGCTGTCCGCCACTGGCCGTACCGGTCATCCTCGAGAATCGCTTGCAGCTCGCCGAAGCTAATAACGATCGAATCGAATCCGGGGAATGGCTCAGTCTTTGGATCGGAAATCTCGACGACGGGCATCGTACCGGCCTGCGTTCCGGACTTGGCCCAGTTCACGGTGTCTGCTGTCCACTCAATAACCAGGCGCTGCGTATGTGCCGAGAATACGGGCGAGTGCCGCAGATCGAAGAAGCGGAGGAGGTCGGTACGCTCCGCAACCAATTCGCCGTGGTTTTCGAAGGCGGTGAGAAACCGAGCGCGGCGGCCACTAGTGGCTAGAAAGTTCAGCCAGATCCTCGGAGGGGTCTTTCCAAGCTTGTTGTTGCGCCCCTGTTCGCGGGTATATGCCAGTAGCTTCGGTCCTGTGGCGTCCGCCTGAGTGGACAGCCCCGCAGAAGTAAGGGTGTGGCGAATGACAACTACATCATTTGGCGCTAGCCCGGCGGCCTGAAAGAGGTGTCCAAGTTTGAGATCACCTCGGGGCTCGCTGTCATGCATACCTACCTCGCTCTTGCCGTCGTCTGCAGCTTTGGGCTTCAGGAGTCAGCATACGGGCCGAGAGCCGCACCCGCCGTGCCCTACCCGATTGCCTGTACCGTGCCCGGCTGCGGGCATATCCTGCAGGAGGACCAGTCCCCGACCGTCAACTACCGGAGGAATATCCATGGAAATGCCCAAAGCGTCCGACGCCGACAAGGAGCACTTCCGCTCGGTGCTGCCGGACCATCCCGAGGTGGTGGTCAAGCCCATGTTCGGAAACCTCGGGGCGTTCGTGCACGGGAACATGTTCGCCGGCCTGTTCGGCCCCACCATCGGCGTGAAGCTGGCCGAGGCGGACAAGGAGCTGCTTGAAGGCACCGAGCGGACCGTTCCATTCGGGCCGCCCGAGCGTCCGATGGGCGGCTATACCGGGCTGCCGGAGATCTGGAACGCCGAGGGCGACGGCGATGAGGCGCGGGCGAAGGCTTGGGTGGAGAAGGCATTTGAGCATGTGGCCGGACTGCCGCCCAAGGAGCCGAAGGTTTCCAAGCCAAGGCCCAAAAAGTAGCCGCCCGACGCCGGCCCTTGAGGACCCGCGCATGGCCTTAGAAGGCTAGGGCTGGGAAACATTCACGAGTTCTGACCGGCTGCCGGTTTCCAGGTCCTCGGTCAGGGCCAGCGCGCCGATCTGGGGGCAGTGATACTTATACTCCCGGGAGTCCTTTTCAAGCGGCGTCCAGTCGTAGACCTTGACGCAGTCGGTGTACGTGCCTGACTTGGTGGAGACGGTCTCGCCGGTAGCTACGGTGTCCCGCATGTCTTCCGCGTGACCCACGTAGGATTCCTGCCGGTAGGAGTCGCCGACGCGCTGCTCGGCCTTCATCCAGATGCCTGCTTTTGCCCCATCTCTTCCATGGAGAAAGCTGCCGGAGTGGTTCACCAACATTCCATTCAAGTAGTTGTTCACGTCCTCGCCGAAGTACCAGACGTCGCCGTTTTTGTGTTGCGCCAGGTAGTCCCGGGTTTCCTCTACGAGCTGCCCGTTCTTGTACTCCTTGTCGAGATAGACCACCGTCTCCACGCCCTCTATGGTCTTGGTCTCCGGCAGGATTTGGATCTCGATCCTCTCGGTGACTTTTCCTTGCTCGGTGGCCTCGTACGTCAGTTTTTTGCCGACAGGGAGGGCGAAGTATTTGTTGGTGATTTCAGTGGTGAAATCGGCGGGATTGATCTGCGGGTTGTACTCCGCGGCCGTACTCCTTTTTGTGTTGTCGAGGACAAATAATGTCGCCCCGGCAACAACCAGCAACAGGACGATCACACCAAAGAAGATTTTGGTTCGCCGATTCATGACCGTTCCCACTCCCTCTGAGTAGAAATTCCTGTAGGGGGTCAGAGCACCGTTGCTTGCCCGTGGCCATGGGAAAAAGGTAGCGGTGCGCACGGAACCAGTACACCCTTGACGAATGTAGGCGCTCCAACCGCCGCGCGAGTGGCCCTGTGACCGCAGCACCTGGATTGCCGGAAGGAACCCCCGAGCAGGCTGCGCTCAAACGCCAACTGAAGCGCAGCTCAAGTCCTTAGGTGACCTGGGAAACGTGGCGGGCTGAAACCTACCGGACGGCTTTGTCTGCGTTTACCCGCCCATGTGCCCAGTATGTGCCCGTGCCAGACACCTTGTCGGCGGTTGACTCGACGTTTGCCCGGACTGACGTATTCGTGGCGCCAGCGTGGGAGCTCCAGGCGAGCGCGGCAGTTGCAGCGACGATGGGTGAGGACATCGAAGTCCCGTTGCCGACGTCGTACCCGAAAGAGCGATTGTTCTGCGTCCCGAGGACAAACGTGTGGTTCGGGAACGTTGAGTAGACATTCACTCCGGGTGCTGCGACGTCCACCCCGCTGGCTCCGTAAGTTGAGAACGATGCCTTGGTGTCGGTGTTGTCGGTAGCGGTGACGGCAATGACGTTGGGGTATGCGCCCGGATAGATCTTGGTCTGGTTACTGCCGTTGCCTGCTGCGGCAACGAGCACCACACCCTTACTCCAGGCGTTGTTGATGGCAGTTTCGAGGGTGCGTGACGCCCGCACTCCGAGGCTCATATTGATAACCTTCGCGCCGTTATTCACGGCCCAATTGATACCGTTCGCAAGGCTCGAGCTCGAGCCGACCCCGCTGTCGTTGAGAACTTTGCCGTCCAGGATGGTGCATCCCGGACACACACCGGCGACGCCATCCGTGTTGGTGGCGGTGGCGGCGACAATGCCGGCCACGTGCGTGCCGTGCCCGTAATTGTCCTCACCGGCTTTCCCATTGCTGAAGTTGGCGCGTGCAGCAACCTTCGGTGTGATGTCGACGTTGTCGCTGGCGACCCCGGAATCGAGAACGGCGACTTTGATGCCGCTCCCTGTCGTGACGCCCCAGGCTTCGACGGCGTCGACATCAGCGTCCGCTATGCCCCCGGCTACAGACAGCGTGTTGGCGGTGTTGGTAAATGCCTGACCGTTGTTTTGCAGAGCGTACTGGCGGGGGAAATATTCGTCAGCCGTAGCGGCGGTAACGGTTTCGTCCGGCTCGGCGTACTCAACTGCCGGATTCCGGCTGAGCGCTTCGACGAGCTGGAGCTCCCGGCCGGCCGGTACCTTGACGAGTTCAGCGCCAGTGCTGCCGACCCCGGGGCCCTCCCCGAGGCCGTGCTGGCGCAGTACGCCCGCTGCCGAGCCATTGTCGCGGAATTTGACGATGATCTGCCCGGCACTGGGTGACGACTGGGTCGCCGCGCTGCTCGTGGTCGCTGCGTTGCTTGGGGCTGCCAACGTGATGGTGCCGCAGCCTATGATTACCGCCGCGAAGCCAGCTATAACGGTTCGTTTCATGCGGAGTATCTTGCTTCAATCTGCGCCGGGTAGATAGGGGCTGTCGGCACATTACGTGCAGGCTTCCCGGGGACGTGGTCATCGTCTCCGCCGTCGTCGGGAGGTCCTATGGCCCCCTCGATGTGAACCTCCCCGAGAAATAGTCCGCATCGCCGGTTTGGATGCTCCCCGCGGGTTTAGGGTGAGACGGTCGGCACCCGCCGCGAAAACCCTCGAGGAGGGTGCATGACTTCCAGCCAGTCCAGCTCCGAACAATTCGGACAGCATCTGAAGAGCGTGGGCGGCTCAGAGGCCGACGCCGACGGTTCCGCCTACGTCGTCACGGAGGAAGACACCGTGGAAAGTGTCGTCTCGGGCCTGCGGATGAAACAGCAGGAGCACGGCAATCTGGCCAGCGAGCCCTCCATCCTCCATGCCTCGGCCCAAGTCCTCATCAGCAGGCGCGATGAGAAGGATCCGGCCCATCACGCCGGGACCTCCCAACCGGGGACGTATCAGCTGGACATTCACCTTGGCGGCGGCCACAGCACCCGGGAATCCATCCCCGAAAAGGACCTGGAATCCGCCCAGATCTGGGCACAGGGACGGATCGACGCCGAAGGTGCGGACTTCGGTGCCATCTACTTTCCCTCCGGGGGCGGCATTGCCCCCGGAACGGGTGCACTGGAGTGTAGCTACGACCGCGCGGTGGGCTGGTACCGGTAGGCTGCGTGCCCCCTGAGTAGGTCTTCTTCACCGAGCGGGACCGGAACCAGGCGCCGGAGATCGACGACGTCTCCATGGACGGGTGGGACCTCTACGCCGCGTCACGCAGGGCTTGGTGGACGCCAACGTTCGCAACGCCGTCGTCCTCACCGGCGACGTGCACCGCAACTGGGCCAACGACGTCAAGGTGGACTACAAGGACCCGGCGTCGCCCGTGGTCGGCTCGGAACTGGTGTGCACGTCCATCACGTCCACCGGCAACGGCTCGGGCTCCACCACGGACCCGGTAATGGCCTGGAACCCGCACCTGAAGTTCACCAACGACAACCGCGGCTACGTGAACACCCGCATCACGAAGGACGCCATGACCGCCGACTTCCGGACGCTGGACTACGTCACGACGCCGGGCGCGGCCGTGAGCACGAAGGCGTCGTTCGAGATTCGGGACGGGGTGCCGGGGCTGCAGTAGCGCCACTCCCCCGGCCCGCCGCCACTCACTGCTAGAGGCAGCTGGGCTGGTAAGCCGGATCGGCGGGCCCGGACAACCGGCTTAGTGCGTGGGCCGCAATCTGGTGCACCACGGGGTCGTTCGGGGTCTGGTCATGTTCGATCGCGTCGGCCGCGCACTTGTCCTGGATGGTGATGTTGGTGACCTGCCGCGCCGGCCCGCTGAGGAACTGGCTGTTGTAGGGAATGACCACTTCGTCGTGGACCGTGGAGATGACGGTGTAGGCGGGTCCCGCAACCGTATCGCCGAAGGAGTTGAGCTTCTGCATGAAAGCCGACCCCGCCTGCTGGTCTGCGCAGGCGGCACAGCCCACGCCGGTGTAGTTGGGATCCGGGACGGCGCCCGGCGGCGGGACGATCACCCCTTCGGTGCCGTGGTTGGAGGGTGCGATCCCGATGAGCTGGTGGACATTCTTGGCACCGCCGAGAAAGCCCATGTAGTAGCGGGGCATCATGCCGCCCTGGCTGTGGCCCACCAGATCTACCTTCTTGGCGCCGGTGGCGGAACGCACTTTGTCCACGAACGGGGCGAGTTGCTGCGCCGAGTCCGCGACCGGCGCGGTGGCATACACGCCGTTGGTTTCGCCGTAGTTGAGGGCGAAGACGCAGTACCCGGCGCTCTTGAGGTACGGCGAGAGGGTGGACCAGTTCTTGTCCATGCTCTCGAAGGTTCCAGGCACCAGGATGACCGGATACGGATGCTCAGCGCTTGGTTTGCAGGACCAGTCATTGGCAGCACCAAGACGACCACACCAAAGAAGATTTTGGTTCGTCGATTCATGACCGTTCCCACTCCTTCTGAGTAGAACTTCCTGCAGTGGGTCAGAGCGCCGTTGCCGGCCCATGGCTATGGCCATGGGAAAAAGGTAGCGGTCCGCACTGAACCAGAACACCCTTGACGAACACCGCCCTTGGCGAGGCACGCCGTCGTCGGGCACCTGTACGTAGCGACGCTGCGGGCATATCCTGCCAACAAAGCCAGCCCTGCACCTTGGCTACGGGAGAAGGACCATGGAGACCCCGACGGCCGCCCGACCTGCGGCTCCGCAAAGCGTCGACACCCTTATCGTCGGGGCCGGGCAGGCTGGCCTGGCCACGAGCTACTGGCTCAGCCGGGCCGGCGTCGAACATCAGTTGCTGGAACGGCGGGAAACGCTTGGCGGGGCGTGGCAGGACCGGTGGGACGCGTTTTGCCTGAACACGCCGAACTTCTCGCTCGCGCTGCCCGGCATGCCGTATGACGGCCCGGCCCCGGAAGCATTCATGCTGCGGGATGACCTCATCGGCCATTTCCGGCGCTATGCGGAGAGCATCGGCGCCCCTGTCCGGACGGGCACGGGTGTCACGCGCATCGCGCCCGCGGAGGGCGGCGGCTTCACCGTGGCCACAACTCAGGGCAGCTGGCGGGCCCGGACCGTGGTGCTCGCCACCGGCGGCTACCAGACGCCGAAAATCCCGGCACTGTCGGCGCACCTGCCTGGCCACATCCTGCAACTTCACACCGACAGCTACCGCAACCCGGGCCAACTGCCCGAGGGCGCCGTGCTCATCGTTGGCACCGGCCAGTCCGGCGGCCAGATCGCCGAGGAACTGCTCGCCGCCGGCCGCGACATCCATCTGGCGGTGTCCACGTGCCCGGAGGCACCACGCCGGTACCGCGGCCAGGACCTCCTCTATTGGATGATGCAGCTTGCAGAATTCGGCCCCGACTACGGATTGAACGGCCTCACCGCGGGGCAGTTGCCCTCCCCCGCGGCGAGGTTCGTCTGCAACCCGCTGGTGTCCGGCGCCGACGGCGGCCACGACATCCACCTGCGGGACCTCGGCCGGCGCGGCGTCCGGCTGCACGGCCATTTGGAAGCAGCCGACGACGGCGACCTGGTCTTCAGTGATGATCTTCCGGAACGCCTGGGCCTGGTGGAGGCGGCGTTCTACCAGCGGATTAAGCCGATGTTCGACAGCTATATTGCCGCCACCGGCATGTCGGCACCGGAGCCGGAGCCGCCGCGCCAGGACGGCTGGCTTCCGTCGGAGCCGGCGCGGCTGAACCTCGAGGCCGCCAACGTCACCTCGGTCCTCTGGGCCACGGGCTACCGGCTGGACTTCAGCATCCTGGACATCCCGGTGCTGGACGAATGGAACTACCCCCGCCACCACCGCGGCGTCACCGAACACCCGGGCCTGTACGCCGTCGGGTTGCCGTGGCTGACCGGGCACGGCTCGTCCATCGTGGCGGGCGTGGGCCGCGATGCCGAGTACATTGCGCAGCACATCGCGGAGAACACTGGGCAGAACACTGGGCAGAACATCGCCGGCCGTTGACGGCGGCGTTCCAGAGGGGTGGCTACCCCGCGAAGGGCCCGTCGAAGTCCACTGGTGCGGCGAGGCCGGCCGAGCTGAACCAGTCCCTGGCCCAGGCCTGGACCGAGGGCATCGCGAGTTGCTCGGCAACAAGCTCCGGCGGCCCGTCGAACACGGACTTCCCCTCCTCCAGGAGGTCCCCGGTTCCGCTGCCGGCGAGGAGCGCGAAGAGGGCAGGCTGGTCGAGGAAGGGAAGCTTCCCGCCGTCGCCGTCGGTCAGCACGCCCCAGCGCGAGGTGAACAGCGAAAACTCCTCCGGACGCTCCCCGTGGTCCGCCACGAGCGGGCAGGCTTCGCCGTCGAGCTGGATCCGCCGGTAATTGGGCTCCGTTTCGTCGAGGGCCAGCAGCTGGACATCGTCCAGCCACGAAAGCCAGACCGCCGTGCACTCCCCCATCAGCGGATACGGGGCGGCGGCGATGTAGCCGGCCCTGCTCACGTGGGCGGAGTGGCCGACGGCGATGTTGTCCAGCTGCCCCCGGACCAGCGGCAGGACAGTGCTGACAGGCTGGTGGTAGTTGGCGAATTTGCGCCGCATCACGTCGGCGCTTGAATTCGAACCGATGGCGACCACCAGTGAACGGGCGTCCAGCGGTGCCGCGCCGGCTTGCGCGAGGGCTTCATCCAGGCCGGCCGAAGGCTCAAGGGGCCGGAATTCATCGCCGTCCATGACACCCGAGGTCACGGGCGGGTCCCACGGATACAGCAGCGGATCGAGATGGCCGGCGCCGCCGGCCCCGCTCAGTCCCATGGAGTCAGCCGTCAGCCGGGTGAAGCCGTCGGCATCGTGCTGGAGACTAATCAAGGTGGCCCGCTTTCGTGGTCCGGACTTCCAGTGTCCCGCAATTTTGGGGGAAACGGAGCTTCGGGGGAACCGGACTTTCGGCGCTAGCGTCGACCAGCCCGCCGCTTCGGTACGAGGCCCTTCCTGAAATCCCCGACGCAACCACCCGCCACCAGGCTCCGCAGAGAGTCAAGATTGGTGACGGGGCCGGGCAGGCGGGGCTGGCCCACCAGCTACTGGCTCGCCCGTACGGCGTGGAGCACCATGCACGGGAACGGCGCGCCACGCCGGGCGGGGGCGTGGCAGGACCGAGGGGACTCGTTTTACCTGAACACGCCCAACTCCTCGTTCATGCTTCCGCCGCTGACATACGACGGTCCCGAGCCGGATGCTTTCCTCCCCGCGACGCCGCTATTAACCGGTTCCGCGACTATGCGCAGCGGATTGCAGCGCCGGTACAGCTGGGCACGGAGGCCACACGGATTGCCAGGGCGGGCGGCCACTTCAGCGTGGAGTCCGCCGGCGGGCGGTTCAGGGCAGAGAACATAGTCCTGGCGAACGGTGCCTTCCAGCTCCGCCCGAGCATCCCCGCCGCGTCCGCCGGTCTCCCGGGACATGTGCACCAGATCCACAGCCACGACTGCCGCGACCCTCAGCAACTGCCTGACAGTGCCGTGCTGGTGGTGGGCACGGGCCAGTCTGGCGGCCAGATCACAGAGGACCTGCCGCGAGGTCCCGTTGTCCGATTCCGCATGTCCGGAAGCGCCCCGCAGCTACCACGGCCAGGACACCATCTACTGGATCCTGCAGATCAAGCCGCACTGTCCCGCGTACGGCATCAACGGACTCCAGGTGGGGCAGCTCCCCTCCCCCGCCGCCCGCTTCATGTGCAATCCGCTGGTCTCGGCCAACCATGGCGGCAACAGTATCCATTTGCGGGACCTGGGCCGCCACGGCGTCCGGCTTCACGGCCGCTTCCAGGGAGCGAACGACGGCGTCCTCGCCTTCAGCGACGACTTCCCCCACCGCCTGGCGCTGTCGGAGGCCGGGTTCGGCCAGCGCCTCAAGCTGAAGGCGGAGGCCTACAGATTCAGTCCACCTCCGAACTAGCCCGCCGCTCCGCAGCGATGAGTGCCCGGTTCAGATTGGTGCGGCCCTGTACGGCACCGGCCCTGTCCAACAGGATGACTATTGAGGCTTTGCCGATGACCCAGCTCTGCCTGCGGCGTTTCAGACCAAACTGGTGCCGGCGCCGACCGCGTCGGGTCCGAACATTATGCAGACTCCCAAGCCGAAGAACTGGATTCACCGAGAATGGTTCCCCCGACCCGTCAATAAATGACGGGGGCCTCCTCCTCCAGTACTTCCAAGCGAGCTCCCACATGTTTCAGAAGAGCCATTGCGTGCACAGATTGAGCTCTACTTACCGGCGATCGATGGGCGATCATGTTCCGTATTTTGACTACGCTACGTATGTCCTGCAACAAAGGTGCATCAATTCGTCCGTTTGCTTCTAACCTGCCGATGACGGTACCTATGGGTGGTCTTACCGGATGGGGGGCACTACGTTCTCGTGACTCCGTTTGGCCTAAGTGACGGAGCCTATTCTCAAGCTTTTCCCATTCCGCAAGGTACATTATTTGCAGCCTGGAATCGTTGAAGTCAGTCTCTCGAGAATCGTCTTGCGTCAATTCGAACCTTCCGGCCTCGCTCGCCAACACGGAGAAAACTCTCACCCTTTCCGCCATTGCTTTGCTGCGGCGCGAGGACACTGCTGTTGCAGCCGCCATTGCCCCAAATATCGTACTTATAAGGGTCACAATAATCGTTATTACGCTGAGACTAACCGGCGAAGACTCTTCATCCGTGAGCACTCCCGAAACCATGAGGATCGGAACAACGCCGGCGAGCAATGTCATCGTGGCTGCAAGAATAAGTGTAGTGATCTGCATCTGGCGGCGTCGCTCGAATGGGAGGGAGTCTGCTGAAGGCAATGGGGCCAGACCGCCCCTTGAGGAGTAGTAGGCACGCACAATGTCTGTGGCCGTTATGCCTCCAGGTTCCGTAGTCTGCTTAGCGAAATCTACGACTTCTTGTCTCCTTTGAGCGAGAAGCTCGTCCAATGCCCGTGAAGCTGCGTCGGTCAACAAATAATGTTCCTCTTCTGGGGCCTTTCGGTCGTTCACCGGTTTCGCTCCTTATGTTCTGCAACCTCAATAGCGACTAGTACGCTCACAGCGGATGGCACGCACAAACAGAACACGGCCATCCAGCCAGCACTGGGCAACAGCCACGGCTCAGACTGAATCATGAGATTGCTGCTGACACCTATTGCGATAGCCAATATGTAGATGAAGACTTTCCCAACTACTAACCACCACGAACGGCCGGGAACGGTGATGCCTCGATTGCGGATGACGACCTCGGCGGTCGCGACTTGAGCACTCGTGTACTGCGGCACGATGGATGTGTTTCGTCGATGCTGGAGCTCGTAGAGGCTTACTTCATCGAGGAGTTCGACAGCATACTGCTTTATGGCTGAGTCGAACACCTCTCTTGCTGCGCCGCTCAAAACAGCCGCGCCTGAGACATCGACGCTAACAAGGTCAGACTGGTTTGCTTGGCCGACATGTGTGCTCGCCATTTATCCCCACTCAGTCGTGCCTTTTGCTGGGTCAAACTATATCGCCAAATTTCCTCCCTAAACGCACCCCGAATTCTGACGCTGCGACGCCCTCACTTGCTGAAGTTCTCAGGCGGCTCATTTCGCTTCGAAGACTCAACGAACTACACCGGCATCGTCGGGGGCTCAACCATTCAGGAGCGGTCTACGACGGGCCTGCGACGGGGGGGAAGGATGAAGACTGTCGTCAACTCAAACTGCTGGCCCGCCGGGCGTGGCCGCTGAACGACCCATCGAATGCCAATCCTAGCCCGACGGACGTGTCTCGTTCTTTGCGCTGGAAACGTCGGTCGTCAGCTCCGCTTGCTCCAGGTGTTAAGCTCAACGCCGTTATCGCACCTGCACCAGACTAAGGACCTTCATGTTCTCGCGCTCCACTCTTACTGGCCTTTTGGCCGTTGTCGCCATTGTTCTATCAGTCTCCGCATGTGGAGGGAGCACGAACGCTGCCCCGACGAGCAGCAGCCAGACCGCCGCGCCTGCGGCGGAGGATGGCACCAAAGCCTTCATTGAGGCAGTTCGAGATCGTGTCCCCACAATCAACAGCAGCACCGACAAGGAGATCGCAGTAATCGGCGAGAATATTTGTGCGCCAAGCAGCATGTCAGCTGCGAAGGCGGACGAGATGTCGAAGAGCATGCTTGTCATAGCCGATCATGCTCGCAACGAAGCGGAGGCGGCCGTGATTGTAGGACTGGCCAAACAGCACATGTGCCGACCTGCTTAAAGGCGCCCAGTGCAAGGGAGGGGCACCGGTCCGACCGGCGCCCCTCCCAAGTTCTTTTAGGGACATTACGAGAAGAGGACAATGCCACACGATTAGGTCACTTCTCTCGTGGCTAGGGTGCCTCGCCCATGGCCCGTATCCGGCGCCGAGGCCGTCGTGGTTCAGGTTGATTTCGCCCAAGACCTGCCCGTTGCCCCGATCAAGGAGCTGGGGTCAGGGTCGCGGAAGTCAGTTTGCATTCCACCTTGGCTGGGGCAGGACGAGCATAGGACTCGATGTACAAGAAAGCCGGGCCTCGCCCCTACAATGCATAGCAAGTACATGCGTGATCGATGAACGCTGCACGGCATGGGGATGCTGCGTTTGCCCGCAATAAGCTACGCATCTCCGCTGCCTGCAGCAAGGGAAGTGGGAGCAGTGGCCGGCAACAACAACGCCAACCTGGTGTGGAGCATCGCGAATATTCTGCGGGGCACCTACAAACCGGCGCAGTACGGCTCGGTGATCCTGCCGTTCACCATCCTTCGCCGCCTGGACTGCGTCCTGGACTCCACCAAAGATGCCGTCCTCGCCGAGCAGGAAACCAAAAAGGGCCTGAACATCCCGCTGGACACCTTCCTGCAGAAGGCCTCGGGCCACAGCTTCTTCAATACCTCCAAGTTCAACTTCGCCAGGCTCCTGGATGACCCCACCAACATCAAGGCGAACATCCTCAACTACGTCCAGGGCTTCTCGGAGAACACCCGGGACATTTTCGAGCGCTTCGAGTTCTACAAGACGCTCGAGAAGCTGGACAGCGCCGACCTGCTCTACCACGTCACCAAGGACTTCGCCGCGATCGACCTCCACCCGGAGACCATCAGCAACATTGAGATGGGCCTCATGTTCGAGGAACTCATCCGCCGCTTCGCCGAAGCCTCCAACGAAACCGCCGGTGAGCACTTCACCCCACGCGAGGTCATCCAGCTCATGGTCCAGCTCCTGCTTAACTACGACGACGACGTCCTCACCAAGGAGGGCATCGTCCGCAGCATCTACGACCCCACCGCCGGAACGGGCGGCATGCTCACCGTCGCTCAGGAGCACCTGCACGCACTCAACCCCAGCGCCTCCCTCGTTGCGTACGGGCAGGAAATCAACGACGAATCCTACGCAATCTGCAAGTCAGATCTGTTGATTAAGGGCCAGGACATCTCCAAGATCTCGGTCGGGGACACCCTCGCGAACGACCAGAACATTGGCCAGCAGTTCGACTTCATGCTCTCCAACCCGCCCTTCGGCGTGGAGTGGAAGAAGATCCAGCCGCAGATCCAGAAGGAGCACGAGCTCCACGGCTTCGACGGCCGCTTCGGCCCGGGCTTGCCCCGGGTCAGTGACGGCTCCCTGCTGTTCCTGCTCCATCTGGTCCGCAAGATGCGCCCGGCGCACGACGGCGGCTCCCGCATCGGCATCGTCCTGAACGGCTCGCCGCTGTTCACCGGCGGCGCAGGCTCGGGCGAGTCCGAGATCCGCAAGTATCTGATCGAGAACGACTTCGTGGAGGCCATCATCGCGCTGCCCACGGACATGTTCTACAACACCGGCATCGCCACCTACATCTGGATCCTCTCCAACAGCAAGGAGCAGAAATACCCGGAGCGCGTCGGCAAAATCCAGCTCATCAACGGAGTCGACTTCTTCCAGAAGATGCGCAAAAGCCTCGGCTCCAAACGCAAGGAACTCGGCCCGAACGACATCGCGAGCATTGTCCAGTTGTATGGTGCGTTCGAGGACGACGGCGAGAGGTCCAGGATTTTCAACAATCAGGACTTCGGCTACTCCACCATCACCGTCGAGCGCCCGCTGAGACTCAACTTTGCCTTCACGCCGGATCGTATCGACGCCGCGCTGGCGCAGAAGCCGGTGGAGAGGCTGTCCGACAACGACCGCCAGCTTCTGGAGAAGACGCTCACCCGGCTCGGCGAAGACGAGATGAAGTTCTGGAAGAACCGTGAGGCTTTCCTAAAGGTCCTCAAGCCTGCATTGTCCGGGGCCGGCCTCAAGATCGGCGCCCCGGTGCTGAAAGCTGTCCTCGCTGGGCTGTCGGAGCGCGACGAAACCGCCGACGTCTGTAGAGGACCCAAGGGCAGTCCCGAGGCGGATACCGATCTCCGCGACACGGAGAACGTCCCGCTCGGCGAAGACATCAAGGCCTATTTCGAGCGGGAGGTTCTCCCCCACGTCCCCGAGGCATGGATCGATGAGTCCAAAACCAAGGTCGGCTACGAGATCCCATTCACGAGGCACTTCTACAAGTACGTGGCTCCCAGATCTTTGGAGGAAATCGACGCCGACCTCAACCAACTCATTTCAGAGATCACTGAGCTACTGGGCCAGGTGGAGAGATGACCACCATAACTTCACCAGCGCTCAAAGAAAGCGGAATCCCTTGGCTCGGGCAGATACCTGATGACTGGTCCGTCCAAGCCATCAAACACGCTTCCTACATTAAGGCGCGCGTGGGATGGAAGGGCCTTACGTCAGACGAATTCGAGATAACAGCACATGCTTATCTAGTTACAGGAACGGACTTTCGCCGGCGCTTCATCAATTGGAGCACCTGCTACCAAGTCAGTGAAGAACGCTACTTGGACGATCCGTTCATTCAGCTCAGAAACGGGGATCTGCTCGTCACCAAGGATGGGACCATCGGAAAGCTATCCATGGTTTCTAATCTCGACAAACCTGCATGTCTTAACAGCGGTATCTTCCTCGTGCGCCCCTTCAAGAACTATTCAACTCGTTTCCTGTATTGGGTACTGAGGTCTCGCGTCTTCGAGGACTTCATCGACCTCACTTCGACGGGGTCAACTATTCTGCACCTTTACCAGAACGTGTTCGAGCAGTTTCGATTCGCTTTCCCGACGCCGGAGACGCAGGACGGTATTGCCAGCTACCTGGACCGCGAAACAGCCCAGATCGATGACCTAATCGCCAAACAGGAACGGCTCGTCGAACTCCTCGCCGAGAAGCGCCAGGCCATCATCACCCACGCCGTCACCAAAGGCCTCGACCCCACCGCTCCCCTCGGGCCTTCCGGCGTACCCTGGCTCGGCGAAGTGCCCAGGCACTGGACTATGACCAAGTTCCGGTATTTCGCCCGAATTTTAGGTGGCACTGCTCCCGAGCAGTGCTCGCCACAGGTTAGTGGTGCTTATCCATACATAAAGGTGAGTTCCCTGAACACACTCGACGGGAACCAGGAGGTTTCGTCGACAGACGAGTACATAGACAGTGAGGGCATCACTTGCCCGGCGGGCACTGTCCTATTCCCCAAGCGAGGTGCTGCGATCTTCACCAACAAAGTCGGCGTTGTGCGGACCCGGAGTGCTTTCGATACAAATCTCATGGGCTTGGAGCTCGACCATGTGAAGGCACATGGGCTCTTCATAGTGCACTGGCTCCGTTCTCGAACTCTGAATGAGTTGGCCGACACGTCGACCCTCCCTCAAATCAACAACAAGCACATTTATCCCCTGGAAATCGCACTACCGCCGCTATGCGAGCAGAAGAAGATCCTTGAAGTGCTGGGACTGAGACTTCGGGCCATAGACGTCCTCGCCCGGAAATGTGAAGTGGCGGTCAGTCTTCTGCAGGAACGCCGCTCTGCCCTTATCTCCGCTGCGGTAACAGGCAAGATCGACATTCGAAAGGAGGCATCGTAGCCATGACTTTGCCACAGTGGCATGGATTCGTTGACCCGGTCCTAAGGATCATGTCTGACGGTGAGATTCGTCGAAATGCTGAAATTCGGAATGCGGTGGCAGAACGGACCCATCTGTCGGAAGAGGACATGGGTGAGATCATGTCCTCTGGTGAGGCCCGTTGGGCCAACAGAATTAACTGGGCAGTTTTCGATTCGATGAAGGCAGGTTTGCTGGTTCGCGAAGCTCGCGGACAGTACAAAATCAGCGGGGAAGGTCTCCGCCGCGCTTCGAACGGGTCACCGATTACTTATCAGACGCTCACGGAGTATGAGTCCTACAGGCAATATCAGGCCAAGTCCAGCGCACCGAAGACTGTATCCGCGGCGGCCCTGCAAACGATCCGGCCCGAGCTGACCGCCGGCGCTGATTCCGACCCATCGGAGGCGCTCGAACAATCAGCCAGCCAGCTGAATCAAGTGGTCATCGACGAAATCTACCGGAACCTCATGGAACTTTCCCCCGATGCCTTTGAACGCCTCATTCCCTTTGTCGTGAAGGCGCTCGGGTACGGCACCGACCGGGAGGACAACCTCAAGCCAACGCAGCGCTCCGGGGACAAAGGCATCGATGGGATTGTCTGGCAGGACGCACTTGGATTCGACCGGGTCTACCTTCAGGCGAAGCGCTATTCCGAGGGCAATAATGTGGGAGCCCCTGAGGTTCAGGCATTCAGCGGGGCGCTGGGGCAATTCCGCGCCACCAAGGGCATCTTCATCACCACCTCGACGTTCACCACCGGAGCCCGTGCCGTGGCCAGGGACACTGCCCATTACACGCTGATTCTGATTGACGGTCAGCGTCTGGCGTCGCTGATGTTCGAATACGGCGTGGGCGTTCAAGTCGATCGAACCGTAGTCGTGAAGAAGCTCGATCAGGACTTCTTCGACAGTTTCTAGGGGGAACTATATGGCGCAGCACAATGAAGTGACGTTTGAGCAAGAGATCTGCCAGTCCCTCGCGGCCGAGGGCTGGATCTACGAGCCGCACCGCAAGGCCAGCGATCTCTATGACGCCACGCGGGCCCTGGTCCCGGAGGATGTCTTCGCCTGGCTGGCGGATACGCAGCCGGAGCATCTGGCGAAGGTCGTGAAGCCGACGGACTCACCGGCGGAACACGAGGTCGCTAAGCGGCTGCTGCTGGACCGGCTGTGTAAGGTCCTGGACAAGCCGGCGGCCAAGGAAGCGGGCATGCTCTCCGTCCTCAGGACAGGGTTTAAGGATGTCGCCGCCAAGTTTGAAATGTGCCAGTTCAAGCCAGCCATGGGCCTGAATCCGGAAACGCTGGAGCGTTACGGCAAAGTGCGGCTCCGGGTGATCCGGCAGGTCCACTATTCCACAGTCGACGCTATGAAGAGCATCGACCTGGTCCTCTTCGTCAACGGACTGCCGGTCGCGACCATCGAGTTGAAGACGGACTTCACGCAGAACATCAACGACGCTGTCGCGCAGTACCGCAAGGACCGGCTCCCCCGCAACGGCAAGAACAAGGACGAGCCGCTGCTGTCCTTCGGCCGACGCGCCCTGGTGCACTTCGCCGTCAGCAACGACGAAATCCAGATGACCACCGAGCTCAAGGGCAAGGACACCTACTTCCTGCCCTTCAACCTCGGTAATGACAGCCATGCCGGCAACCCGGTTAACCCCAAGGGGTCGGCCACTAGCTACCTCTGGGAACAGGTCCTGCAGCGCGATTCCTGGCTGAATATCATCGGCAAGTTCCTGCACCTGCAGATCAGCGACAAAACCAACCCCGTCACCGGCGAACGGGAAGTCCACAAGTCCCTGCTGTTCCCCCGCTACCACCAGTGGGACGTGGTCAACCAGCTCATCGAAACCGCCCGCACCGAGGGGCCCGGCCACCGCTACCTGGTGCAGCACTCGGCCGGATCCGGCAAGACCAACTCCATCGCGTGGACCGCGCACCAGCTCAGCTCACTGCACGGCACCGGCAACGAGAAGCTCTTCGACTCCGTGATCGTCGTGACAGACCGGACCGTGCTGGACGCCCAGCTGCAGGACGCGATCTACCAGATCGAGCACAAGTCCGGCGTCGTGGTCCCCATCCGCGGCAACGCCGGGTCCAAGTCCGCCGAACTCACCGCCGCGCTGGTGGCCCGGACGCCGATCATCATCGTCACCATCCAGACCTTCCCCTTCGCGCTGAAGGCCATCGCTGAATCCCAGGCGCTGAAGGGGCGGAACTTCGCCATCATCGCGGACGAGGCCCACTCCTCCCAGACCGGGTCCACTGCGAACAAGCTGAAGAAGGTCCTCTCCGCCGAGGAACTGGCGGACGTCAACGACGGCGGCGAGTTCGACGTGGAGGCCTATCTGACGGCCGAGATGGCCGAGCGGGCGGATGCCAAGAACATCAGCTACTTCGCCTTCACTGCCACCCCCAAGGCCAAGACGCTGGAGCTGTTCGGCCGCAAGGGTCCGGACGGGCTGCCGCAGCCGTTCCATCTGTACTCCATGCAGCAGGCCATTGAGGAGCGATTCATCCTGGACGTGCTGCAGAACTACACCAGCTACAAGGTGGCCTACCGGCTCACCCACGAGGGCCGGGACTACGATTCGGACGACGCCCAGGTGGAGAAATCCGAGGCGCTGAAGTCGCTAATGAACTGGGTGAAGCTGCACCCGTACAACATCAGCCAGAAGGTCCAGGTGGTCGTGGAGCACTTCCGCGCCAACGTCGCCTGGCGCCTCGATGGCAAGGCCAAGGCCATGGTGGTAACCGGCTCCCGCAAGGAAGCTGTACGGTACAAACTCGCGATCGACAAATACATCCACGACGCCGGCTACTCCGGCCTGGGCACCATGGTCGCCTTCTCCGGCGAAGTAAATGACGACGAATCCGGTACCGAGGCGTTCACCGAGATCAACATGAACCCCGGTCTCAAGGGGCGCACCCTGCCCGAGGCGTTCTCAACCGACGAGTACAAGATCATGCTGGTGGCCAACAAGTTCCAGACCGGGTTTGATCAGCCCCTGCTCGTTGCGATGTACGTGGACAAAAAGCTCTCCGGCGTCTCCGCCGTGCAGACGCTGTCCCGGCTGAACCGCACCGCTGTGGGCAAGGACCAGACGTTCGTGCTCGACTTCGTCAACGATCCGGACGAGATCCTGGCGTCTTTCCAGCCCTACTTCCGCGAGGCCGCGCTGGAGGGCGTCTCCGATCCGAACGTGGTGCATGACCTGCAGGCCAAGCTCGACGCCGCCCAGATCTATCTCGTGTCCGAGGTTGACGGGTTGGTGAAGTCCTACGTCATGGAGGCGGGCAACAACGCGCTCTCCGGCTGGGTCGCGCCGGCCAAGTCACGGTTCAACACCCGGTACAACGCCGCGGTGGCTGAGGGCAATAAAGCCGCCCAGGACGAGCTTGACCTGTTCCGGAAAGACCTCGGCTCGTTTGTCCGCGCCTACGACTTCCTCTCCCAGATCGTGGACTTCGCCGACACGGACCTCGAGAAGCGCTCGATCTACTTCAAGCACCTCCTGCCGGTTCTGCGTGTGAACGACGCAAAGGTGGCGCTGGACCTCTCTGGCGTGGTCCTGGCGAAATACGCGCTCAAAGACAAGGGCCAGGCCCAGCTGCAGCTTTCGGGCGAGGGCGAATTGTTGAAGCCTCTGACAGAGCCTGGCACCGGTCAGACCAAGGATCCCGTCCTGGTCACCTGGGAAGAGATCATCCAGCAGGCCAACTTGCCGTTCGAAGGCGAAGAACTTGACGCGGTGGCGCACTTCGTCGAAGGCGTGCGCCGCGAGTTGGTCAAGAATGAAACCTTGCAGAAGCAGGCCCAAAACAACTCGCGGAGCCACTTCGGCAGCAGCCCAGAACTCCATGGTGCGGTGAGCACGGCTGTCATTAACTCGATGGAAAGCCACCGCAACCTCAGCATCCAAGCATTGGGCGACAAGACAAAGATGCAGGCTCTGCTCAAGATGCTGAGCGAGCTGGTTTATGAGGAGCTGCAGACTGACGCCAACGCTGTCAGTTCTAATAACAGGGGGAGAAATTTTGGGTAATTCAAAAGCTGGGTTTCAGAATTGGTTCAAGTCTCACTTCGATGGAGCGGGTGAGACGATTGCTTCTGTCGTGGTTGTATTGATTCTCGTTCCATTAGGGATAATGGGTATCTTTGGATCAAAGTTTGTTGCTGATAACATCGTATCGATACTGTGCACCGTGTTGTCAGCGGCTACGGTTTTTGGCTACCAAGTTTGGCGTACTCAAAGGAAAATTCGTAAGGATACGAATGAGATTAACCAGGGCGTTATCGATTTGGTCCGCTCCAGAAGCCCCTATACCGTAATCGCGCCAAAGATTTCCGGAGAGCTTGCCGAATCTCTGAAGGGAGCTAAGGAGTGGTCCTTCCGAGGCGGTTCGGGAAGATGGCAGCGGGAGTGTGTTTTGCCGCAACTCTCCGAAGAAAAAAACCGAGCTGTTCCCTACAATATGCTGATTCTTGACCCTACCGAGCCGGATTTGTGTCGCCAATATGCCGATTATCGAAACAAGCACCGAGTTGATGGATCGGTAAGCACAAACGGGACGGTCCGAAATGAAATTCTTGCTTGCATCGTGGCGTGCGCATGGTATTCGAGGATGACAAGAGTTGCCGCTCGCGTTTACCTCACGCAGACATACAGCCCGCTCCGTCAGGACATGAGCTCTAGAATGGTCGCTGTTACCGTTTCGGACAAATCTCAAAGTGGACTTTTCGTCCCTCATTCGTCCTGGTACTACGAATCGCTCAGAGATGAGTTCAACGAGCACTGCGCCCGCTCTCCTGAGGTTCAATTTGCTGGGACGGAAAATCTGCCCTCCGACTGGCGAGCACTGACTTCCGGCGACGTAAAATCTGTTCTCAGATCGACCAAGGTTAGAAAACTGGATGGGACACTCCGCAAACTGTGTGAATCTCCTGATTTGTCCGCGGAATCGTTGGAGGAGATTCGGCAGCTGGTCTTCAAGGGACGCCACGCATGATCTCTGGACTCGTACAGGATGTTCTGTTGAGGGGAGAGATAACAACGGGCTTTCGTGACACACTCCTGTCTGATATTCACGAATCAATATATCAAATACCAGTTACTAAGCATCCTCTCGGGTTCGTGCACTATGACCTGAGCCAACTGGCTGACCTTCCGTCTGGAGGTTTCGCCAGACTCCATATATGGGACAGGGAACTTGCTACGCCTGATCCTGCTGGAAATATTCACGATCACACCTGGCACCTAACCAGCGCCGTCCTGGCCGGGTCCCTTAGAGATCGGACTTATTTACCATGCGCGAGCGCTCAGGGCGCCCTTACGGCGGTGCAAGTCCGCTATGGAGAGACGAATAGTTTTGAGCGTGCGGGCAGGTATGACCTCGTACCCCAGTCTGATCGAGTCGTCCGGAAGGGGGACATTTACACGATTCAGAGTCGCATCGTTCATGAGTCTGAACCTCTGGAGGTCCCTACAATTACCTTTGTGGTGGGAATCCCCGATGAAAATGCAGCAGTGTCAGGACCGCTTATTCTCTCTCGCTCTGCAAACGTTTCCGCCGGAACCGCAAAACGCGAAGCCGTTGGTCAGGCGGAGGCCTTGAAGCTCTTGGAAAGACTCTAAAGCCTTGGGACTTGCCGCGGCACCTTCGGTCTAACGTCCCGCACCGAAAAGCAGAAACGAGCGAACTTCGCAAATGACTTCCCTCATCTCCTGGCTCGACGCGTCCACCGAGGAAAACTCGAAGATGCGCGAGCTCGTGAAGCTCTACGGCACGCCGGAAACCACCGACGACCTCGGCATGGGCCAGCTGCGCGACGCGATCAGCAACAGCCTGTTCCCGGGCACTTCGGTGCTGCACCTAGGCGCACGCTATATGCTCCTCGTTCCGTGGGCTTATCAAACCGCCCACCGCAGAACACGAAATCCGGATGATCTGCGGAAGCGCTCCGAGGAATCCGAGCGGCAGCTGATCGAGAGGCTCAAAGAGATCGGCGAGGACAGCTACATCGGCCGCGATGCCGGCCGAAACGTCCAGCTGCTCCCATCCGCCGCGTACTGGACCGCGCTGCGCACCTACGGCATCGTCAGCCCGGACACTGACCGCTCCGCTGTCGCTCAGCTGATGTGTGCTGATGCCCCGGCGCCCGAAGAGGGCGAAAGCAGCTATTCGGTCTGGAGCCAGACCCTCCCCAAGCCGCCAGCCGGCTTTCCGCAGTCCGAGGATCGCGGGCTGCAGTTGTCCCACGATGAGGCCCGCTGGCTACAGGAACGCATCTTGACCACCTGTCCCGGCACCATGCTGGCCCACGTCGTCGGATCCGAGGTCGGCCCCACCACGGGACTTTGGGCGCCCTGGCTTGACCCGGCATGCCGCAGCGCGGAGGGCGACTCCGCACAGTGGCTCAAGGACGCGGAAGCGTTCTCCTTCATCCACAACGGCGCCACCATTTTGTACCAGCACCTTGTCGCGGAACTTTCGGCAAAGGTCTTCTCCGCCGGCGAGGACACTCTGGAGCCAACGCATGGGCTCCTCGAAGCGTGGGAAGACCAGAAGGACAACAAACGCGAGCTCCTCGCCGGATGGGACGTCGACGGCTTCATTAACCGATCCAAGGCGCTGAACCGCGGCGTCAACGGAAACACCGCCGACTTCGCGAGGGCCATGGCCGAGGCAGCCACAAGCCCCGGCAGTCTGATCGACAACCAACACTTCCGTGCCGCCGTCGAAACCCGGGAGAAGCTCATGAAGAAGTCCAACTCGCGGTTCCGCAACGAACGCCGGCTCCGCGCCTGGCAGCCGCCAGCGCAGGTCGCGTCTCTGTCCTTCCGCTGGGCTCAGGTACGCCGGAACGTCCTGGACATCCACGCAGGGCTCGCATTGGAAGGGCAGTCGAGTGCTTGAGGCAGCAAACAGGCAGGCACTCACCCAGCAGCTGCGCCCGCCGGCAGGATTCCGGCTCTCCCACGCCGTGGGCACCACCTTCACGCTGGACATGACCAGCGCCCTGTCCGTGCCGCTGAGCTTCTTGGCGGGCTCCGGGGAGGAATTCACCAACCCGGTGGCGGTGCTCAGCGCCCTGCGCAAAGTCTCCGACCGCGTAGACATCTTCTGCCAGGCCGGCCACATCAAAGCGCCCTCGGACGCCTCGGACCTGCTCGCACTGCTGGAGCCGATGGTCCACCAGGTCAGCGTCAAGCGCGGACTGTTCCACCCCAAAATCTGGCTCCTCGAATTCGAGAACGACTCCGAGCGCCGTTACCGCTTCCTGTGCAGCAGCCGCAACCTCACCACCGACGCCAGCTGGGACCTCCTCGTCCGGCTGGACGGCGAGCCCGTGCAGGACACCGAGCATGCCGGACCCGACAGCGGCCCGCTGGCGCGCTTCATCGCCGGGCTCCCTGACCTCTGCACTGTGACTCCCGACGCCGGGCGGCTCGCCAGAGTGCGCGGACTCGCCTCGCGTCTTGCGAATGTCCGCTGGGAGTTGCCGGAGGATATTCAGCGCTTGGCATTCCGGCCTATGGGTATGGGTGAGGACTTCGCACAGGGCTCCATCACTGCCCACCTCGGCGATCCGGGAAACTTCAATGCACTCAACGGTAAAACCGGGGAGGGGGCCCATTTTGGCCGAGAGAAGCTGGTCATCTCGCCCTTCCTCGACGACACGATGCTCGGGCGGCTGCGGGACCCGTGGACGGACAACCTCTACGTCTACTCACGCGGGGACCAGCTGGATCTCCTCAACGAGAAAACAGTGGGTGATACCCGAACGTCGTTCAAGGCTTTTGACGAACTCGGCATCCCCGAATCGTCGGAGTCAGGACAAAGCGATGTGGACGAGTCCGGGATCCTGCGGGTGGCGGACGATCTGACCGGGCTGCACGCCAAGGCCTACTTCTACGACTTCGACCACTACACCTACGCGCTTCTCGGGTCGGCCAACGCCACCGAGGCGGGCTTCACTCGTAACGTGGAGTTTCTGTTGGAAATGCGGGGAGTAAAGAAACGCCTGGGGGTGCAGCGCATCCGGGAGAGTCTCAAGGACGTGCCCTTCGCCGATTATCTGGGCACCGGCGGCGCGGCCCGCTCGGAAGAAGACGTGGCAGCCTTCCGGCTGGAGAACGCCCTGCGGGACGCTGCGGCGCAGCGGTTCCTCCTCGATGCCGTCCCCGACGGCGACACCAAGAACACGTTCACGGTGACCGTCGCGCATGGTTGGTCGCCGAAGCCCGAGTTCACCGCGAAGTTGCGTCTCCTTTCGCTCCCCCAGCCGAACGCCGTCGTCGAGCCCTCCGGCGGTCAGCACGAACATGTCTTCCGCGCCATCCCGCTGGCTGATGTGACGCCGTACCTGGTGCTCACGCTGGAGGACCCGGCGGCCGGGCTGTCCAAGAGCACGGTGATCCAGGGCAGTCTGCGCACCGATCCTGCGGGACGGCTGGATGAGATCATCGCCCGCCAGCTGGACGGCCCCCAGAAGCTTCGCCAGTTCCTGCTGTTGTTCCTTACCCCGGAAGACGCCCTGCCTGGGTCCGGGACAGGCACGGGATGGTTCGCCGGTTCAGGGTTCGGCGACGGCTCCACCGCCGGGCTCTTCGAAGCGATGGTTGACGCGATGGCGGGGCCGGACGCCGGCTCGGTCTTCCCGGATCTGAAGGTAGTCATGGACCGGCTGCTCGCCCTTCGCAGCGATGACCCGGAGATTCAGCAGCTGCACGCGCTGTGGACCGCAGCCACCGAGGCACTAGACATGGAGCAACTTCATGGGGTTTGATGCAGCGCCCGCGCTGGACGGCCTCCGCGGCTTTCAGCGCCGTACCGTGGAACACGTCTTCAAACGCCTCTATCTGGATGACCAGCCGGCGGACCGCTTCCTCGTCGCGGACGAAACCGGGCTGGGCAAGAGCATGGTGGCCCGCGGCGTTGTCGCGAAGGCGATCGAACGGCTCGACCGGCCGGATTCCGGCGTGGACCGGATCGACGTCGTCTACGTCTGCTCCAATGCTGACCTGGCCAAGCAGAACATTGGCCGGCTGAACGTTACCGGGCAGAAGGACATCATCGAGTCGGGCCGGCTGACACTGCTGCCTGCCGAGCTGGCGAAGCTCAATGCTCCGGCCGCGCCGGGAACACGGAAGCGGGTCAACTTCATCTCGCTGACTCCGGGCACGTCGTTCAACGTCGGCGGGGCGACCGGCCAGGCGCGAGAACGGGCTGTGCTGTTTCGGATTCTTGAACAGCTCGGAGTGATTACCGCCGAACGCCGGGATGACGCGGTCGAGCTGTTGAGGGCGGGCGCTGGCGTTCCCGGATTCAGCTGGGAAATCAAACGCCTCACCGAACTGCATCCCGAAGGGTTCGTCACCTCGGTGTGTGACAAATTCAGACAGCTCGCCACGAATAGCCGAAATCTTGCCGCTTTTGAAACGGCGATGAGCGACGCCTTGACTGACGGAACTGACAATGTCCGGCTCCGCATGAGCGCCATCATCGGACGGCTCCGTGGAGACCTCGCCCAGGCCGGCTTGGACTGTCTGGAGCCTGATTTGATCATTCTGGACGAGTTCCAGCGCTTCCGCGATCTGCTTTACTCTCCCGGCACCGCGCCCGACGACGGGGATCCCGCTGCGGAGCTCGCGCGCCAGTTCCTGAACTACGACGGCGCCAAGCTGATCCTGCTCTCGGCCACGCCCTACAAGGCGCACACCGGTGCGAACGAAGCGGACGGCGACGACCACGCCGCAGACTTCCGGCAGCTGCTCCGTTTCCTCAGCAGCGACCGGCAGGGGTACATGGAAGGCCTCGAAGCTGATCTGGATGACCGGCGGACGCAGCTGTTGAAGCAGGTCCCTGACGATGCGCTGACGCATCGTATCGAGGACGGCCTGAAGCTCTTCATGAGCCGCACAGAGCGGCCGCAGCTCGGCAAAGACGACATGCTGTCCGTGATCGAGATGGCACCGACGGACGTCCGGGCCGGGGACCTCATCAGCTACAAGTCCCTGGCTGCTTTGTTCCGGGCCACGCGCACCGGCAATCCGATGGAATACTGGAAATCCGTGCCGATGTTCGCGCACTTCCTCACCGATTACAAGGTCGGCAGGATGTTGGACGGCAGGATCCACTGCGACCGCGAAGCAGTTGACCCAGTGCTGCCGGCCCTGTCGACCATCGATGCCAATGCCTATCGCAGATATGGCGCGGTCGAAACCGACAACGCCAAGTTCCGGGCCGTTCGCGAGCACACCGTCGGCCAGGGCTGGTGGAAGCTGCTGTGGATGCCGCCGTCGCTCCCCTACGTATCGCCCTCCGGCGCATTTGCAGAGGTGGGTACTGACGTCACGAAACAGCTGGTCTTTTCTGCGTGGAACGCTGCCCCGACGGCGATCACCACGATGCTCTCCTACGAGGCCGAGCGACAGATCCTTGAGGGGTCGCCGCTGCACGGTGAAAACTCCGCCGAGGCCCGCAAGCGCTTCCGCGGCCGACTGCGGTTCCGTGTCCGCGACGGTGAGCCTCAGGCCATGTCCACGCTGGCTCTGTTCATCCCCCATGCTGCGCTGGCCCTTCCAGGTGATCCGCTGGAGAGCGCCTCATTGAGTGGTTCCTTGGTGCCCGGCGATGTTGTTCGGGCTGCCGCCGCGACAGCCGGCACCGCGATGGTGGAAGGCGCCGTCGTCGACCCGGCCAGCCGGCTCGGTGCCTGGGCGTCCTATTTCTCAGTACCGGGCGCTCTGCCGGCGGAGTGGAAGAACAACGCCAAACTGGCCACGCGGGAGTTGTGTCAACTGGACGAGTACACCCAGCAGCAGGGCAAAGCCTCGGATGGCGGGGACACCGAGCAGGAAGGGGGCTCCGATGCCGGGCTCTATCTTGCACACGTTGATCGGATGCTGGGCGCGGTTGTCGGTGAGCCGGCGGGCTGGGACGACGGGATTGAAGATCTGGCCGTCAACTCCCCCGCCAACTGCCTCTACCGTGCCCTGAGGCGTGTGGTGCCGGACGAGTTCGACGGTGCCGAGCTATGGAAGGCCGCCGTCTTCGCCGCGACCGGCTTGCGAACGCTGTTCAACCGCCTCGATGCCACCGAGCTGCTGGACAAGCTCTACCCCGAAGGCGACTACTGGCAGAAAGTCCTGCGCTACTGCGAAGCCGGAAACCTCCAGGCCGTGCTGGACGAGTACGTTTTCCAGCTCCGCAGCCAGCAGGCCCCCGGGGAGATCACCACCGAACAGCTCTGGTCACTTGCCGACGACATCCGGCGCTCCTTGTCCCTCAAGCCGGCCCAGATGCTCGCCAAATACCCCGACGGCTCGCACGAGGATCTCCGGATGGGCAGCCGTTTCGCCGTCCGGTACAGCAACGCCAAAACGGACGACGGCGACAGCCACCGCATGCCCGACGTCCGCCGGGCCTTCAACAGCCCCTTCTGGCCGTTCGTGCTGGCCTCCACATCCGTCGGTCAGGAAGGCATCGACTTCCATTGGTGGGCCCACTCGGTCATCCACTGGAACGTGCCTAGCAACCCCGTCGATTTCGAACAGCGCGAGGGCCGGGTCCACCGGTATCTGGGACACGCGGTTCGGAAGAATGTGGCTGAAGCCCACGGAGCAGAGGTGCTGAAGCCTGGGGTGACTGACCCGTGGGAGACGCTGTTCTCCTTGGCTGCAGCTGACGTTGCGGCGCACCCTGAAGATTCCAGCACCGAGTTCGCTCCCCACTGGATCTACCCTGGAGACCACAAGATCCAGCGAAGGCTCCTGGACCACCCGCTGAGCCGCGATGTGCTCAGAACCAAGCAGATGCTTTCGGGGCTGGCGAACTACCGGCTGACGTTGGGTCAGGCCCGGCAAGACGATTTGTTGGGCCTGATCAAGGATGGGGCGGAGATAAAGCCACTGGATTTGCGGCCTTGAGAGGATTGTAAACGCGCGCCGATGTAAGTCACCGCACAAAGGAGACTTTGTGCGGTGACAGAAACAGCGGCTGCAAAGTAGTGTTCGGCCAAATAACAACGCAATCAGCCAGCCTGCCTATCTACTTTGCTGCTTCAGCTGCGTGTCCGAAACGTCTACTCGAAGCCGCCGAGATGGCTAGGCAGTTTTGTCTCAGCGAGCAAGGAAGCGAAGGTTGGCTAATGCCAATCATTCAAAATACGCTCAGCTTGGTGGTCTCTGAGACGATTTTCGTTCTTTTCTAGGGCTCCGAGTGCCTTTTTGGCGTAGTTCCGAACTCGTTGTGGCGAGCCGGCGGCAGTTAGGTCGATGAGCATAAGAGCCCGGGGATGAATCATCTGTCGCTGTGGTGCGAGCATTTTCTTGGGCGCCATTAAATTGAGCGCAACGCCGACAGCAGACGAATCCCCGCTTCGAAGTCGGCGGAGATACTCTAACGACAGGCTACTCTCGATCGAAAGGCGCGGCTCAAATTCAAAGACCGTCGCACTGTCGGCCGACTGCAACATAGCGGCCTGAAGGCGGATGAGGTTAGTTGAAGCAAACTCCGGCTTCTGGGCGAGTTGAATAAGTTCCAGCTGGCCCGCCCTGTTGGAGAACTTCCAGGCAACAATGAACCAACTCGAACAAAGACGATCCCGTATTGTGGAATCTAATGGCGTCTTAGCAATGCGATCAATTTCCTTCATCGCCCCGCTAAATATCTTAACCCGAAGAGTATCAGAATCGCTTGTGGGCGCGGAGGACATAGTTTCCGCTGCCAAAATACCAATATTTGTATAAATATCCGAATAAATTAGCGCCGCTTGAAATAGCTCATCGATAGTGTCAGAGTCCAGCGGCCAAGACCTCAAGTATTCGAAGTACACGCTCGCACCGGACGGATCATGCGCTAGATCAGCGCTCCAGTACTGACGCCAGGTGCCCAGACCTACGCGCCGGTGAAGAGTATTAATGCGCCTGGTGACGCGGTTCCATCTACGAGGCTGAGGAGCGAGGTCCCGGTGCTCGGCCGACAAGGTAGCCAACTGATCAATCGCAAGCTTAGCTTCGGGTTCAGTCGATCCACCCAAGGCCCCGGACGATTCGAGAAGACTCTGTATGCGCTCGATTTCGGCATTAGACTCTACCATTGAGTCACGAAGATATTCATCAACCGGAACAATTTTTGTCTTGGCGGAATTCGGGGTCAGCGCGAGACTCTCCAAGGACCGCTGGAGTCTGGATATGATTTTTTCTCCCTCGGCGACATGGCGCACCCCATACAGAACATCATCCATATAACGCGTATACCGGCCAGCCAGCCCTTCGACATCAAATTCTTGGTCGATCGGCGCCAAAAAACTATGAGCGATGGCTCGAGAAGAATCATTGTTTCCCTGAGGCAAACCTAAATGGGAATAGTCAAGATAGTTACTTCGAGGTAATACGCCGTCAATCATCTGCATGCACAATCGAACCAACTCTTTAGAGAGTCGCGTATGTGCGAGTAGATGCTCACGGACATGCTCAAGACGAATCGAAGGAAAGAAATTTGAGATATCCGACTCAACAATAAACTTCACGCCGTCAATTTCAAGTATGTCGGCAATTAGGCCCTGCCGCCTTAGCCAGAACTGGAACCAGTCAAAACTGTCTACGGCCCCGTCGCCGGTCTCAACCGAACTCCCCTTGTCAGAACGAGTGTGCCCTACCCACTTTCTGGAGGACACAAGAAGCTGGTCTTCAACACGTTTGACAATCGCGGTGTATACGAGAGCATCTCTTGGGGACAGCTCACAGACTGGGCGCGTCAGCCCTGTGCCTTTGGCGGCACGAATGACTTCTCCTCGCTCGGGAGTGAACTGATGCAGCTTTAAATCTCGTACGATTCCGTCAACAAACGCGTCAAGATTCCATTCATATGCGGCGTAATGTAGGGGATCTATGGCATATCGGGAATTACTAAATTTTGCCTGCCGCAGTAACGGGCGAATGTCGGATTTCCACACAGATTTCAGATATTCAGCATCAGCTAGCTGCTCCAGCGAGAAGTCGCCCAGTTCAGCTGCTGCGGAGGATCCCTGATCTGTGTCCGTATCGCTTGTCATTATGGCCTTTCCGTGAATCTTGTTACCCCACCTAGTACAGAACAACGCGGCGCGGTTCAAATAGCTTAATCCCAACCTTAGTTTCCAGAAGCGGTGGCGGGGCCCACAAGGTGTAGACAAAACCCAAACTTGGGAGGCTCGTATCCGTGTTTCCAATCATTGCGCCACCGCAGCGGCCGTCGCGAACACATCAGCCGGCATCGGACGGTGCAGCCGCCAGGTAATGGCAATCGGCTTCTCCCCTTTATGCTGCACATAATCCACCTGCCCGAGGCACGTGTAAGGAACGGTCAAGCCGGTCTCGTCTTCCGCCGCATCGCGGGTGAAGATCAGGATCTTCGATCCGTGAGCACCACGGTTCAGATACCGCCTGCCGGTCGGACTCCCCGGTGATGTCGCGTTCTGTGATTCCCAATGGAACAACTCCGGACTGATGGAATAGTCCTTGTACATGGTGGTTGCCGAGTGCTTCTTGTCGTCTTTGTTGAGGGTGACGAAGAAGGCGTCCGTGGACGTGGCCGGGCACCAGGCCACACCCTCGCGGTGCTGCACGTTCTTGCCGAGCTCCAACGACCCATATTGCAGGGCGGCCAGGACCTCCTCGCGCCGGTAGGTCGCGTGCGAGAGCAGCGGAACGTGCTGCAGGCCCCCTCCGAGGCCCTTGGCGGCATGCTTGGACGCTGCAACGCCCAGCTTCACGAGCTGGCGGATCTCGCTGCAGACAAACTGGTAGCCGCGCAGATAGTCCAGGCCGGCGTCGTACGTGGGGAACCCGCCGCCGTCGTCCCAGAGTGTGTAGAACAGCATGCGGGCGAACGTCTGTTCCCGCATGCCGAGCTCCGCGTAGCGGGGCCCGCCGGCGCCGACGAGCATCGAGTAGGCCTCCGCGCGTTCCGGATCGTCCACATGGATCAGCGCTGCCATGCGGCCGAGGAGCCTCTTCTCGTCCGAGTCCGACAGGTCCTGGATCCTGCCCCCGAGAGCCGTCTCCAACGGCGAGAGCTCGTCGATCAAACCGGCCTGGCGCAGGTACCCCGTCCACGAATCCTTGGTCGACCGGTAAATCGACTTCACGTCGTTCCCGGACCGCTCCAGATAAGCCTCCAGTTCGGTCTCCGCGTACGAGGCGATGTCCCGGACCAGCTGCGCACGGTTGAACCGCAGCTGCGCCTTGATGTTGTCCAGCACTACCTTCTGCGCCACCCGGTCCAGCACGATCTGCGAGCCCGACGGCAGGTAGGGAAATTCGTCCTCAACAGCCTTTTCCAACTCCTTGCGCCCGTAACCCGTCAGCGCCCGGTAGCGCAGATCGAAGCGGAACTCGCGGCGTTGCTGGCCGATAAAGTCCATGACGGTCAGCACCGCCTTGCCCTCGGCACGGCGCAGCCCGCGCCCCAGCTGCTGGAGGAAAATCGTGGCGCTCTGCGTGGGCCGGAGCAGCAGGATGGTGTCCACCTGCGGCAGGTCCAGGCCTTCGTTGAAGAGGTCGACGGCGAAGATGCAGTTGATCTCCCGCCGGCGGAGTCGCTCCAGGGCCGCGGCGCGGTCGGCGTCGTCGGTGCTCCCGTCGACAGCAACGGAGGCGATGCCGGCGCGGTTGAAGACTTCGGCCATGTAGTGGGCGTGCTGGACCGAGACACAGAAGCCGATGGCCCGCATCTGCTCCGTGCTGGTGACCTTGTCGCGCAGTTCGCGGATCACCTTGGCGGCGCGGGCATCGTTGCCGGTGTAGAGGTTGTTCAGCTGCGTGGTGTCGTAGTTGCCGCGCTTCCACTCCAACTGGCTCAGGTCGACGTCGTCCGAGACACCGAAATAGTGGAACGGCACCAGCAGATCGGCGTCTAGGGCGTCCCAGAGGCGCAGTTCGCTGGCGGTGCGGCCGTCGAAGAACTGCCTGGCGACGTCGACGCCGTCGCCGCGTTCCGGCGTCGCGGTCAGTCCGAGGAGCTGCTGCGGCTGCAGGTGGTCCAGCAGCCGGCGGTAGGTGGGCGCCATGGCGTGGTGGAATTCATCGATGACGACGACGTCGAAGAAGTCGGGTGCCAGCTTTTCAATGCCGAGGGATGACAGCGACTGGACAGAGGCGAAGACGTGCTTCCACTGCTGAGGTTTGTGTTCCCCGACGTAGAGTTCGCCGAAGGCGCCGTCCTGCATGACGTCACGGTAGGTGCGCATGGCCTGTTTTAGGATTTCCTGGCGGTGGGCGACAAAGAGCAGCTTCAGATCACGGCCGGCCGCTTCACACAGGCGTTTGTAGTCCAGGGCTGCGATGACGGTCTTCCCGGTACCTGTAGCTGCGACCACGAGGTTGTGGTCGAAACCCTTGAGCCGCTCGGCCTCCAGGTCTTCAAGCATCTCTTCCTGGTGGAGGAACGGCTGGACCTCGAGTCCGGTGGCTGCCCCGGGGATCGCCGTCCGCCGGCCGCCATTGCGTTCCAGAGCCGCGTCCAGCTTTTCGCCGTCGCGTTCCGGATCGTAGCTTTGGAAGGCGCGCTGAGCCCAGTAGCTGTCGAAAGTGACCTCGAACTTGTTCAGGAGCGCGGGCGTGCCAACGGAGCTGAGTCGGACGTTCCATTCGAGGCCGTCGAGGAGGGCCGCTTGGCTGAGGTTGGAGCTGCCGACGTAGGCGGTGTCGAATCCGGAGTCACGGCGGAACAGCCAGGCCTTGGCGTGCAGTCGCGTCGCCTGCGTTTCGTAGCTGATCTTCACCTCCGCGCCGTAACGCGTGACGAGCTCGTCGATGGCGCGGCGTTCGGTGGCGCCCATGTAGGTGGTGGTGATGACGCGGAGTTTGGCGCCGCGTTCCTTGAGCTCTTCAAGCGCCGGATGGAGGAGGCGGAGGCCCGTCCAGCGGACGAAGGCACAGAGGAGATCTACGGTGTTGGCGGACTCGATCTCGGTGCGGAGTTCCGCGGCGAGGTTCGGATCGTCCTTGCTGTTGGTGAGCAGTGCGGAGTCGCTCAGTTTGGTCGTGGGGCGGCGCAGGTTGCGGCGTTTGAGGGTATCCGGTCGGTGGAGTGACTGGAGCTGGGTGGGGCCATCGGCGATGCGGTCCGTGTGCTTCAACTCCTGGAGGAGCTTGTTTGCGAGGGCCACGCGGTCGGTGGGTTTGGCTGCCGTCAGGGCTTGGCGGACTGCATCGGCGATGTGGCGGGAAAGGATGTCCGGGCTGTCTTCATCGTCTATGTCAGCGAAGATTGACTGCAGGCCAGACCCGTTATTCAGCAGATTGCCGAGGACATCCGTGTTCAGAAGTTCATACAAGCCCTCGGACAGCTGCTCCGCCGCCACTCCCCCAATGAAATTAGTCACTGCGCCAGGGTAATTGTAATGAGCTAATACGAACAATCGAAATGGATGCGGTTTTGAATGCGCTCCAACGCTCTGGCTACTCGCCGAAGGCAACGACACAGCCAGGATCATGGTGTTGGTGTGGTCAGAAAGATGATCGGCAGGGCTCGTTACATCCTCTGGATCAGCTCCGGGTGTTGAGTGAGCGCTCGGAGTCCAACAGTTTCCTGGCTGATCCTCATTCCGGTGGCCAGCAGTTCCCGCACACGGGGGCGCAGCTCGACGGGGAACCAGGCCAGAGCGTGGTCTACGGTCTCTTGGCTGCTACCGTCCGGCTGACGAATCCCGTGTTCCAGCATCCACTCGTAGTGTGGGACGGCTGGCTCTAGGGGCAAGTCCCCAGCGATCGATTCAGCGGCCCGCGCAGCGATCTGGATCCCTGCACGGTCGAGGTCACCGCAGTAGAGGACCCGCACCGGTACAGGGTCCAGGAAGGCGATCTCGCCGTGACCGACCGAGAACTGGTTGCCGCCGCCAAATGCCACGTGCAGGTCCGGCCGAACCTCTGGCGATAGGCCTTGGGCAGCCTTGATCATTGAGTAGTACGCCGCACTGTTTTCACAGACCAACAGACGGGTGGGGAGATTGCCGGGGATATGCCGGGAAGGCAGCGGAAGCGGCGTGCGGTGGCAACCAAGCATCTCCAGGCTCAGGGCACCGGAAGTGAAGAGCCGGGAACCAGACCTCCGGCCGAGAGCTTTCTCGTCGCCGAACATCTCCAGTGACCGTTCCTCGATCGGCACTATCAGCAGGTCAACGTGATCCCTCCGCCAGTCGGCGACCCTGTTGAGCAACTCGAACTCGTCGTCCCGGGTGGCGACGGCTGCAGCGGGTTCCAGCCAGTCCGGGTAGATTTTGCGTTTCGGTCCCCGGGCCCCCGATTCGGGAGGCCGGACGACCTTCGACACCCACGCGGGCAGCCGCGGCGACATGGAGTCGTCCCAGCCCGTCTTGGAATTCGCTGCTGGCAGCTGCACCGTGCCAGCCACGGCGAGTTCGTCTATGGAATCGCGGAGCCGTGCGCGGGCCTGCAGATCTCCGTATAGCTCCGGATGTACGACGTAGGCCCGCTCGCGCAGCACCGTCAGCGGCACCCGCCGGTAGCCGTACTCGTCGACGCAGACAGCAAGCGTGACAGCCAGTGCGCTCAGGACAGGATCATGCGGTGGCTGGTCGTTCATGCGTCCACCGGGCCCTCAAGCCGGTCGGCGTGGGCGACCCTGGCCCCGGTGATCGCCTCGTCGTCGTCCCTGAGGACAAACTTGTACCGACCGGCGAGGCCGCGACGGTTCTCCAACCTGGTGATCGTGGGAAACTGTGACACTGCGTCGAAGTCCTGAAGCCCTGTGGCGTAAATCAGCTGTACACCCTGAGCGGCGGCGACCCGGCGCTGCAGCTCGACCATGGGGCCGTGCGAGGCGCGTCCGATCGGGTTGTCCAGCACCAGAGTCCCGCCTGACTGGTCCTTGTGGCCAGCATTGACGGCGCGGACTTTCGCGATGGTGCAGTACAGAGCGACACCTGCGGTGAGGCGTTCGCCGCCGGACCATTTGCCCAGTGCTGCGACGTCCTCCTCGATCGGGCTCTGGTCCCAGACCGGCTTGACCACCTTAACGGTGAACCCGCGGGCTCCGACGGCTGCGTGGGTGCAAGCCATGAGAAGGTCCATCCCGTCGGGCTTATTGCCCTTCGCGACGGCATCCTCAATGACCTGTTCGACGTGGGAGCGCAGGTTTTCCTCGGCCAAGTTGAACCTAATCTTCAGGAGTGGTCGGCCAGACAGTCCGCCGAGGCCTTCGGGCAGGAGGGAGTACTTCTGGGTGCGTCGGAACATGTCGAAGTTATCAGCGACCACGCCTGCAAGTGCCTGGGTGACGACGGCCTGGTCGAGGGCGATGGCGTCCAGGTCACCGTCGATTTGCATGGCCCGCAGGTTCAGGCTGGCAGCGAGCTTGTGCGCGTTCGCGGCCAACACGTCCGGAGGATCGAACCGCAGCCGATCGCGGGCCTTCACCGGAACGGACGAGTAGTCGGCCGCCGTGAGCCGAAGCAGCTCCACCTGCTTGGCGATATACAGAGCCTCGGTATCGACGCGGGTTTGTGCGGCACCCAGCGCTGCCAGAACCTCGTCCCTGGCAGTCGCGCCGGTCGCGAAGTCCCCGGCGAATACTTCGGCCGGATTGCCAGTCTCCGCGGGCTCAGGCAGTCCAGAGGCGAGGTTTTTCAGTTTCTCAGCCCGCACTTCCAGGCTATGGTCTTCATCGTTAAGGGCTCCAATGGTCTCCTCGAGGTCGGATGCAAGCTGACGCATCCGGGCGGCCATCTCCTCCTGCTCCGTGGCGAGCTGAGCCGCGTGCGCGGCGTCCGTCGGTTCGACGGCGTCACGGCGGGTCACGGTCCGGCGTGGGTCGTTGGTGCTGTCGAGGGTCTCCTTGGCGTTGGCGACGTTGCTGCGGGCCTCACCGATTGTCTCAGTGCAGGTGGACAGGGCTTTATCGGCGGCTTCCAGGGCGGTAGCGCGGTTCTGCCTGCTTTGCCCGGCCGGGGTAGATAGCACTACCTTCGCCTCGGCCAGCAGGTCAGGATCGTCGGGCAGCTCGGCGTCGAGCTGGAAGAGACGACGGGCGAGGTCGTCGACCCGGGCGGCGGCCAGGAACTGGGAGGCCGGGAGGTCGTGGGCACGGCGGGCATTGTCGGTGCGCCGGCGCAGCATCTCCAGGGTGAAGCCAGCAACGTCATCCGGCGTGGGGATGTCAGTGGGCTCATCGATGTAGGCCAGCTCTCGAGCATGGTCACGGTGGACCTGCGCTTCTCGTTCAAGCTCTTGAGCTTCGAGATCCAGTTGGTGACTGCGATTGGAGGCGGCTGTGGAGGCAGCCCGATGGCTGACAGCCTGGGTGGTCAGTGCCCGGTACCGTGCCGTGGCGGCATCACGGGCCGCTTCCCATTCACCGCGACGGACCGCGCCGCCCCTGAGCAGACTGGCCAACCGAGCCAGCGCCTGGCCCAGACCACTGATCCAAGTGCTGAGCCCCGTTTCCTTCATCAGGTCTGCGGCGTCGTCCTCGGCAAGGGTGAGCTGGGCCCGCTCGTTAGCAGAAATCTCATCGTTGAGCTGTGCGAGCCTGCCGTCGAGGTGGGCGATTCGGTCCGCAAGGTCAGAAAGATGACCGGCAGGGCAGTCGTTCAGGAATTCGACGACCTCCCGCCGCAGTTCCCGATCAGATTCCCGGGCGTCAATCAGAGCCGTCGAGAACGAGGCCTGGTCACGGGCGGCGGCCACCAGTGCGTCTGCGTCCGCCTCGGCGGCGGCACGGTCGACGAGTCCGGGGGCCAGTCCGCTCCAGGAAGACATCACGTATGGTTCACCTTCCGCAATGCGGACCGACACTGCGAAGCCAACGGCGGCGGCGGTGAAGACATCCACCAGGGCGACCGTATCCGCCTCGGCGGCGCTCAGGGCGTTGCATGCTGCATCAGCCCGGTCAGTGGCAACGACCACGCCAGCGCCGATGCGGGACAGGACCGGGTCGGCGAGCGCCTCGTGGAGCAGGTTGTCAGGCAGCTCCGACCGTAGGTGCTCCCACCCGATCACGGCGTCAATGCCGGTTTCGGCGAGAACACGGACGACCCGGTCGGCATCCAGGGTTGAGGGCAGGTAGCCAGTCTCGGCGTGTGCGTCAATGGTGCGTTCGGCGTCGGCCAGGGCGACCTTCTCGGTGATCAAGGCGGCGTCAGAGCGCCGGACCTCCCGCTCCAGTGCGTGCACCAGGGTCTCGGCATCGGTCCACAGGTTTACCGGCTCATCAGTGGAGGCTTCAACGAGGGAGATGACCCGTGCCTCGCCAGCCAGGCGGGCCGCTGTGGCCTCGTGCAGGTCGCGCTCGGTACGGAGCTGCGACTGTTCGTTCTGGATCTCGGTTCGGTCACCCGTCCGGCGGAGAAAGTCCTGGTTCAGTCGAGTGTGTTCAGCAGGCCGCACTGCACGGCGCTCCCGCACCTGCTCCAGCTCCTTGATACGAAGGTCACGGTCCGCTTCCAGGGCAGCGGCGTGGGCGACCGGGTCAGCGTCTATGTCCGGCAGTGCCTGGTGTTCGACCGCTTCGCGCAGCTGCTCGGTGTACTGGTCGAGGCGGACCTGAAACTTCCCGGCCTCCGTTTGCGCATCGCCGGCGGCGTCCCTGGCTTCTTCGGCCTGCCTGTCTGCCGCAGCGGCCGCGTCCAGTGCTTCAAAAGAGGCGGCATGTGCCTCCCGCGCGCTTGCGGTCGACGCGTCGGCGAGAACACCCAGCAAGGTCTTGTAGGCGGCGGCATGATTGTCGTGGATCAGGGCCAGCGGCGCCAGTTCCAGGGCTTCCTCCGCGGCCGCGGCGCGGGCCACTTCGAGTTCGTCGGCAGCGTCGCGGTGCTCGGCCAGCGGGCCAGCCGTCTGCCAGACCTTTACGGTTCGGCGCGCATGGGATCGAGCCTCCTCCGCTAGCTCGAGCTGCTCCTGCGCTTCGGCCAACCGCAATTCTGCAGCACGGCGGCGGTACATTGCAGCCAGGGCTGTGCTATTGCGCTCTTCGGTACTGAGCCCGGCGCGGTCGGTGGAGAGTATGCCGGTTCCCTCCGTGATCTCCGCCCGTCGCGACTCCGCGGCCTGAATCGCGGCGCCCAACCGGGCAGAGAGTGCTCTGGCGTCCGTGGTGGCTGCTTCCAGCTCGGCGACCATCCGGGTCTGGGCATTGGACGCTTCCGCCAGCCGCTGCAGCCCGTCGGCGGCGGCGCGGCAGAACTTTCGCTCGATGATCTTGGTCGGCTTCAGGGAGATCCTGTCGGCGATCATGCTGACACTGTCCGCGATGCGGTCGGTGACCTCAGGGGAGACGGTCAGCTTCAGCAGGAAGTCGATGAAATCCTTGGCGTTCTTGAACTTGAAGAGGTTCTCCACATCGCCTTCGACGTGGTTCATCTGTTTCTGAGAGCGGAACAGGTCCGGGTCCAGGCCCCGGGCGGCCAGCGTGCGCTCCCAGTCGCCGAAGTTCTTGTGGACGATCGCGAATTCGGACGCGTTGTGTGCAGCTGCCTGGGCTCCAAGCCGTCCGATGAAGTCGTTACGGCGCACGCGGTATCCGCTCTCATCGGTGACCGGCAGGGTGTAGGCATCAAAGACTCCCGGGGTGGCGAAGAACGCGTAGTAGGTTTGGGCCAGGTCTTCGCTGCTGGCGAAGTTGGCGGGCTTGCGCTGGTCCTTCCATTCATAAACCGCTCCGGTGACCAGAACCCGTTCCGGTGACCCGCCGAGCGTTCCGGTAGTGGCGGAGTGCCACACTGCGATGGTGTGGCTGGTGTCGCCCGTGTCTATGTAGTCAGTCAGCGCACGGTTCGTACCCCTGCCCATGAAGTCGTATTTGCGGGGCAGTAGCAGTGCGTAGAACAGGGACAGAAGCGAAGACTTCCCGCCGCCGTTGCGCAGCCACACTATGTGGTCCTGCGGGGTGCCGTCGATACCGATCGTTGAGACAGTGAGGTCCGAGAACCGTGCGGAACGATCTCCAATGGAACACATCCGCAAAGAGGCAAGATGGTAGGTCATGGTTGGCTCTCCGTATCTGTAGCTGCTGAGGCGGCGTGGACGCCTCGGAGATATTCGTAGGCGGCGCCAGCACCCATGTGCCGCACCTGAACGCGGAATCGCTCGGTCAGTTGCCAGTGGCCTTCGCCGCCGAGTGTGTCCGGACGGGCCATCCCATTTTCGGCGAGCCAGCTGAGCACGTTGTGGACCCAGTACAGGGTGCAGTTTAGGGAGAGCCTTCCGACGGTGCGGTTCGGGCGCGAATCCGTCTGCAACTCGTCGAAGATGCGCCAGGCGTGATCCAGGCCCTCTTCGGGGATTACTTCGCCGGCCGCCTCTTTGCCCTGCAGCTTCCGGCAGACAACGCGCAGCCACTGTTCGAGTTCACCCTCATTGACCTGTCGGACTCGGTCCTCCTCCAACTCTTCGGCCGAAGGAAACGCGAAGGCAGCGAGTCCGGCAAGCACGAGACCATTCAGTAGCCGGTGTTGCGGCTCCTGGCTGCGCGACATGTCACCGGCACGGAAGGCGAACGGGGATTCTGTGCGCGCCCCGAGGATCAGCCCGTAGTCGCCGACGGAGAGGACCAGCATCGACAGGCCCTCAAGGATCCCGTCGACGGCTTCGCGGAAGGACGACTCCGCCCGGTAACGGGCCAGGGTACGGCGGTAGTCGGGGTCGGAGAGCCGTTTGGTGGGCTGGATGGCGAACCCGATCAATTTCCCGACGTCCGTGTAATCGTTCGCACTGAGCATTAGTACACCTTCCTGCCACGGAGGCCGGTTGGCCTCGTCGGAGCACTAGAAGGCAAGGTGGTTGTCGGTGCCGGAGGGGTGGCGTTGGCAAACTGGTCGACATGTGCGGCGACGATAAGATCGTCACCGCTCCAGCCCGGCAGCGCCAGCGCGGTGCCGTCGGTCCCGGAGACGGCCTGGTCACCGAACATGGCTGTTGCTAGCTCGACGCTGAGCCGTGACGTGTTGGGCGGTTCGTCCTCATTGGTGGACTCGCTGGGAGCAAAACACCACAGGGCGACAAGAGCGACGAGGTCGGCAGCCTGCAGCCGTTCGGCCGGGTCCGGCAAAGCGGTCTCGGCGCTCAGGCACGCGACAATCAGCGTCGAGGTGCGTGCTGGCAGCCCCACGGCAGCGGCGATGGTGACCGAAGCCTCACGTACATGAGCCGGGATGGTCTGCGGTTCCGCTGCCTCGACCTCTTCGGCGTCCACGGTCTCATGGGGCGGTTCTGGGCGGCGGCGGGTGTCGAGCAGCTCATTGACCAGCCGTCCAAGGTCCGGCAGCCTAGGCGGACGGGGACCGGTGACGTGCACAAGCCACTGCTCAGCCAGCGGCTGAGCCAGTGGGACTGGTAGTGCCCAGAACGGGTCAAAGACATCCTCGAGCATGTCCACGGACAGCCCTAGGGACGGGGCTCGGAACGATTGGCGGTCCTGCTCGTCGAAGAATACCTGGCGGGCTCCGATCACCTTCGTCAGAAGCGTCTGGTGGCGGCGGAAGCAATCGTCGAGGGTGACACTGATGCGGGCGGCGGTGGCGCGCACGTTGGGGTCGTCCGATTCGAGAGATTCCCGGGCTTTGCCCGCCAGACGGCGTTCGGTATTCAACCGGTCCACGATGTGCTGGCGTGCCTCATCGAGCCGGGTCGGCATCTCGACTTCCCACAGCTGGAGCACCGATCGCAGGTCCCGACGTGTGTCGTTGAGGACAGATTGGATCTGCTCGGCGAGCTTAATCGAGAGTACCCGGTGCTTGATCGCTGCTTTCTCCGCTGCAGCGAATGCTCCGCGGGCGAGCTGCCTCTCCAGCATTGCCTCATTGGCGACCTGTTCGTCGGTGACGTCGAACTCCAGTCCGCCGACGAGGGCGTTGATCGCGTCCGCGGTGGCGTTGAGGACGGTGACCCCACGAGAGGAGTCTTCCTTTAGCTCCAGCAGCCGGAAGGTCACCTCGCGCTGGAGGTGGCCGCCGGGCGTGTAGTCGCTAATCTGGTAGCTGAACTTCCTGCCATGGTTCGCACGGTTCAGGAGGATGTCCAGGGTGTAGCGCGCCGCTTTCTCGAACTCGTCCGCGGGGCGCTGAGGCGCGGCTGCCGAAGCGAGCGTCGTCAGGTAACGGGTGGCTTCCTCCGGGGTGACCTCATCGTCGAATCCCTGCCGCGAGATCACCATGTCGATGACGGCCAGAGCGAAGGTGGCCACGTCGTAGAGATTTTCGGGCCAGACCGGATAGGCGGCCGAGGCCCGTAGCCCATCGATGATCGGTCGGGAGCGAGTGAGGGCGGCGACGCGGTCGGCGAAGCTGGGATCCAGGACCGCGGTGGCGGGTTGCAGCGGAGCTGCCCGATATGCGTGCACCGCCGGTGACGGAGCAGTCACGCCAATCGATTCCTCCGTGAACAGAGCTTCGTTCATTTGCGCTCTCCCTTCGGTCGAGGCCTCCCCTGATCGGAATGCTGCCGAAGGGTGGGCCACTCGAGTTCACTGTAGGGGCAGGGTCCGACTGTAAGTGCCATCTGGCTCGTGCAGCGTCCAGTCGGGCTGCTGGTGCACCAGCCATTCGTGTTTCTTAGGCAGATTCGGTCGGTGCCAGGGCTTCTTACTGTGGATTCATCACCATGTTCCCCATTGAAGTAAATTCTGTCAACACCCGGCCTTTCTTTCAACTATTCTGAAAAGCACCACATAAGTGAATAAGTGAATGCGTGAATACGTGAATACGTGAATACGTGAATACGTAGGCAACTGACCCCGTGACCACGTAAATGTAGGACATGCTCCTTAATGAATGACAGCCATCGGAGGAGAAGTGACACCATGAGTCCCATCCCTAGGCATCACCAGGTGAACGATGTTAACAAGCGACGACTCGCGCGCCCCTGCCGAAACCCGTGACCAGCTTGCCCCGGAGCTGCGGAGGCGCCGCTATATCCAGTGGAATGCCTCTGACTGCGGGCCCGCCAGCGGCGCCGCTTATATCTACTTAGGCGGGAGTTCGGGCTGCCCGAGGTCGACGTTCTGGCGGAGGCCCGGCTGGATCCGATGTGTGCCCGCGGCGGCGTCTGCGTCCCGCTGCTCTGGACCGAGGGCGCGGCGCTGAACCACAGCTTCCCGCCCGGAGTTTCTGCCGAGCTGTTCTCTGAGCTGTCCTCCGAGCCCTGGCCCCCCCATCCCGCAGACCGGTTAACTACGCGATCGAGAGGCAGGAGCAGAACCCGCCGTTGGACCTGAAAGGCGACCCTGCAGCTGGGCCGTCAGATGTGGAAGAACTTAGTTTTCACCGCGGACGACTGAGGCTGCTGGGTCAAGGCGGAGAACCTCTCACCTGCGAGTGCAACGCACACCTTCTGATCGCCGTCGCGATGGGAACCGAGCCAGTGCACCTGCCCACCGGCACGGCGCTCTCAGCGCCGTGCCGGTGGCCGAGAACGGCTGGCTGCAGCCGCACAACTGCGCATGGGTGCTGCGCGGCTAAGGCTGCCGGTCATGCGAAAGGGCCGTCCACGTTTCCTTGGGAGATATGGAAGGCCCTTGTCCGTCACCTCTGGCGGCCTACGTTTACGAAACTCAACGCGATCCCGCACGCACCCCCTACTGTTGATCCTGCACCTAACGAAACCGTTTACGTAAACCGTTTGCGCGACCCGGCGCACAGCCGGCTCACGCAGCACCCGCAGACACCCTCAGGGCGGAGGAACAGTGGTCACCATCCGCGATGTCGCCAAGCACGCCGGCGTCTCCCCGGCCACCGTCTCCCGGGTTGTCAACGGGCTGGTGGGCTACTCGGACGAGACCCGGGAACGCGTCGAGACCGCGGTCAAGAGCCTCAGCTACGAAACGGACTACCTCGCCCGGGGCCTCAAGACCCGGCAGACCTCCGTGATCGGGCTGCTTGCACCGATGGTGTCGGACGCCTTGGCCTCCCAGGTCATGCAGGGCGTTGAGGAGGAAGCCCAGGAACGCGGCTACGCAGTGATGCTCGGCCGCACCGGAGCTAAGTCCGCCTGCACCCCGGTGACCGCGAATGGCAGCTTCTTCTACAAAAAATGGCAGCTTCTTCTACAAAAGCGGCGCCCCGGGTGCCCGGCAAGTGCGGAGCGGCCGAACTGGCCGACTTTATGGTCAGCATGGCCAGCTCGGCTAAGCATCGCGGAGGGCGCGCCCGGCAATAGCCGGACGCGCCCTCCGCGTGCACCGAACCCGCGATGTGGGTCCACAGCCCCTGATTCAGTCGATGAGCACCGGGTCCTTGGCACGCTCCGAAGCTTCCACAACCGGCGCAACCTTCCCCGAACGGTGATGCATCCAGTTCGCCAGGGCCAGGAGCGCCACGAGTGCGAAAGTGCTCAGGAGCTGGGGACGGGAGTCCTCGCCGATGAGGCCCACCGTGAAGATCGCCGCGAGGATGACAAGGCCGATGCCGGTGAGCCACGGGAAGCCGGGCATCCGCAGGGGAAGCTCCGTTCCCTCGCGGTCGGCGCGGAGGCGCAGTGCGAGCTGGGCGAGGAGCGCGGACGTCCACACCAGCAGGCAGGTCGAGCCCACGATGTTGAGCAGGACAGGAAGGACCTTCTCCGGGAAGGCCAGCTCCAGCACAACCGTGACAACGCCGAAGGCGACGCTGGCGAGAACTCCGACAACCGGGACACGTGCCTTCGACACGGAGGCAAGCAGGCGTGGCGCTTCACCCCGCTCGGCGAGGGAGAACGCCATCCGGGAGGCACCGTAGAGGTTGGCGTTGAGGGCGGAGAGCAGTGCCGCTACGGCTACCAGGGTGATGGCAGTGGCTGCGCCAGGCATGCCGGCCGCATCCAGCACCGCGGCGAACGGGCTCTTCAGCCCCGCCGAACCCACGGGCACCACTGCAGCGATCACGAAGATCGCGCCGATGTAGAAAACGAGGATGCGCCACAGCACGGTCCGGACTGCCTTCTTCACGCTGCGGGCAGGCTCGGCGGTCTCAGCTGCCGCCACGGAGACAATCTCGGTGCCGCCGAATGCGAAGGCCACCACGAAGAGTGCCGTGGCAATCCCGGCAAAACCGCTGGGCGCGAATCCGGCACCCGTGAAGTTGGACAGGCCCGGCGACTGGACGCCCGGCAGCCAGCCGAAGAGCAGGGCAGCGCCCACCAGGAGGAACCCGACGATTGCTGCCACCTTGAGCAGGGCAAACCAGAACTCGAATTCACCGAAGTTCTTCACGCTGGTGAGGTTCACAGCGGTGAGCACCACGATGAACACGAAAGCCATCAGCCACACCGGCAGGGCCGGGAAGATGGTGGCCAGCAGGCCGGCAGCACCGAGCGCCTCGGCCGCGATCACCACCACGAGCTGCAGCCACCAGAGCCAGCCCACCGTGGCACCGGCCACCGGCCCGTAGGCCTTCGCGGTATAGACGGAGAACGCGCCGCTGTCCGGATTGGCGGCGGCCATCTCACCGAGGGCCCACATCACCAGGATGATGAGGGTGCCGGCCACGAGGTAGGAGATCAGCACGGCCGGGCCGGCGGCCTGGATGCCGGCGCCGGAGCCGATGAACAGGCCCGCGCCGATGGCGCTTCCGAGGCCCATCATGGTGAGCTGGCGGGGTTTGAGTGCGGCGCCCAGTGCGCGGCCAGACGTCATTGTCTGTTGTTCCATGGGGAGTCCTCTGGTTGTTGGTGGAACGGATGGGGATTCAGGTCAGTGGTTTCTAAGCAGCGTGGGCTTCCAAAAGCCGGAGCACGCGATCATTGGAGGCGGGATCGGCAACGGTGATCCGCACACCGTCGCCCTGGTACGCGCGGACCAGGATGTCTGCGCGGTCGAACGCGTCCACCAGCCTCGCCCGGAGGCTGTCATCCGCGCGGATCCACAGGAAATTGCCCTGGCTTGGCTGGAGTTTCCAGCCCTGCGCTTCCAGCTGCGCGGCCATCCGTGCGCGTTCCTGCTTGACGGCTGTCACCCGCGATTCCATCTCTTCCCCGGCGTCCAGCGACGCGATGGCAGCCTTCTGGGCCAGCGCACTCACCGAAAAGGGAAGGGCGGTGCGGCGCAGTCCCTCGGCGATGGCCGGCGCCGCCACGGCGTAGCCCACGCGCAGGCCGGCGAGTCCGTAGGCCTTCGAGAAGGTGCGCAGGATGCAGACGTTCGGGTGCTGGCGGTAGAGCGCCAGGGAATCCGGGCCGCTGCCCGCTTCGGCGTACTCCACGTAGGCCTCGTCGACCACCACGAGGATGTCGGAACGGACGGACTGCAGGAAGACCTCGATGCGCTCGTGGCTGATCGGCACGCCGGTGGGGTTGTTGGGGGTGCAGAGCAGGATCACCTTGGTGCGGTCAGTAACGGCCGCGGCCATGGCCTCGAGGTCATGGCCCTCGGCGTTGTCCAGCGGGATTCGGACCGGCCGGGCGCCGGCCAGCTCGACCAGGATGGGGTAAGCCTCGAAGGAGCGCCAGGCGAAGATCACTTCATCGCCGGCGTCGCACAGTCCGGTGATGATCTGCTGGAGGACTCCCACGCTGCCGGATCCCACCGCTATTTCCCCGCCGGTGACGCCCAGGTGCCGGGCCAGCCGTTCGCGGAGTTCGACGGCGGCACTGTCCGGGTAGCGGTTCATGGTGCCGGCCGCTTCGGCCACCGCAGCGGCGGCCGCGGGCAGCGGCTCGTAGTGGCTTTCGTTGCTGGCGAGGGCTGCGATGTCTGCGCCGGCGCCGCGGCGGCCCGGGACGTAGGACGGAAGTCCGGCCACAGCGCCGCGAAGGGTGGGGAGCGCGGTGTCCGGTGCGGTCAGGAGCTGATCACTGGTCATGAGGACTGATCATGATTGTGACCCGCCCCACAATGCAAGATACCCTCATCCCATTGGGACTTCTGCTCAACTTCTAGTAACTGTGGTGAAAATGTGACCATCCCGAACCCTCGCACCTTGGATTCCCTTGACGGCAGGATCATCCTGGCCCTCGACAAGGACCCGGAAGCCAGTGCCTTGGCACTCTCGCGGACACTCGGCGTCGCACGGAACACGGTCCACTCCCGGCTAGGGCGGCTCGAGCGCAGCGGTGCGCTCCGCTCCTTCAGCCGGCGGCTGGATCCCGCCGCGCTGGGCTATGACCTGATGGCCTTCCTCTCACTGTCCATCAGCCAGACGCGGACAGGCGCGGTGGAAAACGGGCTCGCCGCTATTCCCGAGGTCATCGAGGTTCACGCCACCACCGGGGACGCGGACCTCATGGCCAAGGTGGTGGCCCGCAGCACGGCCGATCTCTACCGCATCACCAACGAGATCCTGGAAATCGAGGGAATCCAACGGACCAGCACGGCCATCTCCGTGCTGGAACTCATGCCGCCCCGCTACGACGGCCTCCTAGCCCGGCTCTCCGAGCAGGAATCCCGCCCTTCGAAGTAATCCAGGTGACGCACGCCACAATTAGGCATATTTTCAGTTGCGCCCGCCCATTCCTGCCAAATATCCCAGTCAAATTCGACTCTCTTGCCTGTCCAGGGATCAGCGCAGAAGATTCGTGCATGACTTCACTTACCGTCTCAGGCCGCGTGGCGCAGGTTCTCAGCAGCTATCTCAGCGATGTCTTCGGCGTGATGGGCAACGGAAACGTCTACTTCCTGGACGCCGCGGAAAAGCTGGGCCTCCGCTTCTCCGCCGTCCGCCGTGAAGGCGCCGCCATCGCCGCGGCCGACGCCTACTACCGGACGTCAGGACGTCTCGCCGCGGGCACCACCACGTATGGCCCCGGCTACACCAATGCACTCACCGCCCTGGCCGAGGCCGTGCAGGCTCAGATCCCCGTCGTGCTGGTCACCGGGGACGCCCCCACCAGCGGCGCCCGCCCCCAGGACGTGGACCAGGCAGCCATCGCCGCAGGCGTTGGCGCGGCCACCTTCACCGTGACCCGCGACGCCGCGGGCTCCATCACGCGGCAGGCGGTGGAGTACGCACGCACCAAGCGCACCGCCGTCGTGATTGCCATCCCCTACGACCTCGCGTCACTCGAGGCGGCAGATGAAGAGCTTCCGGCGCCGTTGGCACCGGCAGTGACTGACGACGTCGACGGCGGCCTTGGACAGGTAGCCCGCCTGCTCGCCGGGGCGAAGCGGCCGCTGATCCTCGCCGGCCGCGGTGCACATCTCGCCGGCGCCGGCCCGGAACTCCGCGAGCTCGCCGACCGCCTCGGCGCGCTGACCGCCGGAACCGCACTGGCGCTCAACCTCCTCCAGGGCGACGGGTATCTCGGCGTCGCGGGCGGCTTCGGCACTGATACCGCGGCCGGGCTCATGGGTGAGGCCGATGTGGTCCTCGTGGCCGGGGCAAGCCTGAGCCCCTTCACCATGCGGTTCGGGCACCTGCTCGGCCCGGACAGCACGGTCATCCAGATCGACGCCGCCCTGCAGCCGACGCACCCCCGGGTGGACACGTTTGTCAGCGCGGACGTGAAGTCTGCTGCGGGACACATCCTTGCGCTGCTGGATGACCCGGCCGTACTGGCCGCCAGCCCCGCAGAAGCCTGGCGCGCGGAGGCCCGCAAGCGCCTGGCCGAGGGACCGGCCCACCATCCAGGCTCAGCGGAGACGCCGGACGGCCGGCTGGACCCGCGTCCCCTCGCCTTGGCACTGGATGGGGTGCTGCCGGAGCGCCGCACGGTGGTCCAGGACGGAGGGCACTTCGTGGGCTGGGCACCCATGTACTGGCGCATCCCGAGGCCGCAGGACCTGGTCATGGTCGGGACCGCCTACCAGGCCATCGGACTGGGCCTTGCCAGCGCCGTCGGGGCAGCCCGCGCGGTGGAGGACGGCCGCACCCTGGTGTTGGCATCCGGCGACGGCGGTTTCCTGATGGGCCTGTCCGACCTCGAATCGCTGATTGGCGCGGCCAGCAGCGCCGTCGTGGTGATCTACAACGATGCCGCCTACGGAGCCGAAATCCACCAGTACGGCTCCCGAGGCCTGACCGAAAAGCCCATGCTGATCCCCGAGGTGGACTTCAGCAGTATCGCCCGCGCGCTCGGAGCCGAATCCGCGATCATCCGCTCACTGGAGGACCTTTCCGCGCTCCAGGACTGGATCGACGCCGGCGCCAGGGGAACCTTCGTGGCCGACTGCCGGATCACCTCGAGCGTGCGGGCCCCGTGGCTGAGCGAGTGGATGCAGGCCTCGCAGGCCGCGAAGGCGGCGGTGGCGGGCTAGCTGTCCGGCTGGCACGAAAAAGGAGGCTGACGACGACATCCAGTGTCGTCGCCGTCGGCCTCCTTTTATGTCCGGCGGTGGTGCTATCCCCGCAGGGCGCTGGACCCTAGGCCGCCGTCGGAAGCGTTACGTAGCTGCCCTCGATGGCGCCGGCGGCAACTACGGGAGCGCCGTCAGTTGTGACATAGCTGCCGCGGGTGACGGGGGGCAGGTTTCGTGCGCCAGCGACCGTGACATAGCTGCCCTCGACGCCGGCGGGGACGCTGCCGTCGGGGAGGGTCACGTAGCTGCCGCCGCGCACTGCGGTGTCAGCGACACTGGGGCCGGTAGCGGCTTTGAGGGTGGCTTCGGTGGTGGATGAGGAGGTTGCGGGGCGTTCGGTCAGCAAAGTCATGGAGTCTCCGTGGGGTTTCGCGATGAGGGGCGTACAGGTTCTTGTGCCGCTCAAGCAGGAGGGCGGTTGCGCGTTGTGTCGCTTGCCCGGCTGTCCCGGGTGTCTTCACCGGTGCGGTACTCAAGGGCTACGGCGTCCTGCACCCAACTTTACAGGCGTATTGTGATCTACTCACAATAAGGTGGGAAGGCTCACGTTTTACGCAAGGCACCTGTGGACTTCTCCGAATGGCGCCGGCGCCATAGTAGACGCACAGGTCCGTCCCCTAGCATGGCCCACATGAAGACTGCCCGGGACGCACGCTCTGCCGCCGTTGTCATCAACGCCGGATCCCGCCGAGGGGCGGCACCCGAACTTGCCGTGGACACGATGCGCAAGGCAGGAGTGCCCATCTCCTCCGTGCACCACGTGCTGTCCGGGGCAGACCTGGCCGGGACGCTTGATCGGGTGCTTGCGGACGGGCACGACATGATCGTTGTTGGAGGCGGCGACGGGACGGTGTGCTACGCCGCCGGCCGGGTTGCCGGCACCAACGTTGGGCTCGGCGTTCTTCCGCTGGGCACCGCCAATGACTTCGCCCGCACGCTGGAGATTCCGAGCAATGTTGCCGAGGCGTGCGCTGCTGTCGCCGAAGGGAAGGTGGTGGACATCGACCTGGGCCGGGCCAACGGTGAGCCGTTCCTCAACGTCGCGTCCGTGGGCCTCTCGGTGGCAGTTACCGAAGCTCTCAGCCCCCGCCTGAAACGGTACGTCGGGCCGCTGGCGTACGGCATCGCCACGCTTGGGGCTTATGCCCGGCACAAGCCGTTCCGGGCCCGCCTCGAGTTCCCCGAGGGGGACCACGAGCCGCTGGAGCTCGAGGACCTGCTTCAGGTGGCCGTCGGCAACGGCCGGCACTATGGCGGTGGCAACACGGTCTCCCCCACGGCAGGGATCGACGATCACATCCTTGACATCTACGCCATCCTGGCGGGGCCGCTCCGGGAGCACGTGAGTATCGCACGGTTGCTCAAGGACGGGAGCTTCATCGAACACGACCGGGTGTACCACCTGACCAGCCGGCATGTGCGGCTGGTCACTGAGCCGCAGATGCCGGTGAACCTCGACGGCGAGATCGCCGTCACCACGCCGGCCGACTTCACCATCGAGCGCAACGCCGTCCACGTGGTCGTTCCCCAGAGCAGCACCAGTGCGCTGTTCGACGGGCCGGGCGCCGCGGGCGGGCCGTCCTGAAGCATTATGGTGCTGATCTTCCAGCGGCGGATCGTCGAAGGCCTCACCGCAGGCGCGAGCAAATGAGCTCTGTGCCGCCGGTGGGCCCGGTCGAGGAAACCGCTCTGGCGCCCGCCCCCGAGTGGTGGCAGTCCGCCGTCATTTACGAGGTCTACCCGCGCTCCTTCGCCGACGGCGACGGCGACGGCGTGGGCGACCTCGCCGGGCTCATCGCCCGGCTGCCGTACATCGCCGCCCTCGGCGTCGACGGCATCTGGATGACCCCGTTCCAGCCCTCCCCGCAGGTGGACCAGGGCTACGACGTCACCGACTACTGCGGCGTGGACCCGCTGTTCGGCACCATGGAACAGTTCGAGTCACTCTTGGAGAAGGCCCACGCGCTGGGACTGCGGATCCTGCTCGACGTCGTCCCCAACCACTGCTCCTCGGAGCACCCGCTGTTCCAGGCGGCCCTCGCGGCCGGCCCGGGTTCGCCGGAACGGGACATGTTCCACTTTGTGCCGGGACCGGTGGGCATGTCCGACGACGACGGCGGCGCTGGCGCTGCGTCGAACACCGCAGAGGGCGGCTCAACCGCTTCAGCCAACGACGTCCCGCCGAACAACTGGCAGAGCGTCTTCGGCGGCCGGGCCTGGAGCCGCGCCAACCCGGGCTCGGCGACGGATCCGGACTGGTACCTGCACCTGTTCTCGGCCGGACAGCCGGACTGGAACTGGCGCAACCCCGCCGTCGGCGATTACTTCGACGGCGTTCTGCGCTTCTGGTTCGACAAGGGCGTGGACGGGCTGCGCATCGACGTCGCGCACGCGCTGTTCAAGGCCGACGGGCTGCCGGACTCGCCCTCCATGGGCGGGGTGGTGGACGGGCTGCGGTCCAACCCGCAGGTCTCGGACCAGGAGGACGTCCACGAGGTCTACCGCCGCTGGCGCACCCTCGCGGAGAAGTACGAGCCGCACCGGCTGCTGGTGGGCGAGGTCAACCTGGAACCGGCCCGCGCCGCCCGCTACACCCGCGCCGACGAGATGCAGCAGGCCTTCGCGTTCTCCTTCGTGAAGCTCGGCTGGGACCCGGAGGCGTGGGCCGCCGTCGGCAACGAACTCGAGTCCGCCCGGCAGCTTCATGGCGCCGCCCCCACCTGGGCGTTGGAGAACCACGACATCGTCCGTTCCGTCACCCGCTTCGGCGGCGGCGAGCTGGGCGCTATCCGGGCGCGGGCGGCCCTCGTGGCCCTGCTCGGACTCCCCGGCGCCGCGTACATCTACCAGGGCCAGGAGCTCGGGCTGCCCGAGGTCGACGTCCCCGTCGAGGCCCGGGTGGATCCGATGTGGGCCCGCGGCGGCGTCTGCCGCGACGGCGCCCGCGTCCCGCTGCCCTGGACCGAGAACGCGGCGGCGAACCACGGCTTCTCGCTCGGTGAACCTGCCGTGTGGCCGTGGCTCCCGCTGCCGGCAGACTGGGGAATCCACGCCGTCGAACGTCAGGAGCAGGACGCCGCATCCGCCCTGAACCTGACCAAGGCTGCCCTGGAGCTGCGCCGGCAATTGTGGAAAAACGAGGTGTTCAATGCGGACGACGGCGGCAGCTGGCGGGTCGAGGCCGGCAACCTGCTCATCTGCGAACGCAACGAGCATTTCCTCGTCGCTGTCGCGATGGGCACCGAACCTGCGAAGCTGCCACCCGGAACGGTGCTGCTCAGCGCCGCGCCGCTGGAACAGGACGGCTGGCTGCAGCCGAATAACGCGGCCTGGGTGCTGAGGAACTGATGCGGCCCGTTGCGGCTGGTTGCCCAGATTTTTATAGCGTCGGCGAACTTAGGATGCCTCTGTCGCGGGCACGGGATCATTGCTGTATCCCCCGTAATGGGCTCCGAGAAACATGAGGCCCCAGCCAGTCTCGTAGGACTAACTGGGGCCTTCCTTGCTGGATGCAGGCTACTTGGCGGGGTATACCCATTCCCAGCCGGCAGCCATGAAACCCTGCTTGTGCACGAGGACCCCTGTCGCCGTGGGTACATCGAGGATGATTTTCCCTGTGGCCTTTTCTGCTGGCCCCAGGGCCGAGGGGAACTTTTCCGTGTCGTTCAGGCACATGTAAGCGCTGGCAGTTTGGACGTCACCGTTGAAGGTCGTCCCGTTTTCGGCTATGGCCTTCCACGCATAACCTGCGAGCCCAAACTGCGGGTTAACTGAATTGGCCAGTTCGGGCATTGTTTCCATTGAGACATCTAGCGCAACGAAGTGGCCGTTTTCGGACGGCTGCGCGTACTTGTTCGTGCAAGCCGGATCAACTTGAATCGAGTTGATAACGAAGGTGGCGACAGTCTTGTCTTTGTCGGTGACCGATGCGCCTTGGCCGGGAACCTTGACGATGTTGCCGCGGACGGATTTTTCGGACGCGGCCTGCGCCGTGGTATCCGTTGCTGATGCCGATGCGCTACTTGCCGCCGGCTCGACGGTCGGGGCGGCAGGGCTGGTTTGGGATGCGCCACAGCCGACGAGCGCAAGCGGAATAAGCGCCAAGGCGCCAACGAGTGAAGACTTCAAGAGTTATCCCCCAGATAGAACGAGCGTGATTCGCCAAGAGTATATGCGGGGTGCGACAGGCCGTGGAATGCGTCTGGGTCGCACCCCATCGTTACGGCTCCAGACATGGGGAATATTGATGCTAAGGCTGTGGATGGGCATCAATTGATCTGGACAGGACGCAGGGCGCTCAAAGTAGCCCCAATTTGCTTCGGCGAGTTCTGCGCACAGCTGGGTAAACCCGCCCACCGGGGACTATCCTGCGGCCCAGTTCCCCAGACCGTTCGGCTGCTCCTCAAATAGTGCCGCCCATAAGATGAGGCATGGACTTCGAGGACACGCTCTGGACGGTCTTGGGAGCCGGGCTGGTCCTGCTGATGCTCGTCGACGTCTTTCGTACACTCCTTTATCCGCACGGTTCCGGCCCCCTGGGCAGGGCGATCATGCGCGGATTCTGGCTTGTATCGAGAAGACTGCGGGGCCGGGGCTCGTTCATCGCGGCACCCTTGGCGATGGCCGCTGTCATTGGTGCCTGGGCAAGCTTGGCGGCCATCGGCTGGGCTCTGCTCTACCTGCCCCATCTGACGGACGGTTTTGTTTACGGAGCCGGGGTTCCGCTGCGGGCCGACTTTGCCGAAGCCCTCTACATCTCCATGGTCACGCTTTCCACCGTGGGGTTTGGCGATATCGTGGCAACGGAATCACTGCTCCGGCTGGTTGTTGCCCTCGAGGCCGTCACCGGTTTCGGCTTGCTAACAGCAACGGTCACGTGGATCCTGCAGACTTTCCCGGCCCTGAACCGCCGCCGGGCCCTTGCCCACCAGCTGACGCTCTTCAGGGAGGCTGCAGGTCCGGCAGGTGTATCGGCCATGGACCCCAGTCACGCTGCCGGCCTTTTGGAGGCCATTGCCGGAAACGTGGCTACGGTGAGCATAGACCTGCTTGCGTTCCATGAAACCTACTACTTCCGTGAAATTGAGCAGCGCGGCTCCCTACCCGCCACCGTGGCCTACGCCCAGGAGCTGGCATCCCAAGCGCAGCGCAGCGAGAGCCCTGAACTACAGTTCGCCGGACGGATGCTCCACGCGGCGCTGGACGGACTCGCGGAGGTCCTCCGAGGCAAATTCGGCCATGCCGGAGCCACATCTTCCGATGTGTTCGACAGCTACGAGCTGCACCACCGGCACCGGCGGCCGGGGGAACCGGACAAGAACTAGCCTGCGGGTAGCCGCTGCCGCGTACCTGCCGTGCTGACCGCTCTTTAGCCTGTCCAGCGGCGACGTCTGGCTCGAGGCCGGCCAGCCCTGGTAGCCACGCTGAAACCGGCTCCCGCCTTGGTGGCGGGAGCCGGTTCTTTCCGGCCTCGTTGCCCCCAGCGATGCTTTGCGCCGTTGATCGGTGCCCGACTCCGGCCTACGCGCGCTGGGAGATGTTGATGATGTTGTCCTCGCTGTCCAGGAACCAGGCTGCCTTCCCCCAGTCAGCGGTGGCGACGCCGTTCTCCGTCTTCAGGCCGGGAAAGTCGTAATCTTCAAAGACGACGCCGCGGCTTCGCAGTTCCTCCATCTCGCGTTCGAGGTTGTCCGTTTCCCAGCCCATCTGGGTGTTCTTGGCGGTCCCGGCATTCTCTGTCTGGTACATGAGGAAGCGGGTTCCCTGGCCGCAGCTGTACATCACGCTGCCTTCCTCCATGGATTCGGAGGGTTCGATTCCCAGCTTGTCCCGGTAGAACTCCTTCGCCCTGTTGATGTCCTTCGCGGGGAGGACAGCGATGATGTTTGAATCCGTGAGCATGATGATTCCCTTCAACGCGTAGATGACCGCAACGATGGCGTGGCTCCCCCCGTTTCGGCCCCCGGAATCCTTGTCCGGAGCCCGTGACCGCCCCTTTGCGCCGAGCCGGGGCAGCCACCTAGGACTCTCCAACGCCGCGCCACCCATCACCAGCGCGAAGGGCCCCCGAAGTTTATGTGGTCATTATGGACCGGTTTGGTCTTGCGGAAACAGGGGTGACTGGCATTGGGCTGAAAGGACGCTCGTCGAACAGGGAGCTGCAAAGCGCCGTTCCAACAGGCCGTGACGGAAGGCAAGCTGCTGACGCCTGCGGCGTGACGGGCCGCGGCCGGCCCGGTCCACTTCCGCCAGTGGCCGCACGATGCCAGAGTTGAACTGTGGATGAGGCAATTGGGAACGAAGCAACGGGGAACGAGGCCGCCGGAAATGAGGAAACTGGCGGGCTCGTCCTGAACCTGGAGTGCACGCTCGCCGCTCGCTCGGAAGAAGTCTTCAGGATGCTGACGGAATCAGCCGAACTCATGAAGTGGTGGGGTCCGCAGGGCTTCATCATCCCGTCAGCCGAACTCAACCTCACCGAAGGCGGCCGCTACCGGTTCAGCATGACCCCACCGGAAGGCGAACCGTTCCACCTCTCAGGCGAGTTCCTGGAGATCGATCCTCCGTGGCGTCTGGTGTACACCTTCCGCTGGGAGGAACCGGCGCCGGACGACCGGGAGACCGTCGTCGACCTTTCACTCGGAAGTACGGGCGAAGGCACGCGCCTGGTGCTCGCGCAGGGGCCGTTCCTGACGGAGGAGCGGCTGGCCCTGCACCGCAACGGCTGGACCGAGTCGTTCGAGAAATTGCAGGCGGTCTTGGGTGGCGGCTCCTGAGGAGCCCTGACCCGCTGCCAAGTTTCTGCAGGGTCATGATCTGTCCGGAATACGAACGGTTTTTCGCGTCTCCGGGCCCGTCGCCCGGCGCGGTTTCCTCGTGTTCACCCCAGGTCCAGTTCCCGGAACACAACAGTCCATCTCACCTCCCTACGGTGGTCGGGTCGCCGGTACGACGCCGGCAACGTCACCCGGGAGGAACCATCACCATGCGCACACCCCTGACAGCCGTGGCCGCTGCCGCGCTCATCGCCTCGCTGGCGAGCCCCGCCGTCGCCGCTTCAAACCGCGAAGCCGGCTCGCCGTCGTCGAACGCTGCCGCAACGACTGCCGGAACGGCCGCCGCAGAGACAACAACGGCCATCAAGACCAACGAGAGCAACGGCTCCTTTGACCTGCAGGCGCACCGCGGAGGCCGCGGCGAGTGGACCGAGGAATCGCTGGCGGCGTTTGCCAACTCGCTGAAGCTCGGTGTGTCCACGCTGGAGCTGGACACCCACCTGACCACCGACGGCAAGGTGATCGTCTGGCATGACGACACCATCCAGGCGGACAAGTGCCGCGACACCGCGCCGGTGACACCCGGCGACGCCGCTTTCCCGTATGTCGGTGACCGGGTCGCCGAATTGTCGCTCGCGCAGATCAAGACCCTGGACTGCGGGTTCACCCAGTTGAAGGGGTTCCCGGAGCAGGACGTCATCGAGGGCAACCGGATTGCCGAGCTCAAAGACGTCTTCCAGTTGGTGCGCGACGCCGACGCCAAGAAGGTCCGCTTTAACATCGAAACCAAGGTGGAGGACGGGAAGTCCGGCGGTGAGGGCATGGTGGCCCTGACCAAGGCCGTGGTCACGGAGATCTACACCGCCGGGATGGCCGGGCGGAGCACCGTGCAGTCGTTCGACTGGTCGTCGCTGAACCTGACCAAGAAGATCGCCCCGCAGCTGCCGCTCGTCGCCTTGTCCAGCGGCGACGCCTGGCTCGAGGTCGGCAAGCCCGGCGCCAGCCCCAACCTCGGCGGGATCGACATCGACACCTATGGCGGATCCCTTGCCAAGGCAGCGGCAGCCCAGGGCTACGACGTCATCTCGCCCACCTTCAGTTCCGTGACCCCGACCATGATCAAGGAAGCCCACGAGCTGGGCCTGCCGGTCATCCCCTGGACCGTCAACACCACGGCGGACATGAACCGGCTGATGGACCTCGGCGTGGACGGCATCATCAGCGATTACCCCACCCGTCTGCGCACCGTCATGGAAGAGCGGGGCCTGAAGCTCCCCAAGGCGTACTCGGCCAAGGGCTGATGCACTGATATCCACGATATCCACGGACCCGCGTTCAGCACTCTCGTGGGTACGCTGAAACCGGCTCCCGCCTTGAAGGCGGGGGCCGGTTCCGTCCGGGCCGTCCGTCGCCGCGATCGCTCAGTCGATAAGACGTCTCCGGCGAAACCACCCTTGACTTCTCCGCTGACCGTCGTCAGTCTTTTCGACAACAGGAGGGGCGTCCGCCTGCTCCTGAAGCCCCGTGGAGGACACTGATGTTCCGTGCCAGGTCGCTGATGCGTTCCGGGGCCGCCTCCGGCGACCGGGTTACGCGCCTTGAGCTATTCTTCGATCTGGTGTTTGTCTTCGCGCTATCCCAGCTGTCCCATTATTTGCTGGAGAATCCCTCATGGGTGGGAGCCGGAGAGACATTTGTGCTTCTTCTTGCGGTCTATAAGGTGTGGGTGTACACCACCTGGACGGCGACATTGCTGGACACTTCGCGGCTTGAGGTGCAGTGGATGCTGCTGATGGTCATGCTTGTCACACTGTTCATGAACGCCTCAATCGGCTCGGCGTTTGGCGCCTTCGGCTGGCTCTTTGCTGCGACCTATCTCCTGGTCCAACTGGGCCGAGGTGCGTGGATCCTCACTGTCGGACTTGACCGGACCACCCACAACCATTTCGTGCGCACGCTCATCTGGGGGTGTATGAGCGCGCCGTTTTGGATTGCCGGCGCCTTCTTCGGTCCGGGGCCCCGGTTGATGCTCTGGGGTGTCGCTGCCGCGATCGATCTGGGCGGCCACATGCTGGCGCACCGGTTGCCGGGCCGGAAGACCGAAGGAAGCCGGGTCCCGCTCCCGGGAGAGAGGATCTTTGAGCGGTTCGGGTTGTTCTACCTGATCGCGCTCGGCGAGACAATCTTTTCAACCGGCCTGGCGATAGCGGGCAATCTGGAGGACCCCTTGATACTTCTGACCGGGACCGTAAGTTTGGCCGGAAGCGTCGCGATCTGGTGGTGCTATTTCCACGGCCTCGAGGAGGAGGTTCTGGAGAAGCTTGCTTCTGTCGACGATCAGTTCCGGCCCGGTATTTTGGCTGGCAACACCTTGGTGGTGTTACTGGCGGGCCTGATCCTGGTGGCAGTTGGTGATCAGCTCGTGATCACTGATCCGACCGCCCGCCCCGATCTGGCCACCGTCCTGTTTCTTTTTGGTGGGCCGGCTCTTTTCCTTGCCGGGCGGGGCTTTTTTATTCGACGGGTACTGGGCCACCGCCAACCATCTGATCTCGCCGGCATCGGAGCTTTGGCCGTCCTTGCAAACTTGAGCCTTCTCCTCCCGGCCTTCGTTGCCGCTATAGGGGCCGTTCTTCCCCTCATCGGCGTGGCATTTTCCGACGCCGCGAACCGCCGCCGCCGGGCGCAACGGAGCTTTGGACGGCTGTGATCCGGGGCCTCGTTTGCCGGGACACAGCTGGACCCCTCCTCGAACCCCAGCAGGCCATTGCAGCCGGCTCTGACGCGCGGGGCTGCCGGCCCGCCGCTGTCAGGTTCGGCCGGGAGCTGGCGGCGGCGGCACAGGCGGCCAGCAGCCGGCGAGACGCCACGCGGGAAATATCCCCACGCCATGTGTCGTTGGCACTCACGGGAGCAGGTCCGGATGCGGACTGGCTCCCCTGCATTAGACAACCTTAAAGGAGCCATACATGCCCGATTTCACCCCGCTCTGGTCAGCTGTTCAGATCGGTTCCACCACACTGGCCAATCGAGTCGCTTTGGCGCCCATGACGCGAGTGAGTGCAAGCGAGGACGGACATGCAACGGAGAGAATGGCCTCCTACTACGAGGGGTTTGCCCGGGGAGGCTTCGGTCTGCTGATCACCGAGGGCATCTATCCGGACACCAGCTACAGCCAGGGCTACCTGTTCCAGCCGGGCATCGCCACCGCGGAACAGGCACGGTCCTGGATCAAGGTGGTCGAGCGCGTCCATGCCGCCGGCGCGCGGATATTCGCCCAGCTCATGCATGCCGGGGCACAGGCCCAGGGCAACCGGTTCGTGGAGTCCTCGGTGGGTCCGTCGGCCATCGCCCCCAAGGGCGAGCAGCTGGCTTTCTACCGTGGAGAAGGGCCCTTCCCGGTTCCTTCGGAAATCACCGCTGCCCAAATGGACGAGGTCCGGCAGGGATTCGTCACCGCAGCGCTGCACGCCAAGGACGCGGGATTCGACGGCGTCGAGATTCACGGCGCCAACGGCTACCTCCTCGACCAGTTCCTCACCGACTACCTGAACAAGAGGACCGACAACTATGGCGGCTCCCCCGAAAACAGGGTGCGTTTCGCCGCGGAGATCTGCCAGGCGGTCCGCGAGGCCGTCGGCCCGGACATGACCGTGGGGATCCGTATCTCCCAGGGCAAGGTCAGCGACAACGACCACCGGTGGAGCGGAGGCGCGGAGGAAGCAAAGGTCATCTTTGCCGCCCTCGGGGCCACCGGCATCGACTTCATCCACACCACCGAATACAGGGCCGCCGCTCCGGCGTTCGAGGGCGGCCCGGAGTCCCTGGCAACTCTGGCCAAGCGGCACTCCGGAGTAACGGTCATCGCCAACGGCAACCTCGACGACCCGGAAACGGCCGTGTCCCTGCTTCGGGACGGCGCCGCCGACGTCGTCGCTTTGGGCAAGGCCGCCTTGGCCACCCGGGACTGGCCGCACCGCGTCCGGAACAACCGGGCGCTCGATGAGCTCGACGGCAGCCTGTTCGCTCCGGTCGCTGACGTCAAGGACTGGGAGCTGGAACTGCCCGCATAACGGTGCAATTGCAGGGGACAGGCCGGGCGGAGATCGCCCGCCCGGCGTCCCCGGCCTGGGACCACCCTCACCTACTAGCATTAGGTTCATGGGTGCCGATGACAGTTCTGCCGTTCGTAGCGGTGGAGTCCCGTCAGCCGAGACCAAGGATGCCGGCCAACTCATGGCCATGCTTGACCATGGCGTTTCCGCGGCTGATCTGGAAACCACGCTGTCCGCCTGGCTGGAAGCCGGGGCCATTGACCAGTCCACGGCGGCCGCGGCACGGCGGCTGAACACCCGGCTGTGGGAGGCGACCCGCCGGGAGGGCCTGCTGCGCGTCCTGTACGACACGGCCACCGACCTGACCGGCATACGTGACGTCGAGGCAGTGCTCAAGGCCATCGTCCGTCGCACCCGGTCACTGATCGGCAGCGACATCGCCTACCTGAGCCTGAACGACTACGACACCGGCGAGTCCTACGTCCGGGTGACCGACGGCGCAACCACCGCTCTCTTCCGCAACATCCGCATGCCCCTCGGCGAGGGCGTGCTCGGCGCCGTCGCGACCGGCGAGGCGCCAGCCCAGAGCGCCGACTACCTGATGGACGAGACCAAATCACATCTGGAGTCAAGCGACACCGCGGTGGCAGCCGAGGGCGTCCGGGCAATCATGGGTGTCCCCCTTCGTGCAGAAGGGAAAGTCATCGGCGCGCTCCTGGTCGCCGACAGGCATGCGCACCAATTCAGCAGTGACGACGTCGCCTTGATGGAATCCATTGGTACGCACGCGGCCGTCGCGCTGGAAAACGCCCGCTACTTCAGTGAAATGGCCAATGCCCTCGCCCGGCTGGACCAGGCACAGCAGCAGAATCTGGCCCACACGCGGGCCCTGGAGGAGCTCTCGAGCCTAGACCGGCGGCTCATGGAAACCCTGGCCTCAACCGGCAGCCTTCCGTACCTGCTCAACCTGCTGGCCGAGTCCCTGGGCACTGAAGTCTTCTTAGTCTCTCCCATGGGCGAGCCGCTGGCGGACCTCGCAGCGGACGCAGACTTCGGGAGCCTCCCGGCCCTGAGCGCCGCCGAAGAATCTGCGGCCAAAAGGGCGGCCGTGCGCTTTGCAATCAAGGGCAAGTTGTACACCGTCATGTCCGCCGTCGCAGGCGACCAGCACCTCGCCTCCCTCATCGTCGCCGAGCAACTCAGCCCGGCCCGGCTCGCGGTCCTGGAACGCAGCGCCCTGGTGCTCAGTGTGTCCCTGCTGCTGGAACGCACCTTCCAGGACGCCCAATACCGGCTGCAGCTCGAACTCATCGATGACCTGCTCAGCCCCCGCGCCGAAAACGCCGCCGCACTTGCCCGCAGGGCCGGGCAGTTCGGCCTGGCAAACCACCTCCAGCTCGTGGTGCGCGTGGTGGGGGTCCCCGACGACCAGCGCCAGCGGGCACTCTCCATACTCAGGCACCGGTCCGAGGGCGCTCCGGGAATCATCGCCCTGCACGAATCACACTTGTGCATCATCGAACCCGTGGAACGGCACGACAACCCGAACGAAGCAGGCGGCGCCGGCCGGACCGGCCAGTCCGTCATCGACGAACTGACACGACGCCGCATCACCGCCACCGTCGGGACGTCCGAGCAAGTCACCGGATTTGCCCGGCTGGCCGCCGCGCACACCGAAGCCCACGCCGTCCTCCGTGCACTGCAGGCCCTCTCGCGCCACGGCGAGGCAGCGGACCGGGCCGCCCTGGGTACCGCCGGAATGTTGCTCGGAGCGATGGACAGCCCGTTCGCCGGACAGCTTCTCACTGCACAGCTGGGGCCACTTCTGGGCTACGACGAGCGGCGGGGAACGCAGCTGGTCCTCACGGCGTGGACGTTCCACGAAAACGGCGGCGCCGCCCAGGAAACCGCCGATTCCCTCCACATCCACCCCAACACCCTGCGGCAACGGCTGGACAGGATCGACGCCCTGATCGGTGCCTCCTGGCGCCGGGGAAGCCGTTCCCTTGACGTCCAAGTGGCGCTGCGCTTATGGCGCATGAAAACAGCCGGCGTCAGCTCCGCCGGAACCTGATCTACCGCGCCTGCTTGCCACAAGTTCGAGGGGGCATGGCATCGGCACACATGCGCAGGGGCGATATGTGGCATCAATCCACATGGTGAGGGTCACGTAGCTCTGGAATGCTGAGATCTGCGGCACCTTTGGGGAGCCGCCCATCCCATCTCTAGGAGTTATTCACAATGTCGTGTGCGCATGCAGCGGGTATCCGTCCCGCAACTTTCGGCGTCCTCCGCCTGCCGCGGAGCGTCGTCGTCGGCGCCCAGCAGCGCTTCGCCGTCGCCAATATCGCAGCCGAATTCGGGACCAACGTTCTGGTCTGCACCGATCCGCGGCTGGCCGTCTCAGAGGAACTTCAGGCCCTGGTCCGTAGCCTCGAGGACAAGAACTTGACCGTGCGGGTTTACGGCGACACCCAGGCCGAGCTTCCGGTGCCGGGGATCCTGGCCTGCGTCGAGGAGCTCGACGGCCAGGAGATCGACGTCATCATCGGTTTTGGCGGCGGCAGCTGCATGGACATGGCGAAGGTCGTGTCCGTGTTGCTCACCCACGGCGGCAAGCCGAGCGACTACTACGGCGAATTCGCCGTTCCCGGCCCCACCAAGCCGGTCATCGCACTGCCCACCACGGCGGGCACAGGGTCCGAAGCGACCGCAATCGCCGTCGTCTCCGATCCTGACCTGGGCATGAAGATGGGCATCTCCAGCCCCCACATCATCCCGTTCGCCGCGGTGTGCGATCCCGAGCTCACCTACTCCTGCCCGCCGTCCCTGACGGCCGCCACCGGTGCCGATACCTTCGTGCACCTGGTGGAGTCCTTCACAGCCGTCACCCGGGAGCCCACCTCCACCCTGGCCTCGGAACGGGTCTTCGTCGGCAAGAACATCCTGACGGACTCAATTGCGTTGAACGGCATCGGACTGGTGGGTCGCAGCCTGGTCACCGCCTACAAGGACCCGGAAAACACCGAGGCCCGTGGCGGGATGATGCTCGCGGCACTCTACGGCGGTGTGGTCCTCAGCAACGCCGGAACCGCCGCGGCACACGCCATCCAGTACCCGGTAGGCGCACTCACCCACACCCCGCACGGGGTGGGCGTCGGCCTCCTGCTCCCCTACGTCGTCCGCCACAACTTCCAGGCGATCCAGCCGCAGCTGGCGCAGATCGCAGAGGCACTGGGGCGCGATATCCGCGGGCTCGACGAGCGCGCCGCCGCCGTCGCAGGCGTCGAGGCAATCGACGAGGTCATCGCGGCCATCGAGCTGCCGCCCACGCTGCAGGCCCTTGGTGTGCAGGAAAGCGATCTCGACCAGATCGCCAAGCTGTCGTTGAACTCCAAGCGGCTCATCGACAACAACCCTGTGCCGCTTGATCTCGACGCCGTCACCTCCATCGTTCACGCCGCCTACGCCGGCGACCGCACGATCCGCTAATCAGCAATAAGGACCACTGATGACTCTCCTTTCAACCTCTGAACCGCTCGACGTCGACGGGCTGGCGGTGCCCCGCCAGCTGCTGATCGCCGGGAACTGGCAGGATGCCAGCAGCGGCAACACCGTCGAGGTGATCAACCCCTCCCACGCTTCGGTTATCACCGACATCGCCGACGCGGACGTCGAGGACGGCCTCGCCGCCGTCGACGCCGCAGCAGCAGCCCTCCCGGAGTGGGCCGCGACGCCCCCGCGACGTCGCGCCGAAATCCTGAGCCGCTGCTTCGAGCTGATGACCGAGCGCAGCGAGCAGATCGCCCACCTCATCTCCCTCGAAAACGGCAAGGCCCTGGCCGACGCCCGCGGAGAAGTGGCATACGCCGCCGAATTCTTCCGCTGGTACGCCGAAGAAGCGGTCCGGATCATCGGCGACGTGTCCGTGTCGCCGTCGGGCTCCAACCGGATCCTGGTCCAGCACATGCCCATCGGCGTCTGCGTCCTGATCACCCCGTGGAACTTCCCGGCGGCCATGGCCACCCGGAAGCTGGCACCGGCCCTGGCTGCCGGCTGCACCGCCGTGCTGAAGCCCGCCACCCTCACGCCGCTGACCACCCTGGCGATCGCCCAGCTCATGATCGACGCCGGCGTCCCGGCCGGCGTGGTCAACATCATCACCACGAGCAAGACCAGCGACGTCATGACCCCGATCCTTGCCGACCCCCGGGTCCGCAAGCTGTCCTTCACCGGTTCCACCAGCGTCGGACGCCACCTGTTGCGGCAGGCAGCCGACAACGTACTCAAGTGCTCCATGGAACTCGGCGGCAACGCTCCCTTCCTGGTGTTCGATGACGCGGACCTCGATTTGGCCCTCGACGGCGCCATGATTGCCAAGATGCGCAACGGCGGCCAGGCCTGCACCGCCGCCAACCGGATCTACGTCCAGCGCGGCATCCACGACGAGTTCGCCCGCCGGCTGGCCGAGCGCATGGGCGCCATGCGCGTGGGCCCGGGCACCGACGCGAACACCGAGGTCGGTCCCCTGGTGGACGAGGCCAGCGTCCGCAAAGTCGACTCGCTGGTCCGGGACGCGATCAGCCAAGGCGCCCGGCTCCTGGCCGGCGGACAGGCCATCGACGGCGCCGGGTACTACTACCCGCCCACTGTCGTGACCAACGTGCCGCTGCAGGCCCGCATGGTCAGTGAGGAAATCTTCGGACCGGTGGCCTCGGTCATCCCCTTCGACACCGAAGGGGAAGTCATCGCAGCCGCCAACGATTCCGAGTACGGCCTCGCAGCCTACGTGTTCACCGAGGACCTTCGCCGCGGACTCAGGGTCTCCGAACGCATCGAAAGCGGCATGGTGGCCCTCAACCGGGGACTCGTGTCCGACCCGGCAGCGCCGTTCGGCGGCGTCAAGCAGAGCGGCCTCGGCCGCGAAGGTGCCCACCAGGGCCTGCTGGACTTCACCGAAACCAAGTACATCGCCCTCGACTGGTAGCGCTGACGCTCCCTTCGTTTCCATCCGAAAGAAAAGACCAATGACGATCTCTAACACCAAAGCCAAGACGAAGGCGCCCTGGCGCGTACCGGCTGCCAGCTTCATCGGTACCACCATCGAGTGGTACGACTACTACATCTTCGGCCTGCTCGCCGCCACGGGCGTCTTCAGCCGCCTGTACTTCCCGGAACAGGACCCGGCCACCGGCCTGCTGATGGCATTTGTCACCTACGCGGTAGGTTTTGTTGCCCGTCCCTTCGGCGGCATGTTCGCCGGCCACTTCGGGGACAAGATCGGCCGCAAGCCCATGCTGGTGCTCTCCCTGCTCATCATGGGCTTCGCCACCCTGGCCATGGGAATGCTTCCCACCTACGCGCAGATCGGCGTCTGGGCTCCCATCCTGCTGACGGTCCTGCGCCTGCTGCAGGGCTTCGGCGCCGGAGCCGAGTGGGCCGGTGCGGCCGTCATTTCCATCGAACACGCCCCTGCCGGACGCAGCGGATTCTTCGGTAGCTTCACCCAGATGGGCGTGCCGGCCGGCATGCTGCTGGCCAACTCCAGCGTCCTTGCCGTCAAGGCTGCCGTCCCGGCAGCAGAGTTCGACGCCTGGGCCTGGCGCCTCCCGTTCCTGCTCAGCGTGATCCTGATCGTGACCGGCATGATCGTCCGCAACAAGCTCGAAGACTCCAGCGACTTCAAGGAACTCGTAGCGACGAACCAGACCGCAAAGAAGCCGCTGGGCGAGGCCATGAAGAAGGAAACCAAGGGCATCTGGCTCGTTGTCGGCATGCGCCTCGCGGAGAACTCCGCGTTCTACCTGTACACCACCTTCTCCGTGGTCTACATCATGAAGACCTTCGGTGCCGAACGCGCCAACCAGGGCACCATGTCAGTTCTGATTGCGTCGGCCATCGGCGTCTTCGCCGTCCCGTTGTGGGCAATCCTCTCGGACAAGATCGGCCGCAAGCCGCTGTACCTGTTCGGTTCCATCGGCGGACTCCTGTTCTTCCCGCTGTACTTCGTCATGACGGACACCGGCAGCGCACTGCTGGCAACGCTCGCCATCATCATCGGGCTCGCTGTCTTCCACAACTCGATGTACGGCCCGCAGGCGGCCTTCTTTGCGGAACTGTTCTCCACCAAGCTGCGCTACAGCGGCGCTTCCATGGGCTACCAGTTCGGCTCGGTCCTGGCTGGCGGCATCGCACCCCTTGTCGCCGTCGCGCTCCTCACCGCCGGCAACGGCAAGCCGGGCTGGGTGATCCTGTACTTCAGCATCATCGGCGTCATCACGGTCGTGGCAACCCTGCTTGCCCCGGAAACCCTCGCGAAGCTGGACCGGCGTATCACCGCAGCGCAGGAGCTGGACGACAAAAACGCAGCGATTGCGCAGGAGCGCGTCAGCGCTAGCTGATTCTCCCTGAAATGAGGCGGGCGCCGTCCGGGTCGAAGCTAGACCTGGGCGGTGCCCGTCTTTCACCTGGGTCCTCGTTACGGACAACCGCGCGGACCCGGAGCAGGTTGAGCTCTTCCGCAATCCGGCGTGACGGTCCAACTCGTTGACGTGGCGCCGGCGCAGGCCGCCTGACCTGACTGTCGACGTCGAACGGCTGTCCGCGTTTCCCTGAGGGAACGTGGACAGCCTTTTTATTGGGTGCTGATATTGCATGGTCCGGCCGCGAGCGCGTCGGCCCTGTTGTTCGTCGCCTGGTTCAGGCAACCGCCACGGCGCCAATCTGCTGCATGAGGCTCAGGTTGTCCGTGGTGCCCCAGTGCTCTGCCACTTTGCCGTCCTCGACACGGATGATGTCAGTGCAATCGAACTCGACGCTCTTGCCCGTTGCCGGGATGCCGGCCAGTTCCCCGCGATGCGTGCCCGTGAGGATCACATGGCATGCCTCCAGGTTTCCGGCGACCACCTTGGGCTCGATCTCCTTGACCTTGATGTCCGGGAAAGCCGACCGCATGGTATTCACGAAGAACTTAACGCCGTCCTTGCCCGGCGGCTGCCCGGGCAGGGCCTCTTCGTGATCCACGTAGCTGTCCGCGGCCAGCTCATCAACGAGGGCGAGGTTTCCGCTCTCAATGACCTCCCTGTAAAACCGCTCAATCAATCCAACACCTTCAGACATTTCCGACTCCTTGTGGGCGCGAGACCGAATTTGGATCCCCCAGCGCAGCGCCCGGGCAGCATGCGCAGACCGCCCGGAGAGACTCTCCGTTCTTGGCCCCGTGCAGGTTTTGGCCGCGCAGGCAGACATCAGCGGTCCGCGTAGAGCGCCGAGCAACAGTGTGAAAAAGCGAGTGATGAACGGGCGAAACGCCTCGTTAAGGCAGAAGATATTCCGGTGCTTCGAGGCTGTCAAGGTGTCTCGAATACGGCCTTTGCGGTGGCCGCCCCAGTCCCGAATACTGTCATACCGGCCACGTAGTCTGCCTTCACGAGCATGAACCATCCGCCAGATCGAGGTCACCGCGATAGAGAAGCTCAGACACCCGTCCCGTTCCGGCGCCCTGCGGCAGTATCAGATTGACAGTCAGGGCCTCTCCGGCGGGGAGTAGACATTGGCGCCGAACTCGGCGGGGCCTCAGGCCCGCCGCCTGGTTCCCGCAGCGCCGGACCTCAGGGCCGCCGCTCCCGCCACCGCAGCGACACCACAAGTACCACCGCGCCCAGCCCCAGCATCACGAACACCATCAGCCCCCAGTTCGCCTGGGTGACGCCGGTGCCGTAGAAAATGCCGATCAGCACGGTGGCCGTGATCGCGCCGAGGTAGCGGCAGGTCTGGAAGATCCCGGCGGCCACCCCTCGCTCCTCCGGCCGGGTGGAGACGTACATGCCCTGGCTTGAGGAAATGGCGACCACGCAGTACGGCACACCCAGCAGGGCGGTCAGCGCGAGCACCAGCGGGACTGCGAGGGACACCGTCAGCAGCCACATGGCCGCCGACGCTCCCAGGAGCAGCACGACGCCGGCGACGAGCACCCGCCGCACGCCGAACCGGTCGATCGCGCGGACCGCGAACGGTGTCCCGACCACCGAGATCGCGGCAAGCGGCAGCATCAGCAGGCCCACGACGCCGGGGTTGTAGCCGCCGGCGGTCTGCAGCAGCTGCGGCAAGCCGAAGAACGCAAAGTAGTAGACGCCGTTGAACAGCGCAAAACCCAGGTAGACCAGCAGCAGCGGCCGGTTGCGGCCCAGCAGCCGCAAGTCCAGGAACGGCGGGCTGAACCGCAGCTCCCGCCACGCGAACAGGGCCGCGAGGACCAGCCCTCCGCCCAGCAGCCACCACCGGTAGCCGGGCAGCACATTCAGCATCGCCATCATCACCAGCACCAGGGCACCGATGAAGGCCCCAATCCCGGGCAGGTCCGAGTCCCGCAGCAGTTCCGACACCCGGCCGCGTTCCCGGGCACCGTCCGCCGGGGCAAAGCGCCGGACTACGAGGATCGCCAGCAGCGAGAGCGGGACGTTGATCAGGAACAGCGCCTGCCACCCCACCAGGCTCACCAGCAGGCCGCCCACCACCGGCCCGACGGCGGCCGCCGAGGTGTTCGCCATCTGGATCCGGCCCAGCGGCCGGGTGGACTTCACGTTCGCCTCCCGGGCCAGCGCGGCGACCATGACGACGGCGCTCGGGTACGCCGTCGCGGTGCCGAGGGCCATGAAGGCGCGCGCCACGCAGAGCAGCGCGAAGTTCGGCGCAAAGGGCGCGAGCGCACAGGTCACGGCCACAAGGGCCATGCCCAGCAGGAACAGCCGCCGCGGGCCGAAGCGGTCCGCCAACCGGCCCATCAGCGGCTGACCAGCCGCGGAGGTGAGGTAGAACGCCGTGATCACCCAGGTGACCGTGGCGACGTCGAGCCCGAAGTCCTCGCGCAGCACCACCAGCGCGACGGCGATCATCGACGAATTCAACGGGTTCAGCGACGTGCCGAGGCTGAGTCCGGCGACGGCCAGGCCTGCACGGGGAGAGTTGCTCACGGCAACAGTCTGTCCTACGACGCCAGCCGAAATCGAACCGGACGTCACGTGCCGCCGTCGTCGTCGATCTGGCGTCAGCCCTCGCTGCCTAGCCGTTGTTGGCCGCGCTGGCCGCCGATGTGATGAATGAAGTGACCATGCTGAGGACTGGGCCGGCGGGAACCAAGGTCTGGCCGTGGTTGCGGCCAGGCAGTGCCTGGAACTGTGCCCTGGGCATGAGCTGGGCCGCCCGTTCCGAGTCGGCATGCCGAAGCGGGTCTTCCGTTCCAGCGAGCAGCAAGGTGGGCGTGTCGATTGTCCTCAGGACCGGCTCCGGGATCCCGGGTTCGTCCTCACTCCGCCGGAAGTAGGCGCCCAGGGCCGCGGCGTCGTTGGCCAGCAGCGCGGCGGACGTCTGCGGATCAAAGTCACGGCCCGTGGCGATACTCCATTGGCGCAGAAACTCCGGCATTCCGCCCCGGGCCAGGGCCTGGTCATAACCGGGGAAGAAGATCGACTCGATTTGCCCAGCCGGGGAGCGGTACGTGCCGCCCGCAGCCGTAAATGTCCTGACCCGGTCGGGACTGCTGGCCAGCAGTGAGAATCCGACTCTCGCGCCGGCAGAATATCCCACGTAGTGGGCTGCCTGCGCGCCGGCGGCGTCCAGGACTGCCACCACATCCCCGACGAGCAGGTCCATGCTGTAGGCGTCTTTGTGGTGCGGCTTGTCGCTGCGGCCGTGTCCCCGCAGATCAAGAGTCACCACGTGAAAGCGCTCCTGCAAGGCCTTCGTGTAGCCCAGTCCCCGCCAAATGGCACGGGACAGCCCTGACCCGTGCACCAGAACGATGGTGGGGCCGGCGCCGTGCTCCTGAAAAGAAATTCGGACGCCATCCACGGCGTTGAAAGCTTCACCCATAAAGTACTGCTCCTCTCGGAGACCTCTTCGGTCGATTAGCTCGGGCGGAAGTCCTGCCGAATAAGGGTCTTGCCGTTCGGCAAGGGATACTCGCTTTTCATGCCCCAACCCTTCCACACTGGCCGGGCTCCGGCGTCAGGGTTTCCGGGCGATGACGTCGAAAATGTGCCAGTGCTTGGGTCCGCGGAAGGATTGGCCGTCGGCGTCGTAGATCTCGAAAGTGAGGATCTCCAGTCCCTCGAACAAGGCCCTGGCTTCTGCTTCGGTGTGGAAGTTCCATTCGGGAATGGCGGCCCAGGAGTCCCGTTCGCCGAACAGATTCACGGCAATGACGCCGGAGGGGCCCAGCGCCCCCAGCAGCATCCGCCAAAGGCGGGCGAAGTTTTCCGGATGGACGAAGGGCAGCGAATAGCTGGCCAGGATGAGCCCCGCCTCCGGGAGGGGCGGCAGGTCCTCGAACGGGCTCAGCTCGACGTCCAGCTTTTCGGCGAGGGCCGCGGGCAAGGTTGCGAGCAGCTGGTCCCGGGTGTCCGGCTGAGAATCGACGGCGAGGACCCGCCAGCCGCCGTCGAGCAGCGCCAGCGTCTCCTTGCCCGCGCCGCAGCCCAGATCGATGGCGCGGCGGCCGTTCCCCGGGCCGGCGAAGGCCATGGCGTCGAGGCACAGCGTGCGCACCCCGCGGGTTGCCTGGGCGGCGTTGTAGTCCGCCCAGATCTTGCTGTCCTCTAGTCCCTCCACGGATTCAGTGTTGCACCGGCGCGGCGGCCAAGCCACCGCCCCTGGAGAGGCCAGGGCCCACCGCCGCGCCCTCAACTTTGAATGTCACAGCACCTTGGAAAGGAACGCCTTGGTCCGGTCGTGCTGCGGATCGCTCAGGATCTGGCGGGGAGGCCCGGCTTCCACCACCACGCCGTCGTCCATGAAGACCAGGGTGTCCGCCACCTCGCGGGCGAACCCCATCTCGTGGGTCACCACGATCATGGTCATGCCGCTCTTGGCCAGTCCCTTCATGACATCCAGAACCTCGCCCACCAGCTCCGGGTCCAGGGCACTGGTCGGTTCGTCGAAGAGCATCAGCTTGGGGTCCATGGCCAAGGCACGGGCAATGGCCACCCGCTGCTGCTGGCCGCCGGAGAGGTGCGCCGGATAGGCGTCGCCCTTGTCCCCCAGCCCCACGCGCTCCAGCAGCTCCATGGCCCGTGCCGTGGCAGCGGCCTTGGAAATCTTCTTCACCCGCATGGGAGCGAGGATGATGTTCTCCACCGCGGTCAGGTGCGGGAACAGGTTGAACCGCTGGAACACCATGCCGATTTCCTGGCGCTGGAAAGCGGCTTCCTTGAGCTTGAGTTCGTAGAGCTTCTCGCCTTTTTGACGGTAGCCAACCAGTTGCCCGTCGACCGAAAGCCGGCCGCCGTCGACCACTTCCAGGTGGTTGATGCACCGCAGGAACGTCGACTTGCCCGAACCGCTGGGCCCCACGATGCACAGCACCTCCCCGGGGTCGACCTCCAGGCTGATCCCACGCAGGACCCTGTTGGATCCGAAATTCTTGGAAACCTTCTCCGCAAGAACCATTGGCACTTCGGTCATCCCTTGCCTCCAAAATCTGTGCCGGGCGGCGTGCCCGGTGCGCCGGGTCCGGCCATCGGCGCGGGTCCGGGTGCGGTGGGCGCCTTGTCTGTCTTGGCCCGCCCGGTTCCGCGGGAGAACCGCTTTTCGATGAAGTGCTGGCCGACCATCAGGACCGAGGTGAAGAGCAGGTACCAGAGCGAAGCCACAATCAGCAGCGGGACCGGGGTGAACGTCACGGCCGAGATGCCGCGGGACACCCCGTACAGGTCAATACTCAACGGGATCGCGGCCACCAGGGAGGTGGTCTTGAGCATAGAAATCACCTCGTTGCCGGTCGGCGGAATGATGATTTTCATGGCCTGCGGAACCACGACATACCGCATGGTCTGGCCCCAGGACATGGCCAAGGCGGTGGAAGCCTCCGCCTGGCCCTCGTCCACGGACAACAGGCCGGCACGCACGATTTCAGACATGTAGGCGGCCTCGTTCAAGGCCAGCCCGATCACGGCGGTAATGAACAGGTTTGTGAAAATCTCGTTCGGGACGGTGACCCACGGCGTCGTGAACGGAATCCCCAGCGTGAACACCGGGTAGATCAGGGCCACGATGCCCCAGAACACCAACTGCACGTAGACAGGGGTTCCGCGGAAGATCCAGATGTACAGCCAGGCAATGCTCTTGAGCACCGGATTTGGTGAGAGCCGCATGATCGCCAGCAGCAGGCCGATGACGATCGCGCCAATCATCGAGTAGATGGTCAGCCACAACGTTACCCACGCGGCCTGGCTGATCCTGCGGTCAAAAATGTACTTGCCGACGTCCGGCCACCCATAGTCGGGTCGCTGGGCGGCGTCCAGGACAAAGACCGCCAACCCGAGCAGGAGGACCACGGCAATCACGATCCGCCACGGGTGCCGCAGCGGGATCGCCACGATCGCCTCCGCCGGCGAGTTGTCCGTGTCCTGCCCGCTCCGGCCCTGGAGCTTCCTGTCAGGTTCCGACTCAATCATCCTGTCGGATTCCGGCTCGCTCATTTGCTATCACCCTTTGGCTGCCACGTTGAGAGTTGCTGTCTTGACGCCACCGGATTCGACGCCCCACTTGGACAGGATCTTGTTGTACGTTCCGTCGTCGATCAGCGCCTGCAGCGCCTTCTGCAGGACCGGGGTAAATTCGCTGCCCTTGGCCACGGGCATCCCGTACGGCGCCACCTCAAAGGCGTCGCCGGCGGTCTGCAGCTTGTCCTTGGTCTTGGAGATCGCGTACAGAGTTACGGGCGAATCGGCGCTCATCGCATCGACCTGTCCCACCACGAGGGCGTTGGTTGCCTGGTCCTGCGCGTCGTACTTGAAAATGGTGATCGCCGGCTTGCCGGCATCCGTGCAGGCCTTCGACTTGGCCGGCACCTCATGCGTGTCTTCATAGGTGGTCGCCTGGACGGCGACCTTGAGCCCGCACGCATTGTTCGGGTCCACATTCTTGCCCTTGGGCGACGCCCACTGGATGCCGGCCGAGTAGTAGTTCACGAAATCCACCTGCTTTTCGCGTTCCAGCGTGTCGGAGAACGACGACATTCCCATGTCATCCTTCCCTGCCTTCACTGCCGGCAGAATGTTATCGAAGGTGCCGATGTCGAAGTTGACCTTCAATCCCATAACTTTGCCCAGGGCATTGGTGAGGTCCACTGACCAGCCTGCCGGTTCGCCGTTATCGTCCTTGAACTCGTTGGGCGGGTAGTTGTTGGCCATGCCGACGTTGAGCACGCCGGAACTCTTCATTTTTTCCGGGAGCGAGGCGGCAATGGAGTCATTCTTCTGGACGTTAATTGCGTCAGCGGTACCGGATGCCGAGCCGGTGGCGGCGGGTTCGCTGTTGTTGACACAGCCCGAGAGCGAGAGCGCCGTGGCTATGGTGAGAACGGGAAGAAGGTATCGGGTGCGCATGGCTTCCTTAGCTGTTCAGGGATTCTCTAGACTCCCGCAACGCTGCGGGAGGGCACTGCGTGACTGCTTATTCAAAACTCATCAATTCGTGTTTTCCGACGCCCTTGTCTCTAGAAGTTCTCCGGAATGACGAATGTCCCGAAGAATTTCCCCTCCCCGGGCCTTCAACTCGGAAATGCTGGAGACGCCCACTAACGTCATCGTACGCCGCAGTTCATCGCCGAAGATGTCAATAATGCGTCCGACGCCCGGTGAGCCGGCCGCCACCAATCCGTACAGGTAGGCCCGGCCGATCGAACAGGCATCGGCTCCCAGGGCCAGCGCCTTGAGGACGTCGCTCCCCCGGCGGATGCCGGAGTCCACGTAGATCTCGATCGAATCGCCCACCCGTTGCCGCGATTCCTGGAGGACGTCCATGGGGCTCAGCATGTGATCGAGCTGGCGGCCGCCATGGTTACTCAACTGGACGGCGTCAAGGCCAATCCGGGAGGCCTTCGCGACGTCGGCCGGGTTGACGCAGCCCTTGAGCACGATTTTGCCGTGCCACGCCTGCCGCAGGGCCTCAAGTTCCTTCCAGCCGCTGCTGGCATCCGAGTGGCCCAGGATGTGCTGCCACATGGTCGGGGTCACCACGGAGGTGGCGGCGGGGCTCTGCGGATCCAGGTTCGGGAAGCTGATGCCGTCCGACTTCAAAAAGTTGATCCACCAGGACGGGCGCCGGGCGATGTCCGCGATGGTTGACAGCGTGAGCGCGGGAGGGGCGGTGAATCCATTGTGGAGGTCCCGTTCCCTGGAGCCCAGCGCCCGCGTGTCGACGCCGACAATCAAGGTATTGAATCCGGCTGCCTGGCAGCGGGCCAGTTTGTTCTTCATCGCCTGGGCGTCTGAGGTGAGGCCAAAGTTGAACCAGCGGTCAAGGGACGGGTGATGCGCTGCGATGGTTTCCATGGGCACGGTGCTCAGCCCGGCCAGCCCATAGGGGATGCCGGCCCGGTCCGCGGCGGCCGCGACGGCCAGTTCGCCCTCGGGATGGAACAGCCGGGTCGCCCCGGTGGGGGTCAGGGTCAGCGGCAGTGCGCTTTCTTTTCCGAGCAGGGTCGTCGTCGTGTCGGGTCCGGACACCGGGCCCCAGCTGGGCATGAGGGCCCAGGCATCGAAGACGGCCCGGTTGCGGCGGAGAGTCACTTCGTCTTCGGATCCGCCGTCGAGATAGTCGAAAATCCCGGCCGGCAGGACCTTGCGGGCCGCTTTCCGGAATTCCTCAACGTTGTAGGCGCCCTCCAGCACTCGCCGTTGGCGGGACAAGACGGGGGCCTTCACCTGGACGAGTTGCCTGGCTTCGCTGATTTTCAATGACGGCCTTCCGTTGAGCTGTGCTGCGTTATGGTTCAGCGTAGGAAATGACGCTCTGCATCACTATGGAGTTATCGACAAATTGAGGGGCCAGTCATTAGTAGCGAGTACCAAAAAGCAAAGTGGGCGTTCCGGTGACGGCACCGGAGGTGGAGGCACACGCGCTGCCGACGCTGGCCGACGTCGCCCGCTCGGCGGGCTCGGAAATCCTTAGCCTCGTGGAAATGCCGTCCGATGACCGGCAGATTGTCGCCGGCTCTGTTCTCTACGACTCGACGGCGCGGCCCGCCAAGTTCCCGGGTGCCGTGGCCCTGGCCATTGGTTTGTCCCTTTCCGGGAAGCGTCTGGGCGCGAAAGTGCGGGAACTCAACGACGCCGGGTACGTGGCGATCGTCTACAAATCCAACGGCACCTCGGACGAAGTCCTGCGGGCCGCCGCCCGGGACAATGGGATGGCGCTGTTCCGGGCCTCCGACTCGGTGCCCTGGAACCAGCTCGCGGAGATCATGGACGCCGCAGTGGTCCCGCACCGGCAATCGGGCCGGACCCTGGTGGACATCCGGCCCGGGGACCTGTTCGACCTCGCCAACACGGTGGCGGCCCAGGCCGGCGGTGCCATCGCGATCGCCGATCCCGAGCAGACGATCCTGGCGTATTCGACCCTCCCGGACCAGCCCATTGACGAGACGCGCCGGAGTTCCATCCTGAGCCTGCAGGTGCCGCATTCGGTGGAAACGGACACCGATTACCGCCGTGTCCATGCCGCCACCGATGCGCTGGATGTGGCCACGCAGGATCCCTCGCTCCGGCGCACGGCCATCGCGATCCGGGCCGGCGACTCCGTACTGGGCTCGCTGTGGCTCCTTGAACTGGCGGACCACCACAACGAGGACGCCAACCGGATCCTGCGCGAAGCCGCCAACGTGGCGGCTCTCCACATCCTGCACAAACGCACCACCTACGTCTCGAACCTGACCCGCCAGATCGATCTGGTCCAGCCGCTGCTGTTCGATCCGAAACGCGCCGAACTGGCCGCCATCAGGCTCGGGATCTCGGCGCCGTCCGTCCGGGTGGCGGCCCTGGGCGTCTGGCCGTCCGAGGCCATCGCGGCCGAAACGCTGCAGTCCCGCCTCCGGCTCTTCGACACCATCCGGACTGCCTGCGCCATCCGGCTGCCCTCGGCTGTCTGCGGGCTCTCGGACAACATTGTGTACATCGTCCTGCCGCAAACCACGGAATCCTCACGCCAATTCCAGCGCACCGCGATCCTGAAAATTGTGCAGAATGCCCGGCGGCTGCTCGCACGCCCGGTGCTGGCCGCGCTCGGCGCCGCGGCGACGATCGACCGGCTTGAGGACTCCAGGGTCAACGCGGAACTGGTCTTGTCCGAACTTGTGCGAAACGTTGCGGAAGGGCGCATCGCCGCCGATTCCGATGACATCGTGGCCGACGACGACTCCCTCGGCTCGCGTCTGCTGCTGGGCCAGTTCGTCTCGGCCCTGACGGCCGCCGGCCAGTTGCCCGGATCGCACGCGTTGAGTATCGCGGCGTACGACGAACAGCATAAAAAGTCGTTCGAGGAGACCATCTACGCCTACCTCAGCTGCGGCGGAAACGCGATCGACGCCGCCAAGTCGTTGGACGTGCACGTCAACACGGTCCGGTACCGCCTGTCCCGAGTGGAGCCGCTCTTCGGCATCGACCTTGACGACGCCGAAACGCGCCTGCTGGTGTGGCTGCAGTTGTGGGCACGGCACAACTAGTCGCCGTCGTTCACGGTTCAGGCCCGATCTGCCGAGGCTACGATCCCCCGCCGGCGGGCGGAGGAACGGCGGACGGAGGAACGGAGGGTTCAGGCGGCGCGGGCGGCGCAGACACGTGCCGGCCCCACGCCAGCTCGCGGAGCCGGACCAGATCCAGCGCCGGCTGGGCCGGCGGAACGCCCGGACGCTTCCGCGGAACCAGGACCCGCAGTGCATGGGGTTCGATCGTGCACCGTACGGGGGTGGTCATGATCAGAGCCTCGCCGTCCACCCCGACAGGGATCTCGGGCACGTCGGCGCCGACAACCACTTCGGCCGCCGTGCGCTGGATCAGCCCGTGCTTCGTCGCCCGGCGCAGCAGGCCCACAGCTTCCCGCGTGCTGGCGGCAGAGATGGTCACCGCACCGAGCACGCCGCGGTCCAGCCGGGTCCGGCGGCCCAAACCCGCGACGTCGTTGCTTCCGTAGGGCCCGTTGCTCACCAGCACCGCCTGCGGGCCGTCCACCGTGATGCCGTCCATCTGGGCGCGCAGGCGCGCGCCCTTGTCGCCCCTGATCAGGTCCGGGAGCATTTCCAGGACCGTACCGGCCTTGTCGCCGCGGTACTCCGGGCTTTGCACCACCTCCGCGTAGACGCCAAAGGATGCGTTGTTCACAAAGGTCCGGCCGTTGATCTTGCCCAGGTCAACGTGGAGCTCCGTCCCGTCGCGGAGGGCATCCAGGCAGCCCGTCGGGTCCTCACGGTCCAGTCCGAGGTCCAGGGCGAAGTGGTTGCGGGTACCGGCACTGATCACCAGGAACGGAAGGTTGTGCTCGGCCGCGATGCCGGCCACCAGCGCCTGGGTGCCGTCACCGCCGGCGACGCCGAGCAGGTCGGCCCCGCGCTCCACGGCTTGCCGGGCCAGCGCATCGACATCCACCTGCCCCGGACCCTCAAGAAGTGCCACCTCGGCGCCGAGTTCCTCCGCCTTCCGCTGGAGGTCGAACTTCACCACTTTGCCCCCGCCGGACCGTGGATTCATCACCAGGAAGGCATGCCGCCAGGCGGGTGCGGGGTGTTCGGCCATCGCCTTGCCCTCGCCCCGTTCGCGGAGGGCTGCGCGCGCACACACCAACGCAACAAACCCCAGCGCCAGGGTGATGATGACCTCCCGCAACAGGCCGGCCTGAATGAACAGGACCAGGACCACCAGCGGGGCGAGTATCGCCAGCCCCAGCGCACACCAGCGCATCACACCGCGGCTGATGAGGAACCAGTAGATCCCGGCCACGGTCACCACGAGGCCGCCGGCGCCGGTCAGGAGCAGCGCAATGGTTCCCGCCAAACCCGCAGCCACCAGCGGGACGAGCGCCGCGCAGACCACTGCAGCGTAGGCCGCCCTCGCCCACCAACGCCGGGTTTGTGGGACCTCGTCGAAAGGGATGACAGTCATGTCCTGCTCCTTGCGGTAATCCGGCCCCTAGAGTGGCTTCGGCCGGTCTCGCCGCCTGCGGCTGGGCCGTCAGGTCTTGATTTTCGCTACGGTCATAAGGATCGCCGAGTCTTCCTCGGCCTCCAGGCTGTGCAGCCCCTCGGGCACGATCAGCAGGTCGCCGGCCTTGCCCTGCCAAGATTCGTTGCCGGCGCGCAGGCGCACGCAGCCGCGGAGCACAAACACCGTCGCCTCGCCGGGGTTCTGGTGCTCGCTCAGTTGCGTCCCCGCCCTGAACGCCATGACGGTCTGGCGCAAGACCTTCTCATGCCCGCCAAACGCAGTGTCCGCGGCGCGTCCGCTGGGTGCCGCCACTGCGGCAGCCAGCTGCTGCCGGGCAAGGGCATCGAGCGATATCTTCTGCATGGGGCCACCCTACTCAGAAACCGGGCCCCTGCCGAGGGTCCTTCGCCCCGGACCGGCCCCGATACCGGTCACCGGAATGCTGCAGCCCTAGTACGCCACGTCGAATCCGCGGAACTCCCCCGTCGCGGCCGAGACCGATTCTTCGACGTCCTCCACCCGGCCGGGCGCCTCCGGCGAGCGCAGCCAGCGCCGCAGTTCCAGCACCACGGACTGCGGCCCCTCGGCCACGATGCCCACGGAGCCGTCGGTGTTGTTCCGGACCGTGCCGCTGAGCCCCAGTTCCTCGGCCTTCCGGACGGTCCAGTAGCGGAAGCCGACCGCCTGGACCACACCGGACACCCGCGCGTTCAGCCGCACGGGCTCGCCGGAATCCGCCGGAAACTGCACAGGATGTTTGCCAGCCATGTTCCCAATGTAGCGCCCATCCGGGCGCGCGGTTTCGTCGCACATGTTTGGTACCGCCCGCCCAGTCTCATCCGCCAGACACCAAGGGACCTTTGCCTCTTTCCCGGGGCGGCCGTCCGCGAAAGGCTGGCTTCCGGCACTGGAGCGATTTGTCGAAGACCCGGCAACAGCACAAAGAAGTGCTCTTACCCTCCACCGGCGGTCACCACCGCCAGACAAGGACAAGACAAATGGCCGGACAGTTCGAAATCTTCACCGACGCGGAATCCAATGTACGGTTCCGGCTTCTCGCCGCCGACGGGACCGTGTTGGCGATTTCCACAGCATTCGACGACAAGCGCCAGGCGGCGAACGGCATCATGGCGGTGCGCGAGTGCGCCGGCACCGGGCTGATCCGGGAGATCAGCAGCAACCCATGGACCGGGCAGCGCGGCAGCAGGAATGCCTCTCCAACCGCTGCGGTCCGTGAACACCCCCACCGCCACCGGCACCTGCCCGCTGTCTAACCCAGCGGCGTCCAACCCAGCTACTTCGCCGGTTCCGTCACAGTGCCCGTGCCCGTTGCCCCGCCGTTGCCCGCCGGACGCAACGAAGTGATCATCTTCCGGACGTCCTGGTACTCCGCCGTGGTGGCGTAGAGCTTCGCCTTCTCCAGGTACGGCAGCCCGGGGTCACCGGGCGTCGTGTTTTTCGTGGGGTCGTACGCCTGGCCGAACAGCGCGCCGCTGGGCGGCCAGAGGAAGAGCTGGAACATCGGACACGACGTGGGCCCGGTCTCCTCCGGCATCATGGTGATGCCATACGACGCGTAGGTGGGCGGCGAAGCCTCCTTCGCAGCGAAGTCGCCCCGGGCCTCGAAGACGAAGCGCGGCGGGCTCTGGTCCGCCGCACCGGGTTCGGCGAGCGCCTGCATCGGCTGGGAGTCGATGAGCAGGTACGGCTGTTGATCGCCGCATTCGGCACCCGTGACGATGTTCGTGCGCAACGCGGCCATCTGCTTCCCGGCGGCGTTCACAACGTCCACGAACTCACCCCCGAGCGGCGCCTCCCCCGCAGGGTCCCGGATCACCCACGTGGCCGGGTAGTCGAAACTCAGCGTCCCGTCCGACGTCGTGAACGTCATCCAGCCGGACGACGACGGCGGGAGGCCCGAAGCGGTCGGTGTTGCCGCCGCGGTGCTCCCCGGAGCCGTTCCCGAGGCTGTGTCCGTGGCTGACGCCGACGGCGTGGTTCCCTGTGTGCCCTGCGAAGAGTCTCCCGACTGGGTGTTTCCCGGCTGGGTAGTGCCGGCAGGCGGACCCGCGGACGTTGCCTCCGGCGCAGCGCCGGATGTCGCAGGGGGCGCCGCCGGTGACCCACAGCCGGCCAGCAGCAGGGCCGCGAGCACCAGCGCCGAAAAAAACGGAGCCGGAGCCGGAACCGCAACCACTGTGAGCCGTCGCCTCGCCATGAGCCCGGGCCCGCCCTACTGCCCCGCCGGGCGCAGTGAGGTAATCATCTTCCTGATGTCCTGGTATTCAGAGGTCTCCAGGTAGGCCTCCGGGGTGTCGACAAAGGGCTCGTTGCCCGGGGTGGTGTCGAAGGGGTTATAGACGCCCCCGAACGACGCTCCGCTGGGCGGCCAGGTGAAGAACTGGAAGATCGGGCAGGCATCGGGCCCGGACGGTTTGGGCGCGGAACTGATGCCGTAGGCCATGACATTGGCTTTCGTGGGATCCTTCTCGGCCGGATACAGCCGCAACTCAAAGATGAAGTGCGGCGTGACGCCCTGCTGGGCCAACGCCGGAACCTGCACCAGATCGAGCACCGAGTATGGGATCCGCTGTGTGCACTCCGCGCCCGGGGCCACGTTGGTCTTCAAGGTGGCCAGCGACTTGCCGCCCGCGTTCTGGACCTCCAGGAACACGCCGCCGGGCGCGGCCTCGGCGCCGCGGTCCTTGACGGTCCACTCGGCGGGGTGGTCGAACTCGAGCTTCCCGTCCGGGGTCTTAAGGGTCTGCCAATCCGCCGCCGTCGGCGCCGGGGTGCCCGGCGCCGACGGCGGCTCGGTCGGCGGGACATCGACGGCGCCGCTACTGGCTGGCGCGGACGTCAGCGGCGGCACGGTGGGCATCGACGGCGACGTCGGCCCCGGGCCCGCGGGCGCACCGCAGGCACCGAGCAGCGCCGCGACCAAGAAGCCGGCCGATGCTGCCGTGCCAAACGCCGCGAGTCGACGCATGTCACCCTCCCCCTGGGATTCAAGTGGTTCGACCATTCTGGAGCGTCCGTCAGCAAAATCAAGAGGCAAAAGTCCCGGAGTGGCGGGCCGAAACCTGTCCAGGGCCGCGGCCGGACTGCGCCGGACTGCCATGGTCCGCGCCGGAACCTGCCGAAGACCTGCCGGGCCCGCCCGGCTCCTGCAGCGGCGTGAGGAGACCCACGTTGACATCCCCGCGATTTCAGTTGCCCGTGGAAGCTTGCTAGAGCTTAAGTAATGCAAGAGTTCCTCACCCAAGCAATGCCGTTCCTGGCCATGGCCCTCGCCGTGGTTGCCGGGCTCGTCCTGTCCTGGCTGGTGCGCAAGATTGTGCTCCGGCTTAACCGCAGCAAGCCCGAACTTCGCGAGACCTCCCGCGTGGCCCGGTTGCCGTTGCGCTTGTCGCTCTGCCTGATCGGCGTCCGGATCGCGCTCGCCACCAGCGGCGGGGATCTCGAATGGCGCCACGGCCTGGACCATTTGCTGCTGATTGCGCTCATCGGGTCGCTGGCCTGGCTGGCCATCGCCATGCTGCTCATCATCGAAGCAATGGTGCTGACCCGGTACCGGGTGGATGTCGCGGACAACCGCCGCGCCCGGCGGCTGCGCACCCAGGTGATCCTGGCCCGGCGGATCGGCGTCGCATTGATCGCGGTGGTGGCCCTGGGCAGCATGATGCTGACGTTCCCCGCAATCCAGGCGCTCGGCGCCGGACTTCTCGCTTCCGCAGGCGTGATCTCGATTGTCGCGGGCCTCGCGGCGCAGACCTCGCTGGTCAACGTCTTCGCCGGCATCCAGCTCGCGTTCACGGACGCGATCCGGGTGGACGACGTGGTGGTGGTCCAGAAGGAATGGGGCCGGATCGAGGAGATCACCCTGACCTACGTGGTGGTCCACATCTGGGACGACCGCCGGCTGATCCTGCCCTCGACGTACTTCACCACCACCCCCTTCGAGAACTGGACCCGGCGGCAGTCCGAGGTCATGGGCACCGTCGAGTTCGACCTCGACTGGCGCGCTCCCGTCGAGGCAATGCGCGGCGAGCTGAAGAAGGTCCTGGCCGAGACGCCGTTGTGGGACAAGCGCGTGGGGATCCTGCAGATCACGGACGCCACCGCCGGCTTTGTCCGCGTGCGCATCCTGGTCAGCGCCGCGGACAGCGCCTCCCTGTTCGACCTCCGCTGCCTGATCCGCGAGGAACTGGTGCTGTTCCTGCAGCAGGACCACCCGACGGCGCTCCCCCACGTCCGCCTCGAATCGCTGCCGCCGGCGCTGGCGGCGTCCACTTCCGGGAACGCGTCCGACGCCGCCACGGGGTCCAAGCGCCCCGGCAAGGGTGCTGCTACAGCCGAGCACCACCGGCACCCGGACCCGCACGACTCCCAGCTGTTCACCGGGTCCATCGAGGCGATCCAGCGCTCCAAGGCCTTCTCAGGTCCCGGCGAGGACGTCTTCGAGGACCGCGACAACGCCATCGCCTCGCAGAACTAGCCGGGGACGGGCGGCGGCGATGGGTGGCTGCGGCCGGACAGGTCTTCCCAGCCCCCGCCAACTGGTCAATAATCAGACGTTGGCGGGTCAGCAACGCGCTGCCCCCTTGTCTGCCGGACCAGCTGAGGAGCCCCCATGACGGTCGAACAAGCCCCCGCGGAAACACCCAAGGCGACTGCCGGCGACTGGTTCCAGCGCGCCGTCGTCTATCAGATCTATCCGCGCAGCTTTGCCGACTCCAACGGCGACGGCATCGGCGACCTCCGCGGCATCATCGGCAGGCTGGACTACCTCCAGCGGCTGGGGGTCGACGTCGTCTGGCTCTCCCCGATCTACACCTCGCCGCAGGACGACAACGGCTACGACATCAGCGACTACCGGAACGTGGACCCGCTGTTCGGCACCCTCGAGGAGCTCCGGGAACTGACCGACGGGCTGCACGAGCGCGGCATGAAGCTGGTGATGGACCTGGTGGTCAACCACACCTCGGACGAGCACCCCTGGTTCGTGGAATCCCGGTCTTCGAAGGAGAACCCGAAGCGCGACTGGTACTGGTGGCGGCCGCCGCGTGACGCCGACGCCGGGGCCTCCCCACGGCGCACGGCGGCGGAGCCGACCAACTGGGGCTCGGCGTTCTCCGGGCCGGCGTGGGAGTTCGACCAGGCCACCGGGGAGTACTACCTCCACATCTTTTCGAAGAAGCAGCCGGACCTGAACTGGGAGAATCCCGAGGTCCGCGCCGCGGTCTACGAGATGATGAACTGGTGGCTGGACCGGGGCGTGGACGGGTTCCGGATGGACGTCATCAACTTCATCTCCAAGGACACCTCGCTCCCGGACGGCCCGGTGGCCGACGGCAAGCTCATTGGCGACGGCTCCCCGTTCTACATCGACGGCCCCCGCATGCACGAGTTCCTGCAGGAGATGCACCGGGAAGTCTTCGCGAACCGCACCGGCGAACTGCTCACCGTCGGCGAAATGCCCGGCGTGACCGTGGACGACGCCATCCTGTACACCGATCCCGCCCGGGCCGAGGTGGACATGGTGTTCCAGTTCGAGCACGTGGCGCTGGACCAGGAGGACGGCGACAAGTGGCGGCCCAAGAAGCTCCTGCTCACCGAGCTGAAGCAGACCCTGGGCCGCTGGCAGGAAGGGCTGGCCGAGACCGGCTGGAACAGCCTGTACTGGGGCAACCACGACCAGGCCCGCGCAGTGTCCCGCTTCGGCGACGACAGCCCCCGGTACCGCGAGCTCTCCGCCAAAATGCTAGCCGGCATCCTGCACCTGCACCGCGGCACGCCCTACGTCTACCAGGGTGAAGAACTGGGCATGACCAACATGACCTTCGGCGCGATCAGCGATTACCGCGACATCGAGGTCCTCAACCACCACCGCGAAGCCACCACGCACCTGGGCCACACGGACGCCGAGGTCCTCGCCGCCCTCGCGCCGCTGAACCGGGACAACGCGCGGACCCCGGTCCAGTGGGACGCCTCCCGGCATGCCGGCTTCACCACCGGGGCACCCTGGATCGCGGTGAACCCGAATGCCAACCACATCAACGCCGCTGCCCAGGTGGATGATCCGGACTCGGTCTACAGCTTTTACCGCCAGGTGATAGCGCTCCGGCATGCGGAGCCGGTGGTCTCGCACGGGAACTTCACCATGCTGCTGCCGGATGACCCCCACGTCTATGCGTTCACCCGGGCCCTGACCGGGCCCGGTTCGGCCGTTTCTTCCGGCAGTCCCGCAGACAGTCAACCAGGCAGTCAGTCAGACGGCGCCGGGATTCCGGAGCTGCTGGTACTGGGTAACTTCTCCGGCGAGGAGCGCGACGCGGACCTCGGGGACGAGGCCTGGGGTGACGCGGAGCTGGTTCTGGGCAACTATCCGGCCGACGGCGGCTCTGCCGCGGGTTCTGCCGGCCGCTCTGCCTCGGGTTCACCCGAGGGTGCAGGGCTGGACGGCCTATCCCCGGGCGCCATACGCCTGCGGCCCTGGGAACTGCAGGTGTTGCGCCGGCGCCGCGGCGCCTGATCGACGACCCTTAACGCCAGCCCACGAAAGGAAGCCACGCATGACCATTCCGCCAACCCCCGGACCCGATCCGTTTCCGCCGGAACCAGGCCCCACGACGCCGCCGCCCGAGCCCGGAGACCCGTTCCCGCCGGAACCCGGCCCGGTCACGCCGCCGCCGGTTCCAGGGCCCGAGCCGGTACCCGGTCCCGCGCCCACGCCGTCACCGGAACCGGGGCCATTCCCGACGCCGCCCGGTCCCCTCCCGATTCCGGATCCCGGCCCGGTGCCGCCACGGCCGGACCCAACCCGCTTCTAGCGGGCGTCACCGCGCGGAGAGTCCGTGCAGGAACCGGCGCACCTCCGCGTTGAAGGCAGCCGGCGCTTCGACGGCCGCCATGTGACCGACGTCGGGAATCATCACCAGCGTCGAGCCAGGGATCCGCCGGTTCATCTCGCGGGCGACGCTCTGCGGCGAGCGGACGTCGTCCGTGCCGTACAGCAGCAGGGTGGGCACCGCGATGGTGGGCAGGACATCGCGGTAGTCGGCGTGGGCGTTCGCGTTCAGCAGCGCCCGCATGCCGCCCGGGTGGAAGTCGGCCATGATCGCGCTGGTTTCCTGCACAGCCGCCGGATCAGCGTGTTCCGTGAACAAGGTGGGCAGCCATACGGGGATGAATTGTTCCGCCGGCTGATCGAGTTCGGCGAGCACCTGCGCATAGCGGCGCTCGACTTCCTCGGGCGGCAAAGATCCGGCCCAGCCGGCGTACGCCGAGACCAGGAGCAGCGACGCCGGCACTGACGGGTGTGCCCGGTAGAACTCCAGCGCAATGCCGGAGCCCATGGACATCCCGAGGACGTGCGGCCGGCCGGGAACCGCTTCCCGCAGGAAACCTGCCAGGGCGTCGCCCAGGTCCTTTCCGGTGAAGTCCGGCGGCGGATCGTCCGAGCCGCCGCACCCCGGTGCATCCCAGGCGAAAACCGTGAAGTCAGCCTGCAGATCCTCGAGCTGCCCCCGCCAGATGCGGCTGTCTTCGTAGGCGCCGTGCAACAGGACCAGCGGCGGACCCTGGCCCGCACGCCGGTACCGGATGCGCAGGCCCGCAACTTCGACGGTCTCCATGAGGCAATGCTAGGCCGGGCCACGGCCCCCTCGGCAGGGTCAGGTGGGGCAGACCCAGGTGGGGCCGGTCCAGGATGGGCAGGCTCAGGTGGGGCCGGTCCAGGATGCGCAGGCCCAGGATGCGCAAAGCCGCCTGCCGACGCGCAAATGACCCTGCAACACCCGAATTCAGGTGTCGCAGGGTCATTTGCGCGTCGGCAGGACGATTGCGCGTCGGCGCTACGGCAGGACGATGTCCCGGGTGCGGTGATCGTACTGGATGACCAGGAGGCCGCCGCCGTGGTGGACTTCGTGGTTGGGTCCGTCGAAGACGCCAAACGCACCGTAGTTCTCATCCCAGGACCGGTTCAGGGCGATCTTGAAGGAGTAGAAGCCGGCAGGAATGTCCGCGGCGATCTTCCAGAGCTGATCCACCTGGTCCAGTTCCATCTGGACTTCGTCGTACTGCGGTGCCCAGTTGGCGGGCGCGCCCAGCAGAATGCTGAAGTCGCCGGCAACCGCGACGGCGTCCGGCTGTTCGATGGTGTCGACGCTGACAGCCGAGGCCGCCGCCGGGGCTTCTGCCGACGCCGCTGCTGCGGACTGTGCGGTCTTCGCTGCGGGCTTGCGCTTGCGCACTGCCTTGGCCACGGGGGCCACCGCCTCCTCGATAAGCTTGGCGGCCCTGCCGGCAACCTTGGCTGTTTTCGACGGCGCTTCCTCGGCGGCGGCGGCCGGCGTTGCTGCTGTCTTTGCTGCTTTCCCCGGCTTCGCCGGCTTTGCCACGGGAGCAGTCGGCAGCGGCGTGCCCGCCGGAACGGGAGTGCCGGCGTCGAGCGCTGCGGCGAAGGCGGCGGGATCGGCGAAAGCCACCGTGGCGCGCTGGCCGTCGTCGGTGATGGACCAGCCGGAGCGGCCCTTAACCAGCCAGCCGGCCTTGACCAGCTTGGCCGTGGCGGTGGTCAGCGTCTTGTGGCCGCGGGGAATGCCGCCACTGAGGAGTTCGCGTTCGTGGTCGTTGAGGGGCACCCGTGCGATTGCCTCGCCCAGGACGGCTCCGGCATTCAGCTTCTCGCCTGTCCATACCTCCTCTGCCAGGACATCCAGCACGGCCTTGAGCCGAAGGTTGGTGTTTTCCGCGGTGTTCGCGCCCATGGGTCTCCTTTAGAAGCAATTGATCCACCTGCATTTTGCCAAGGAAATGTTAGTTTTTGCGAGCGGATCCGGTTAACTCTGTGTGTCGTGACCCACTATGACAGGGCTGGACGGGGGGCGCGAGGGACCAACTCGGCCCTACCCGCGAGTAGAAAAGCAACGCGGGGTCACTTACCGCCCATGGAAGGGCCTTGGACCGGCCGTAAGTGACCCCGCGTTGTTCGGGGTTACTCCTCGGCGCTCCATTTGGCGCCGGTCTGGGCCATGTAGGCGGCGACCGCGGCTTCGGTGGTGGGATAGAAATGCTCCGGCTCGATTTCGCGGGTTAATCCGTAGCGTTCGATCTTCTCCCGGGTCCGGTGCTTGAGCTCGGCGAACACAAGGGAGATGCCCTGTTCGTTCAGCTCGACGTCCAGATCCAGCAAAACGTCCGCTGCGGTGGTGTCCACGTCCGTGATCGGTTCGGCCGCGATGATGATCCACCGCGGCTTGGGTTCGGTCCGGGCCAGGTGCCGGATGTTGTCGCGGAACGGCCGGACGTTGGCGAAGAACAGCGGGGCGTCCCACCGGTAGATGACCAGGCCGGGCAGGTGCTTCGCGTCCGGGTGGACGTTGACGTCATGGAACCCGTCATAGCCGGGCACCCGCCCGATCACGGTCTCGTACGGCCACCACGCCCGGCGGAAGATGTTCAGGATGGACAGCCCCACCGCAATGCCGATGCCGGGCAGGACACCCAGGAATGCAACGCCGAGGAAGGCGGCCATGCACAGGTAGAACTCGGTGCGCCTCTGGTGCCAGAGCCGAACCGTCCCGGGAATGTCGGCGAGGGAGATCGACGCCGTCATCACGACCGCTGCCAGGGCCGGCTGGGGCAGGTTCCGGAACAGCCCCGGCAAAAACACCAGCATGAGGAGGATCAGCACGGCGCCCGTCACGCCGGTGAGCTGCGACTTCGAGCCGGAACGTTCCGCGACGGCGGTCCGGGATCCGCTGGTGCTGACCGGGAAGCCTTGGAAGAGGCCCGCGGCCAGGTTCGCGGCACCGATCCCGATCATCTCCTGGTTGCCGCGGATTTCCTGCCCGGTGCGTGCGGCGAACGCCGTCGACGTCGAGATCGTGTCCGTCAACGACACCAGCGCAATCCCCAGGGCCCCCGCAAACATCAGCCCGAGGTCCGCGAATTCCACCTGGGGGATGGTGAACGGCGGGAAGCCCCGCGGGAGTTCCCCGACCAGCGATACGCCCTTGGCGGCCAGGTCGAAGACCGCCGTGGCCGCGATCGCGGCGACCACCATGACGAGTACCGCAGGGACCTTGGGCAGCCAGCGCTGCAGGACCAGGATCAGCACAATCCCGCCGATGCCGACCGCCGCCGCGGCGACCACCGTCTCGCCATTGGCCACGCCCTCGACGAATCCGACCAGGTCACCAATGAAGTTTTCGCTTTCGATCTTGAACCCGAAGAGCTTCGGGAGCTGGCCCACCAGGATGGTGATCGCGAGACCGTTCATGTAGCCGATCATCGTGGGCTTGGAAATGAGGTCGGCGATGAAGCCGAGTTTGGCCACGGACGCCAAGACCATGATGGCGCCGACCATGAGGGCAAGCATCGACGCGAGCGCGATCGCCTTCTGCGGGTCGCCGCCGGACGCGACGAGGGGCAGGACCGTCGCGGCGATCATGGGCCCGAGTGCAGAGTCGGGCCCCAGGACGAGGACGCGGGACGGGCCGAAGACTGCGTAGGCGAGCAGGCAGAGGATGCTCGTGTACAGCCCGGTGATCGGGGGCAGCCCCGCCAGCTCGGCATAGGCCATGCCCTGCGGAACGAGCAGCGTCGTCAGGACGACCCCGGCGACGACGTCCTTGCCGAACCAGTCCTTCTGGTACGTCGCGACGGCATCGAATCCAGGCGCCGCCCGGCGCAGCCAGCCCTTGCGCCGCTCGCGAGTCTTCGTCATATCTGCACTCTGCCGCCCGTCCCCGCCCGGCGCATCCCCCGGCAAGGGTGAACCGCGCCGGCCGGCGCAATGCGCCCTGGCGGAACCGGCCGCGCGTTCCCGTTGTGTCCCCGGGCCAATGGGCCTAAAGTTGCGGTCTGCCCAGTGCGCGCCGTCCCGCCGCCGAACTTGCGCCGGATCAGGTGCCGGACAGGGCGTCCCACCGTTCCCACTGTTGCTACTGTTCCCACTGAGGAGATATCTATGGAAACCCGCACACTCGGTTCACTCACCGTCTCAGCTCTGGGATTGGGCTGCATGGGCATGAGCGAGTTCTACGGCCACGGCGAGGACAACGAGTCCATCGCCACCATCCAGGCGTTTCTCGACGCCGGCGGAACCCTGCTCGACACCGCTGACATGTACGGCCCCTTCACCAATGAAGAGCTGGTGGGCCGGGCCATCGCGGGCCGGCGCGACGAGGTCGTCCTGGCCACCAAATTCGGCAACGAGCGGCGGCCCGACGGGTCCTGGGTGGGCATCAACGGCTCCCCCGACTACGTGCGCGCCGCCTGCGATGCCAGCCTGCAGCGGCTGGGCGTGGACCACATCGACCTGTACTACCAGCACCGGGTGGACAAGACCGTCCCGATCGAGGAAACCGTCGGGGCCATGGCTGAGCTGGTCCAGGCCGGCAAGGTCCGGCACCTTGGCCTGTCCGAGGCCAGCGCCGACACCGTGCGCCGGGCCCACGCGGTGCACCCCATCACCGCCCTGCAGACCGAATACTCGCTGTGGGAGCGCGAACCGGAGACCAAGGTCTTCCCGGTCCTCGCCGAGCTCGGCATTGGCTTTGTGCCCTACAGCCCGCTGGGCCGCGGTTTCCTGACCGGCCAGTTCCGCAGCCCGGAGGACTTTCCAGCAGACGATTTCCGCCGGCACTCCCCGCGTTTCCAGGGCGAGAACTTTGACCGCAACCTGCAGCTCGTGGACCGGGTCAAGGAGTTGGCGGTCGCGTTGGGCTGCACCCCGGGGCAACTGGCACTGGCCTGGCTGCTGGCCCAGGGCGAGCACATCGTTCCCATCCCCGGCACCAAGAAGGTCAACCGCCTGCGGGAAAACCTGGGCGCTGCCGACGTCAAACTCTCCGCCGAGGACTTGAAGCGCCTGGACGAACTGGCTCCGGCCGGGGTGGCAGCCGGAGCGCGCTACCCGCACATGGACTCGATCGACGTCTAACCCGGCCGTTCGACATCCAACGCGGGGTCACTTACGGCCCGTCCGGGACCTCCGGATGGGCCGTAAGTGACCCCGCGTTGCTTGGGTGGTTAGTGTCCGGACGCGGCGAGTTCGGCCAGCAGCTCGGCCTTGCGTTCCTCGCTCGCGAAGGAGGACCGGATTGAGTTCGCGGCCATCCGGACGCAGTCGAACTCGGACAGGCCGATCACCGATTTCAGCTGCGCGAAGTTGTCGTCCACGTACCCGCCGAAATACGCCGGGTCGTCCGAGTTCACGCAGACGTTCAGCCCCGCGGCGAGCATCGCCGGCAGCGGGTGCTCGGCCAGGGTGTCCACCGCGCGGAGCCTGACGTTGGACAGCGGGCACACGGTCAGCGGCATGAGCTCGTCCACGAGCCGTTCCACGAGCTCCGGGTCCTCCATGCAACGGATGCCGTGGTCGATCCGCTCCACCTCGAGGAGGTCCAGCGCGTCGATGATGTACGACGGCGGGCCCTCCTCGCCGGCGTGCGCGATCCGGTGCAGCCCGGCGTCCTTGGCCCGGGCAAAGAGCCGCTCGAACTTGGCCGGCGGGTTGCCCACCTCGGCGGAATCGAGCCCGATGCCGGCGATCGGGGCGCCCATGGCAAGCAGCTGCTCCAGGACCTCGAGGGCGGATTCCTCCGTGAGGTCCCTCAGGAAGGCCGCGATCAGGAGGGTGGAGATGCCGAACTCTTCGCGGGATCCGGCCAGCACCGAGGCCACGCCGTTGACGCACGTCTCCAGCGGTATCCCGCGGGAAAGGTGGGCCTGCGGGTCCAGCATGATCTCGGCGTGCCGGACCCCGGCGAGCGCTGCCCGGGCCAGGTAGGCCCGGGTCATGTCGGCGAAGTCCTGCTCCGTCTGCAGCACAGCCATGTTGGCGTAGTACAGGTCCAAAAAGGATTGCAGGTCAGTGAATTCGTAGCGCGAGCGCAACTCGTCCAGGTCCGCATAGGGCAATGGGATCCCGTTGCGTTCGGCCAGCGCGAAAATCAGCTCCGGTTCCAGCGTTCCTTCGATGTGCAGGTGCAGCTCGGCGACCGGGAGCGGGAGGGGTTCGCCGGCCTCCGGCTCTTCCGGCCGTTCCGGCTCTTCCGCGGTCAACTGATCCCCGTCGTCGTGTGTTTCCATCCGGTAAGGATATGCCCGGCGCTGCGAGGAGCGGATAGAGTCGAACCAATGCAAAGTAAACAGCATGCTTCCCATTTGCCGGGCCCGGCCGGCCGGGATCTCATTCCTGATCTGGTTCCCGCCAATCCGACGGACGGTTTTGTCCGGGTGCGCGGCGCCCGGGAGAACAACCTGCGCAACGTGGACGTGGACGTGCCCCGCGACGCGATAGTCGCCTTCACCGGCGTCTCCGGCTCGGGCAAGTCCTCCCTCGCCTTCGGCACCATCTATGCCGAGGCGCAGCGCCGCTACTTCGAATCCGTAGCCCCGTACGCCCGCCGGCTCATCCAGCAGGGGCACAACCCCAAGGTGGAAATGATCACCGGGCTGCCGCCCGCCGTCGCGCTCCAGCAGCGCCGCGGGACGCCGAGTTCGCGCTCCACAGTGGGCACCCTCACCACGCTGTCCAATTCGCTGCGCATGCTCTTCTCCCGCGCCGGCAGCTATCCGGACGGCGCCGCCCCGCTGGACTCGGACGCGTTTTCGCCGAACACGGCCGCCGGCGCCTGCCCCGAGTGCCACGGCCTGGGGATCGCACACACCGTCACCGAGTCCTCCCTGGTCCCGGACACCTCGCTGAGCATTCGCGACGGCGCCATCGCCGCCTGGCCCGGGGCCTGGCAGGGCAAGAACCTGCGCGACATCCTCACCCACCTTGGCCACGACGTCGACACCCCCTGGCGGAAGCTGCCCAAAAAGGACCGCGACTGGATCCTGTTCACCGAGGAACAACCCGTGGTGGAGGTGACGCCCCAGCGCGACCGCGTGGCCAAACCGTACAAGGGCCGGTTCTGGAGCGCCAAGAGCTATGTGCTGCATACCCTCGCCGATTCCAAGAGCACCACCATGCGCGAGAAGGTGCTGCGCTTCATGGAAACCGGCCCGTGCCCGGTCTGCGGCGGCAGCGGCCTGACTCCGGCCGCGCTCGCCGTCACCTTCGCCGGGCACACCATCGCCGAGCTCAACGCCGTCCCCATGACCGAACTGGCGGACATCATCCGTCCCACCACCGAACTCACGGAGGCCGGCACCGCGTCCCGCAAGCAGTCCTCCGGCGAGGGCAACGAGGTGGCCGTCGCCATCACCCGCGATCTCCTGCAGCGCGTCACCGTGCTGCTGGACCTCGGCCTGGGCTACCTGGCGCTGGGCCGGTCCACGCCCACGCTCTCCCCCGGCGAAATGCAACGGCTTCGGATCGCCACCCAGCTCCGCTCCGGGCTGTTCGGCGTGATCTACGTGCTGGACGAGCCCTCCGCCGGGCTGCACCCCGCCGACGCCGAGCCCCTCCTCGCAGTCCTGGACCAGCTCAAGTCCTCCGGCAACTCGGTGTTCGTGGTGGAGCACAACATGGACATCGTTCGCCGCGCCGACTGGCTGGTGGATGTCGGTCCCCGCGCCGGTGAAGGCGGCGGCGAGGTGCTCTACAGCGGCCCCGTGGCCGGCCTGGCCGAGGTGGACGCGTCCGTGACCCGGCCGTTCCTGTTCCCGGACGGTTCCGCTGGTTCGGCCGGCGCTGACGGCGGCGGTTCCGGCATTACGGACGACGGCGGCGGTTCCGCCGCCGGCGGTACCCGGCGGGAGGCTGCCGGCTGGCTGGAACTGCGCGACATCAGCCGCCACAACCTGCGCGAACTCGACGCCGACTTCCCGCTCGGCGTGCTGACCGCGGTCACGGGCGTCTCCGGCTCCGGCAAGTCCACGCTGGTCAGCCAGGTCCTGGCCGAGGTGGTCGGCGCCAGGCTGCACCCGGAGCCAGACGCTGCCAAGGCCCCCGAGGACCTGGAGTCCGACGCCGGCGAGTCCACCGAACCGCTCAGTGTCGGACCGGTCTCAGGCCTGGACCAGCTGGACCGGCTCGTCAAGGTTGACCAGAAACCGATCGGCCGCACTCCGCGCTCCAACCTCGCCACGTACACCGGTCTCTTCGATGCGGTCCGCAAGGAGTTCGCGGCCACGGACGAGGCCAGGGCGCGGGGCTTTGGTGCCGGCCGCTTCTCCTTCAACGTTGCCGGCGGCCGCTGCGAGACCTGCCAGGGCGAGGGCTTCGTCGCCGTCGAACTGCTGTTCCTGCCCGGCAGCTATGGCCCTTGCCCCGAGTGCCATGGCTCGCGCTATAACCCGGAAACCCTTGAGGTGACGTACAAGGGCAAGAACGTGGCGGAGGTGCTGGGCCTGACGGTCAATGCCGCGGCGGAGTTCCTCGACGGGGTGCCGGCAGCGGCGCGCAGCCTGCAAACATTGCGCGAGGTGGGCCTGGGCTATCTCCGCCTCGGCCAGCCGGCCACCGAGCTCTCCGGCGGTGAGGCCCAGCGCATCAAACTCGCCACCGAACTGCAGCGCGCCCAGCGCGGCCACTCCCTCTACCTGCTGGACGAGCCCACTACCGGCCTGCATCCGGCCGATGTCCAGCTCCTCATGGCCCAACTGCACCGGCTCGTGGACGCCGGCAACACCGTCATCGTTGTGGAACACGACATGGATGTGGTGGCCGCAGCGGACTGGGTGATCGATCTCGGCCCGGCCGGTGGCGACGCGGGCGGCGAGATCGTGGCGATCGGGACCCCGGCCGCCGTCGCAGGCTCCACGGCGAGCCGGACGGCTCCGTACCTGGCCGCAATGCTCGGAAGCTGATTCACGCGGGCATGGCGGCAACGCGGGCCGGGGGCGTCACTACGGCCGGCGAGCAGCGGTTCGCAGGCGTCGGCGTCACTGCGGGCCGGATGATAACGGCAGAAGCACCCAAAGTAACGTCTTGATAACGGCGCAGGGCTGACTTAGCCTAGTGTCCATGCCCGGCAACCGGGTATTGCATGCCCGGTGCTACCACCACCAGATACTGCCCGACCGGTAGACACCGCTATGACCTCTATTGTCAGGGGCGGGCAGTGGCGTAAAAACGTCCGGGGACGGACCGAGCGCTGGTGGGCCTCAGGAGCATCTAAACCATGAAGAAATCAACCTATGGCACTGCCGCGCGCCGCGGCGTCACTTTCGCGGCCGTCTCCATTGCAGGCGTCGCCCTGTCCGCCTCGGCCGCGAACGCGGCCGTACCGACCACAGCCCCCGCCTCCACGTGGGACTCGCTGGCCCAATGCGAAAGCGGCGGGAACTGGTCCACCAACACAGGAAACGGATACGCGGGCGGGCTGCAATTCAGCGCCAGCACGTGGGCGGCCCACGGCGGCACGGGGTCTCCGGCCAATGCCAGCCGCGCACAGCAGATCGCCGTCGCCGAGAAAGTGCAGGCCAGCCAGGGCTGGGGCGCGTGGCCGGCCTGTGCCGCCAAGCTGGGACTGCGCGGCGGCGCCGCGGCGCCGCAGAGTGCGGCCACAGCACAGCGGCCCACCGCGGTTCCCGTCGCAGCCCAGGCTCCCGCCAGGTACGTCCCTAAGACAACCGTGCCGGCACCCCGCCACGTTGCACCGGTATCCGTAACTGGCCAGACCTACACCATCCGGAGCGGCGAAACCCTGAGCACGATCGCCGGGAAACTCAACCTCGCCGGCGGCTGGCGAGCCCTGGCCGACGCCAACACGGCGACCATCAGCAACCCCCATCTGGTGTTCCCGGGCCAAGTGCTGCAACTGCCCGCATAAGGCGGTTACGGGCACGTGGCGTACAGCAAGCCACACAGCACGACGCCGGAGCGATCCCTCAACGGGACGCTCCGGCGTCGTGGTGCTTCAGTGAGCCGTGGGTTGAGCCGTTCGGGCTTAGGCGGCCTGTGGGATTTCGCGGATAATCCGCACCTTCCAGGCGGCGTCGTCGCTCGTGTCCAGCAGGGCCACAGTGCCCATGGCCAGGTGCAGCGCTACCCGTTTCGCGGCGAGGAGCTCAAGGTAAAGGCTTTCGTTCATCCGGGCCGGGGCGTCAATGACGTACTTCACGGCGTCGCGGACTTTGCGGTAGTTGGCGCTCCGCTCCCGGTGAAGGTGCAATTCCAGCATCCGGCGCTGCTTGATCCTGGGCTCGTGCCGGTTCAGCCAGGACACCGCGGCGTGGACGGCTACCACCAGGGTGAGAGAGATGACGTAGATCTCCCAGCCACTTGAGAGCAGGAACAGGGGCAGGTTGGCGATCGCCACCGCGGCGATGAAGAGGCGGAGGGCCACCAGGCGCCGCATGGTGAGGGCCACGCCGGCCATAGCCGCGCGGAACCCGCGCTGCTCGTCGCGGGCGGCAACCGGATCCAGCGTGAATTCCTCCAGCACCACTATCCCGTGGGCTTCGGGGCTGAGCATTTGTCCGTACTTGGGCACGAACGGCGCCGGTGCGTCAGTTACTGTTGTTGACTCTGCTAAATATGACTCTGCTTGATAGGGCATGGGCGTGTCTTCCGTGGCGGCGGGAGTGGTTCATGTTATTTTAGCGGCTCTCCAGCACGCCTGTCTGCCCTGTTCCGGCATGTGAGCACGCTCACCGGCACGCGCCAGCAATTGGCGCATTTGGTCCGTGGCCTCAAACTGGAGAGATGCAGACTTTCCTCCCCTTCCCCGATTTCCAGCAGAGCGCCGCGGCTTTGGACCGTGTGCGGCTCGGCAAGCAGCGCGTCGAAGCGCTGCAGATCCTGCGTGCGCTGGTGATCCCGGAGTACGGCTGGCAATCGCACCCGGCGATCCGGATGTGGATGGGGTACGTCCCTGCGCTGACCATGTACGGCCTGGCCATGGTGGATGAATGGACGGCCCGCGGCGGCGAGGACACCACCCGCGAGAAGATCATGGAGTTCGCCCCGCAGGCGGCCCACCCCGACTACGCCGCCAAGATCGCGATGCCGCCATGGCTGGGCAATGCGGATTTCCACCTCAGCCACCGCTCCCGGCTGATCGCCAAGGATCCGCGGTTCTACACAGACGTCTTCCCGGGCACCGACCCGGACCTGGAGTACATCTGGCCCGAACCGAAGCACGAGCTGGTGCCCGAGGATCCTGCCGGGGACCGCATGTGGGTCCTGCGCCTGCCCCTGGGCGACACCGAGCCGGCACAACTGAAGACCGTCAGCCTGCCGCCGGTTGGCCGCAGCAAGGCCCCCGCGGACGACGACTACCAGTTCGTCTACGCCGACTCGGGCTCCCGCCGTCCCGGCAAGGTGCGCAAGCTGCCCCCGAAGCAGCTCGTCAAGAAGCCCACCCGCAAGCGCCAGCAGCAGGAGGAGGCGTTCACCACCCTGCCCGGCAACTCCGTGGTTGCCATCCCGGTCAACGGCGGCGCCGCCTTCGCCGTCGGCAAGGTCCTGGGCCGCCCGATCACGGTCGACGGCCAGTTCGCACGCAACTTCCAGGTCGACGAGATCGTGGACCGCTCCGCTTTCGATTACCCCGCCCTGATGCAGGACCCCCGGGCCTTCTTCCCGATCCCGGCGAGGTAGCAAAGGGCCGCACTGAACGACGCCGAACGACGCCGGGCGGCTCCCGGCGTCGTTCGCTGCGATGGTTTCGATGGCTGCGCGGGAGTCCGGCGCGTGAACGCGGTCCGTGGGGCACCAGGTTCTCCGGCGCGGGCATACGGTTCGCCGGCACGCGGTTCAGCAGGTGACAGATTGCTGCAGATCGGGCCCGGTCCAGGGGCCTACCCGGGCGGAGAAAGTGAACGTATAGGTTCCCTTGCCGCTGCCCTTGCTGAGAACCTTGACCTCATGCGTGGTGTCCGCGGGGGCAATCTCGGTCACTGCTTGGGGTCCGGTGGGAGACGTCAACGTCGCCGTATACCCTGTCGCCCGGGCTACAGCGGCAAAGCCCGTGAAACTGATGACTGCACCCTTCTTCCCTTGGATGGTGGTGCATTCCAGCGTGCCATTGATGGATGTCGGCGCAGGAACCGTATACGTGCCCACATCCAGGGCGGCAGTGGTTCGGGCCGTGAACGCCGCGTAGGCCAGCCCGGGAGCCCCCAGCACCACGGCCACAGCCAGGGGGACGGCCAGTAGCCCAGTCCGATGAGCCAGCCACCCGGGCGAGACCCGCGGGGTTGCCGCAGAGCGGTTGGCGAGGTTCACTGGTGGCACTTTCTCTCCGGGCAGTTGATCGTTGCTTCAACTCTGACAGCCGAGCCTCAACAACGGGCCGGGATAAACTTCAACTTTTGCTCAAGAAAACCTGTTAGCCTGAATCCCATTGTTACACCTGTGGCTTGCGTCACATACCGTGACGCGTGGGGTCAGTGCTTCTCACGCGTCAATTGGTCTTAGAAGCTGGGGTTATGTTGGATTCACCGGGTCAGCTCCGCGCTGTGGTTGTAGATGGCGACGACGACGTGCGACTCCTCATCTGCCGGACACTTCAGTTGCAGGGCTTCGCCGTCTTCGAGGCCAGTTCCGGAGCCGAAGGCCTCCTGAAGATCCAGGAACACCGGCCGGACCTCGTCACGCTGGAACTGGACCTTCCGGATCTGGACGGCGTGGAGGTGTGCCGTCGGCTGCGCAAATTCTCCGACGCCTACGTCGTCATGATCACTGCCCGGTCGGACGAGATCGACGAGGTGATGGGACTGGAGATCGGTGCGGATGATTTCGTTCGGAAGCCGCTCAGCCCCCGCTCGGTTCAGGCCCGGGTCATGGCAGTGATGCGGCGCCACCGGCCAACCTCGCAACGCCCCACGCCGCGGCGCCGTGCAACGGATTTCATGCCGGCCGCTTTTACACCGCCCGCTCCCGCGGACTCAGCGCACCGCGACTCAGCGTCCGGTACACCCGGGGCGCCCGGTGCTCCCGGGGTGCCTCCCCGTCGTCGTGCGAGCGACGTCGGCGCCGTCCCCCCGGTCTCCTTGCCGGCCAGCGCGGCCGCGCCCGCAGCGTCCGGGGAGCAGCCGCCCGAGTCCACCGCAGCCACAGGTTCCGGCATCCGGCACACGGATGCCCACGGCGTCCTCCGGCACGGGCCGCTGGTTGTCGAGGCCGAGGGCCGGGTGGCGTCCCTCCATGGCGTCGAGCTGGAATTGACGCGCACCGAATTTGATCTCCTGGAGGCCCTGGCCGGGGCACCGCGTCGCGTGTGGACCCGGAAGGCCCTGTTGACCCAGGTCTGGGGCAATGAATGGCCCCGGGAGGAGCACCTCGTGGAGGTGCACGTCGGCAACCTACGCAAGAAGCTGGGCGACAAAGGCCGCGAACCGCGGTTCATCCGCACGGTGCGCGGCGTTGGCTACCGCATGGCGCCGGCGGAAGCAGCGGGCGTTCCCGCAGACCGGCGCGGAATCCAGGATCACGCCTCCGCCGGTTAGCGCGGCTTCCGCCAGATCGCCGTCAGTACGACGACGACGAACAGGGCAGAGGCGCCGTAGAGCAGTACCGACTGGGCAATCGGCTCACGCAGCGCCCTGATGCCGTGGCCCAGATATGGCACGACTCCGGCCTGCGTGTAGACGTAGTCCTCGGACAGCACCGCAGTCCAGGGGTCTGGTCCGGCGTTCGCGTCACCCTTGGTGGTCACCGACGTCGCGCCGGCATCGTCCCGCTTGATGCTCGCCACCCGATGGGTTTCAATCCGGTGATCGTCAATTGGGATGCTGTAGGTGATGACGTCGCCGACCTTCAGCTCAGAGACCGGCGTCCTCACGCTGACGACGACGTCCCCCGGGTTGATCCCCGGCGACATGCTTCCCGTGAGCATGGTGGACGTCTGGTAGTTCAGGAAACGCGGCCCGACGGCGAGGAAGACGAATATCAAGGCAGCGGCGACGAGGAGGAGCGTGAGCACAACACTCCCGGCGGCACCTGCCGCCTTGGACAACAGGAGCCCGCGGGCGGGCGGCACCGGTCGGGCCCGATGTCGTCCGTGGCTGGATACGGATTGGTCCTGGACTGGACCGCCCTGCACGGTGCCGTCTGCTGAGGGGAGGTCGGTAGAGTCCCTGGAATCTGCAGTGATTGCTGCGCTCACGGGACGGTACCTCCTGCCGGTGTTGCTGCTACGGGTAAAACCGGGGGCTCAGTCCGGCCGAGACCAGGCTGTACTGAGCCCCCGAGCATGGTTTACTTGGCGCCTGCCTGGCGGAAGGTGGCATCGAAACTGAATTTGATGGAGCTGTTCTTGCCTTGGAAGGTGTTGTCCGCCGCGGCCGGAACCGACATGGTGACGCGAAGGAAGTCGGTGCTGCCTGCAGTTAGGGACTTCAGCGTATTCGGCAGCGGATTGACCCCGACCACCCGACGAAGGGACAGGACAGTGGTAGGCGCACCGGCCGAGCACGTGTAGGTGAAGGACGGGGACGCCCCGGCTTCAGTCCACGCCACGGGACAGCTCTCAATCAGCAGCTGCAGGCCGTTAATGGCGTCCGTGTCCAGAATGGACGACGTCGTGGCGGTGGTAGTAAGGGTAAGCCCCGTCAGGTTCTGGTCGCCATTGTTGACCAGGGTAACCGCGCGCTGCATGGAGTCGCCCGGAATGGTTCCTGTGGCCGCCACGTTGAGCCGGTCGTTGGTGCCACCGGCCAAGTTCACGGTGGCGGAATTGACCGCTGCGGAAGCCGACGTGCTGGCGGTGAAGCCACCGTACGTGCCCATCCCGGCCACGCCGGCGGCCGCGGCGAGGAGCGCTGCGGAGGCAAGGACCTTGCTGGAGGTGGAATTGAGGTTGAGACCCATCAGAGTTCCGTTTCGTGGGGCCGGCCGTGGCGGGCCGGGCGACGTATGTAGCATCCGCCAGCCCCTGGCTGACCCTTACAACGATGCCCGGCCCAGTTCAAGGCAAGGCTTCAGCGGGCGACAAGATCGGTTCAAGTTTTCCTCAAGCCTGTCCGTGGCGCTTCCCGAAGGCTGGCAGACTGGCTTCATGACTGTTCTGCTGGCCGGTTGCGGCGATCTTGGCACCGAGGCCGGGCTGCGTTTCGCGGCGGCCGGCCACCGCGTGGTGGGGTGGCGCCGCTCGCCGGAGAAACTCCCGGCCGACATCGAGGGAGTCGCCGCTGACCTTGGCTCCGCTGAGCTGCCGCCCATCCCGGCGGACACCACCGCCGTCGTCGTCGCGATTGCCGCGGATTCCCCGACCGAGGAGGCGTACCGTGCCGCCTACGTGGACGGGCTGTCGAACGTCCTCAACGCGGTCCTCGCCGCCGGGGCAAACGTCCGCCGGGTCCTGTTTGTGTCCTCGACCGCCGTCTACGGAGATGCCGGCGGCGGCTGGATTGATGAACGCACGACGCCGGAACCCGGCGGGTTCTCGGGCCGCATCATCCGCGAGGCAGAGGAACTCCTCCACAGCCGCCTGCGCGGCACCGGCATAACCCCCGTTGTGTTGCGGCTCGGCGGGATCTACGGCCCTGGCCGGACGCGCCTGATCGACCAGGTGCGCGGCGGAACCGCGGTCATTCCTGCCGCGTCGCGTTTCACCAACCGGATCCACCGCGACGACGCCGCCGCCGCAATCGTCCATCTATGCACCATGGGCACGGTTCCGGCGTCGGTCTATCTGGGCGTGGACAATGAACCGGCCGAACTTGGCGACGTGCTGGAGTTCCTGGCGGCGGAACTGGGACTCCCCCGGCCGCCGGCAGAGTCCACCGGTGCCGCGGGCGCGCCGGAGGGCAGCACCACCGGCGCTTCGGCGGCGGGCGCTGGTGCCGCGGGTGCGGCGGGCGGCAAAGCGGCGGGTGCATCGGGCGGCAAAGCGCCGGGTGGCGAACCCTCGCGGGGCGGAAATAAGCGGGCCAGCAACGGACTGCTCCGCAGCACCGGCTTCGAGTTTCAATACCCCAGTTTCCGAGAAGGCTACCGAGCCGTTCTCGCCGGCATCGGCGTCCGGCACCCCTAAAGTTTGAATCTCACCGCCCACTTTCTCCGAGGGGAACAATGGATTTTCAGCACATCATCGAGTCGGCCGGCGGCCTCATGGACTTCGCCGGGGTGGCCGTCATGGTGCTCGGCGCCCTCGTGTCCATTCCTATGGCGCTGCGCGGATTCCAGCCCCGGCGCCTGCCGGCGGGTTCGGCACCGTTGTCCTTCTACCGTTCGTACCGGCAACTGCTGGGACGGTCCATCCTTCTCGGCCTGGAGTTGCTGGTCGCGGCCGACATCATCCGGTCTGTCGCCATCACACCGACCTTCGAGAGCGTCGGCGTACTGGCCGTTATCGTGCTCATCCGGACTTTCCTGAGTTTCTCACTCGAACTGGAAATCTCCGGCCGGTGGCCCTGGCAGTCTCAACCCGCGGGCTCCTCGACCCCGTCGGCGGCCAGCTGAACCCTTTCGAGTGTCGGCGGCGCCAGTTAGGCTCGGGGCATGACAGACACCGCGCGTTCTCTTGCCCCCAAAGCCACCGAACTGCTCCGTCTCCACCACGCACCGGAAATTCTCCAACTCATCAACGTCTGGGACGCCATCACGGCAAAAGTGGTTGCCGACGTTCCGGGGACCAAGGCGTTGGCCACGGCCAGCCACTCCATCGCTGCGTCCCGCGGCTACGAAGACGGCGAGAACATCCCGCTGGACGAAATGATCGCCGCCGTCGGGGTCATTGCCGCCGCCACGTCGCTGCCCGTCAGCGCTGATCTCGAAGCGGGCTACGGCGATCCCGGCGAAACTGTACGCAAGGCGATTGGCGTCGGCGCTGTCGGAGCCAACATCGAGGACCAGATGCGCCCGCTCGCCGACGCCGTTGCACAGATGAGCGCTGCAATCCGCGCCGCCGAGGCCGAGGGCGTCGACTTCGTCCTCAACGCCCGCACCGACGCCTTCTTGAAGGGCAAGGCCCGGGACCCTTCTGCGGTGCTTGCCGACGCCATTGAACGCGGCCAGGCCTTCCTCGACGTCGGCGCGACCACGGTGTTCGTGCCGGGCCTGCTGGACGAGCCGACTGTCACCGCGTTGGTGGAAGGCATTGGGTGGAACAAGGTCTCGGTCATCAATGTGCCCGGATCCCTGGCACCGGCCAAATTGCAGGAACTTGGCGTGGCGCGCATTTCCTACGGCCCGTGGACCCAGCGCGTGGCGCTGACAGCGTTGGCCGATGCCACAGCGGCTTTATTGGACGGCGGAGCCCTTCCGGAGGGCACCAGGGCACTGAACTGACCCTGCTTCCTGAACTCTCCGCCGATGCCGAGCGACTCCGCCGGCCCACCGATGTTCATGATGCCGACCGGTCCTTACGCTGCCGACCGAAGACCGTGCCAACCGACCCTGCCGGCCGACCCTGCCGACCGAAGGGAGCTGATCCGATTGGGCGTTGATCCTTGGCCGGCTGCACCCGAGCTTCCGGAGCCAATCATCATGGACCAGCGGTGGCTGGATGCCGTCTTCCTGCACTGGCGCATTCCTGAGGCAGTGGCGGCGCGGTTCATGCCACCGGGCGTCGCGCCGGACGTGTTCGACGGATCCGCCTGGGTGGGGCTGATCGGCTTCCGCATGCAGGGTGCCGGCCTTGGTCGCGGCCCCGGCATCCCCTATTTCGGCAGCTTCAACGAGATCAACGTGCGCCTCTACTCCCGCGAGCCGGACGGCACCCGTGGTGTAGTTTTCCGCAGCCTGGATGCCTCACGCTTGGCGGTGGTGCTGACCGCGCGGGCGGCCGGGGTTCCTTATGTGTGGTCGCGGGCGAGCTACATGGGCGCCGATGAGTTTGCCGGATCGGCGTCGGCTGGGTATTCCGTGCGGCGCCTTCGGGGCGGCACCCGTAGCGATTTCTCGGTCGCCCCCGAACCCGACGTCGCAGCCACCGACGCGCTGTCGATCCACCTCACGGCCCGGTTCGGTCTGCATTCACGGTTCAGGGGCAGGACCATCTTTGTGCCCAACACGCACAGTGCATGGCCGCTGTACCGCGCGCAGCTGATCGGCCTTAAGGACCAACTGGTGCGCGCCGCGGGAATCGAGGTGGCCGGTCAACCCGAATCCGTACTCTTCTCGCCCGGAGTCCACACTCAGTTCGGCCGCCCACGGGTCTTGAACAGCACGACATGAAACCTGCCTGATTGCCCGTCGATCCGTGGGCAAGTGGCACCGCGGTCTCAGAGTGATCACGCATGATGCCCTCCTAATATTGTCGGAGCTCTCAAATAGACTCGAGCCATGGAAGCCGTCAGGGATTTCATCAGGGATTTCACCGCCTGCGGGGACGGGGCGCAGGGCACGGACCGGGGCGCAGCCCCAGCCCGGCAACCCGGTATGGACGCCGCCCTGGCCGCCCTGGCCGCTCTGCGGGCGGTGGGTTCGACGGCGGCGCAGGATGCGGGCTCGTGGGGATTCCAGGCCGCGTCGGACTTCGCCGGCAGCGTGGAGGAACTCTCCCGCACGGTGGAGTATCTGCAGCTCGTCGCGGCGGCCGCCGTGGACCGGACCAGGAAGCGATCCGCCGCGGCCACGGGGGCTGCGGCGGGGGCGGTCACCGCGTGGACCACCGGCTGGCGCGAGAGCCCCGCCGGGTGGCAGACCGGCGCACCCGGAACCGCGGAACCCGCCGGTGACTCCGCTGAGGCGACTCCCTTAGGCACGTCCGTTGCGGCGGCGCCCGCCGACAACACCTTGACGGAGGAGCCTGCCGGCATCTGCCTGGCCTCGGCTCCTGCCGACGAGTCTGAAGCGGCGGCTCCCGCCGGAACCCCCTCCTCCTCGGCTCTCTCAGGCGCGTCCGTTGCGGGGGCGCCCGCCGGAATCCCCTTCCCCTCGGCTCACGCCGGAACCCCCGCAACGGCGGCGCCTGCGGTGCCGGAATCGGTGCTGGATGACGGGTACCGGAACACGGTGGAGTTCCTGCGGGCGCGGCTGCGGATCGGCGCCGCGGAGGCCAGGCGCCGGCTCTGCCTGGCCGACGCGCTGCTGCCCCGGCAGGGACTCGCCGGCCAGCCGGTCCCGCCCGTGCACCCGGAGCTCGGAGCCGCCGTCGCGGCCGGCGAGGTCGCGTCCCGGGCCGCGACCGTCATCACGCTCGCCCTGGACCGGGTCCGGCACAGCTGCCTCCCCGAGGCCGCGGCGGCGATGGAGCACGCCCTGACCCGCACCGCGGCCGAGAACGACGCCGACTTCCTCGCCCGCGTCAGCCGCAGCTGGGCCGAGGCCCTGGACCAGGACGGCGCCGAACCCTCCGAGGAACTGCTCCGCCAGCTCCAGGGCGCCTTCCTCCGCAAACCCCGCCACGGCCTCCAGCACCTGGAAATCTTCGCCACCACGGACCAGTTCGAACACCTGATCACCGTGATGAACACCGCCACCAACCCCCGCACCGG
>NZ_FUZD01000022.1:0-73152 GCF_900168135.1 Arthrobacter sp. 49Tsu3.1M3
CGTCCGCACCCTCGAGGCCATCGGGCACCGCGAGGCCTTCGGCCTGAACTGGGACCCCTCCCACTTCATGTGGCAGGGCATCGACCCGGTCTCCTTCATCTGGGACTTCAAGGACCGGATCTACCACGTCGACTGCAAGGACACCAAGCTCCGGCCCACCGGCCGGAACACCGTCCTGGGCTCGCACCTGCCCTGGGGCGACCCGCGGCGCGGCTGGGACTTCGTCTCCGCCGGCCGCGGCGACGTGCCCTGGGAATCGTCCTTCCGCGCCCTGACCGCGATCGGCTACGACGGCCCCATCTCCATCGAATGGGAAGACGCCGGCATGGACCGCCTCCACGGCGCCCCCGAAGCCCTCGCCGCGCTCAAGAAGTTCGACTTCCCGGCCTCGAACACCTCCTTCGACGCCGCGTTCAAGCAGTAGCCGGGCGCCGCCGGTCCCGGATCCGCTGCTTTCAGGACAGCCGCGGCGAAACCGGTCCGGCGCACCGCGGATCCGCGCTGCGCCGGACCGATTGCGTGGCCCTGGTCCGATGTTGTAGCGAAAACTCAACCGTCCACAAAGTTGTCATCGTCAGGAGCTTCGAGTGCCGGACATCCCGGAAAACACCATCGCACAACGGGAACTTCAGCCGGGCCAGCGCTGCGAAGTCTGGATCGCGTCCGTCACAGGTGAGCGCGAGCTCGTGTTCACCAGCCGGGACGTGCTCGTGGAGGCGCCGAACTGGACGCGTGACGGCGCGGCACTCATCCTGAACGGCGCCGGAAAGATGTGGCGCTTCGACGTCGGGAGCCGGGCGGTCAGTCAGGTGCCCCTCACCGGAATCCCGGACCTGAACAACGACCACGTCCTGGCGCCGGACGGCACCGGCATCTACCTCTCGGCAAACGACGGCCACCTCTACCGAGCGGCGCTTGCCGGCGGCGCGGCGACCCGCATTACCGAGGACGACGGGTTCTTCCACTTCCTCCATGGCGTGAGTCCGGACGGCGACGAGCTGGCCTACGTGGGCATCGAGGCCGGCGATTTCACGCAGCCCGGCAGGCTCATGACCATCCCGGCCGGCGGTGGCGCCGCCACCCTGCTGAACGTGGACGGCCATTGCGACGGGCCGGAATACTCGCCCGACGGCGAATGGCTCTACTTCAACACCGAAGCCTTCACCAGTTCACCCGGCCACGCCCAACTGGCCCGGGTGCGCGCTGACGAAAGCGGCATGGAGCGCCTGGTCAAGAGCGACTCTGTCGACTGGTTTCCGCACCTGTCGCCCAACGGGCGTTTGGCCAGCTACATCCGGTTCCCCGGCGGCACGGTGGGCCACCCCGCGGACCTGCCGGTCGACGTCGTGCTGGTCTCCACCGGAGACTGGTCCACGCCGCTGCACTGCTGGCCCCTCATTGGCGGGCAGGGCACGCTCAACGTCAACAGCTGGTCCCCGGACTCCACCCGGTTCGCCTACGTCGCCTACCCCGTCGGCTGACCCGGCTGCCGGGGCTAGGGTTTAGCTATGACGCACCGGATCCGGACAGCAACCGTGGACGACGCCGGGAAGCTGGCCGCACTCGCGGCCGTCACCTTCCCGCTGGCGTGCCCGCCGGAGTCCCGGCCGGAGGACATCGCGGCCCACCTCGCCAATACGCTGAGCGAGGCCAATTTCCGGACCTATCTGGCAGATCCCGCGGTCACGGTGCTGGTGATCGACGCCGACGGCGACCTCCGCGGGTACAGCCTGCTGGTGGCCCGCCCCACCACGGACCCCGAGGTGGCCGCGGTCCTGGCCGAGCTGCCGTGCACGGAGCTGAGCAAGTGCTACGTCCACCCGGACCATCACGGGCTCGGCGCCGCGGCCGAACTGATGCACGCCAGCATCGGTGTGGCAGCGGCGGCCGGCGCCCGCGGGCTCTGGCTCGGCGTCAACAGCCAGAACGCCCGGGCCATCCGGTTCTACGAAAAGTCCGGCTTCCACAAGGTCGGCACCAAGTCCTTCCGGCTGGGCACCACCGTGGAACACGACTTCGTGATGGAGCGCCCGGTTGCGCCGTGAGGCCGCGAGCGCCGGCCGGCCTGGGCCGCCAGCCCTCGGCCGGGAGGCCCCTCCGCCGCGGGGCCGTGACGAAGCCGACAGGCCGCCGGGGAATGGACCCGGCGGCGGCGCGGTTGTTGGGGGCATGAAGATTGAGATCTGGTCCGACGTCGCCTGCCCCTGGTGCTACATCGGCAAACGCCGTTTCGAAACCGCCCTCGCGGCCTTCCCGCACCGCGAGTCCGTGGACGTGCAGTGGCGCAGCTACCAGCTGGACCCCACGCTCCCGGAGCACTACGACGGCACCGAACTGGACTACCTCAGCACGCGCAAGGGCATGGCTCCGGCGCAGGTATCGCAGATGTTCGAGCACGTTGCGGCCCAGGCCAAGGGCGAAGGGCTGAACTACCGGTTCGACGCCGTCGTGGTCGCCAACAGTTTCACGGCCCACCGGCTGATCCACCTCGCCGCCGCCCACGGCCAGCAGGACGCCGCGAAGGAACGCCTGCTCAGCGACCACTTCGAGCATGGCAAGGATATCGGCAGCCAGGACTACCTGACCGCCCTGGGCCTGGACCTCGGACTCGACGCCGGCGAACTGGCGGAACTGTTCAGCACCGGGGCCTACGCCGACGACGTCCGCAATGACATCGCCGAGGCCCGCGCCCTGGGCATCAGCGGCGTCCCGTTTTTCGTGATTGACCGGAAGTTCGGGCTCTCCGGCGCCCAGCCCGCCGAAACCTTTACCGCCGCCCTCGAGCAGGCGTGGCAGGACAGCCACCCGCTGGTCATGGTGAGCGCCGGCGCGGAGGCTGCGGATGCCACCACCGATTCCCACGCGGAATCCGGCGCCTGCGGCCCGGACGGCTGCCCCGTCTGAGCCCGGAATCGTCGAAGTCGCCGGAAACTCCCGGTTTCGCCGGACGATTACGGCGACTCGGGGCGTTTCCGGCGAACTCCCGGTACTGGCGGCATCCCGCGGCTCGGGCGGCCCGGCCTAGAGTGGATCATGGACACTTCGGCCGGACCGGACGGACCCCGGACCTCCCTGTTTACGGACCACTATGAGCTGACCATGTTCCAGGCGGCCCTCCACTCCGCGGCCGCGCACCGCCGGTCCGTCTTCCAGGCCTTCACCCGGGGACTGCCGGCCGGGCGCCGGTACGGCATCGTGGCCGGTACAGGCCGGCTCCTCGAGGGAATCGCGAACTTCCGCTTCAACGAGGACGACCTCGATTTCCTGGCCGCCACCGGCGTGGTCCATGAGGACACCCTGGAGCATCTGGCCGCCTTCCGGTTCTCCGGCGACATCTGGGGCTATCCGGAAGGTGAAGCCTACTTCCCGCACTCCCCCGTCCTGATCGTCGAATCGACGTTCGCCGAGGCCTGCATCCTGGAAACCTACGTCCTGTCGGTGCTGAACCATGACAGCGCCATCGCCTCCGCCGCATCCCGGATGACCAGCGCCGCCGGCGGCAGGCCCTGCATCGAGATGGGCTCCCGCCGCACGCACGAGGAAGCGGCCGCCGCGGCTGCCCGCGCGGCAGTCATCGCAGGCTTTTCCGGCACGTCCAACCTGGCCGCCGGGCGGCGTTACGGCCTGCGGACCATCGGCACCGCGGCCCACTCCTTCACCCTGCTCCACGACTCCGAGCGCGACGCCTTCGCGGCGCAGCTGGCCTCGCTCGGGTCCGGCACCACGCTGCTCGTGGACACGTACGACGTCGAAGCGGCGGTCCGCACCGCCGTCGACCTCGCCGGAGACAAACTTGGGGCCATCCGGCTGGATTCCGGAGACCTCGTGGCCCAGGCCCGGTGGGTCCGGGAACTCCTGGACAGCCTCGGCAACGTGCACACCAGGATCGTGGTGACCTCGGACCTGGACGAATTCTCCGTCGCCGCGCTCCGCTCCGCCCCGGCCGATTCCTATGGCATCGGCACGTCCTTGGTGACCGGATCCGGGGCGCCGACGGCCGGGATGGTCTACAAGCTGGTGAGCCGGGCCGGTGACTCCGGTGAGCTGGCTGCCGTGGCGAAGACCTCGAAGGACAAGATCAACATGGGCGGGCGCAAATTCGCCGTGCGCCGCCTCGACGACCGCGGCACCGCCACCCACGAGGTCCTCGGCGTGGACCACCCGCCGGCCGACGGAAGGAACGGACGCCCGCTCCTGCAGCAGTTCATGAAAGACGGCGAAATCCTGCCCGGCTGGACCGGCCCGGACGCGGTGGGGCGGGCGCGGGACCGGCACACGGCCTCCATGGCGGAGCTGCCCCGGGTGGTGGACAGGCTGCAGCCCGGCGAGCCGGCCATCCCCACCATCTACGAATAGAGCCCTTAAGGCGACGGAAGCCCCACATCCCGTTCCGGAAGGCCCGGGACTTAGTCTGACGTCCGGTGCAGGACAAAGATGCCGCCGTAGGCGGGCTGGTCCAAGCGCTGCCGGTCGCTGTCGGTGTATTCGCTCAGCACAGCGTGGATGCGCGTGATGAGGTCCTCAGCATCTTCCTCGGAGAGGTGCAGAACGAAGCGTGAGAGGCTGGCGAGCGCGTCCGGTCCTGCTTCCGTCAGCTCTTCCCGGAACGCCTCGAGCGGGGCCAGCGGACCGGCGGGACCGGCTTCACCCAGCGCGGTGTCCAGCTTCCAGGACCTCCCCGTGGAACGATACGGCTTCTCCAGCGCGCCGCTCTCGCCCGTGCGGACCCCGGCGGGTTCAAGGAAACCCGTTGAGAGCAACTGCCGCACGTGATAGAGCACCGTTCCCGGATCCTGGCCCAGCCGGTCGGCGAGTTGTTTGTTGGTCAGTTCGTGGAGCCCGCACAGGCGCAGGATCCTCAGGCGCAGCGGATGGGCCAGCGCCTTGATTTCCCGGGCGTTCGCGACGGGTCTTTTTTGGTCCGCGCTCGACTGCTCTGCGTCCGTCATGTCCCAATCCTACAATCCGATGTACTGGATTCAATCACCTTGAATTTTCTCAATCACTGTGGAATGGTCCACCTATGACTAGTCACGCTGCGCAGGTGAAGGAACGGCATCGTGCGCCCCTGGGTGCGTCCTACTGGAAGCTGTGGACCTCGTCCGGGCTCTCCAACCTCGCGGACGGCGTCTTCAAGATCGCGCTGCCGCTGCTGGCCATTCAGTTCACCCAGTCACCCACCCTGGTTGCCGGACTGAGTGTCGCGGCGACGCTTCCCTGGCTTCTCTTCGCCCTCACGGCCGGCGCGCTGGCCGACCGGCTGGACCGGCGCAAGCTCATGCTGTGGGCCAACCTCAGCCGGGCGGCGCTGCCCGCCCTGCTGGCCGCCGTCGTTTTGCTCGATCTGGGCTCCGTTTGGGCTCTGTACGTTGTCGCGCTGATGGTGGGTGTGGCTGAGACGCTCTACGACACCTCCGCGCAGTCGATCATGCCCCAGCTGGTGCACAGGGACCAGCTGTCGCGCGCCAACGGCCGGCTCTACGCCGTCGAGCTCACCACCAACCAGTTCATTGGTCCCCCGCTGGGCGGGCTGCTGGTGGCCACGGGCGTGGTTGCGGGCGTTGCCGTGCCGGCGGCCCTGTGGCTTGCGGCCGTCGGCGGCCTGCTCCTGGTCCCGGGGGCTTTTCGCACAGAGCGTGAGCAGAAGACGACACTGCGATTCGACATTGGTGAGGGGCTGCGGTTCCTCTGGAACCAGAAGATCCTGCGCACACTCGCGGTGATGACCGGGGTGTTCAACTTCGCATCCAGCGCGGCCTTCGCGGTCTTGGTGCTGTTTGCCGTGGGCCCGGCTTCACAGATGGGCCTGTCCGAAGTGGGGTTCGGCCTGCTTCTGACCACCTCCGCTCTCGGCGCCTTCGTTGGCTCGTTTTTGTCCGAGCGGGTGGAGGCCAGGCTCGGCCGGTCGACGTCCCTGATGCTCACGATCTTCGGGGCCGCGCTGTTCGTCGGTGCGCCCGCCCTGACCGCCAACCCCTATGTTCTTGGCCCAATCTTCTTTGTGGGCGGCATGCTGATCGTGCTTTGGAACGTCATCACCGTGTCCCTGCGCCAGCGCATTACTCCCAACCGTTTGCTGGGCAGAGTCAACAGCGCCTACCGGCTGCTGGCGTGGGGCACCATGCCGCTTGGTGCGGCAGCCGGCGGTCTGCTGGCCCAATGGCTGGGCCTGCAGGTCATGTTCGGCATCATGGGAGTGCTGACGCTCGCGCTACTGGGGATGATGCCCGTCCTCACGAACAAGGCAATCGCCGCGGCCGACGTCGAATCCTAACTTGCTGCTTCCGAGGAGGCCTGGGGCAAGGCGGTTCCTGCGCCGGTAGCCTGCGCGGGCGCGTTGCGCATGGTGTTTCGAAGGGTCGTGGCGATGATGATCGACCCGACGACGAACGCAAGGGCTACCAGGGGGATGGTGGCGACGCCGAAGGAATCGAGGGTGACGCCTCCGACCGTGGCGCCGACGGCGAAGCCGGCCTGGGCGAGGAGCACGCCGATGCTGGTTGCTGTTTCGGGCGCCCGGCGTCCGGTGAGCAGGACGGCTTGTTGGTAGACGACGACTGCCGCTGCGACGCCGAGCCCCCACAGTGCGACGGCGATGAGTACGACGGCGAGGTTCCTGCCGCTGAAGAACAGCACGACGAACTGACTCTTGGGAAAAGTGAGCGGGATTGCGACCGCGAGGCGGACGGGAGGGGCGCGGATCGGGCATCCGCGCCCCTTGCTTCGTGCCGGGTGGCTGTCAGCTGTCGATCGAGGCCATGTTGGCCTCGTCGTGGCGTTCCCCCGCCGCGGGCCGGAGCGAGTTCAGCCGCTCCAGCTGGTCACGGGTGAGTTCGATGCCGTCGGCCGCGGTGTTTTCCTCGACCCGGGAGACCCTGCGGGTGCCGGGGATCGGGGCGATGTCGATCCCGCGGGTCAGCAGCCACGCCAGGGCGGTCTGCGCGGGGGTCGCGCCGATCTCGGCGCCGATGGCCTTTACCTCGTCGACGATCGCGAGGTTGCGGCGGAAGTTCTCACCCGTGAACCGGGGGTTGGTCTTGCGCCAGTCGTCGGCGGCGAAGTCCTCGACGGAGCGGATCTGGCCGGTCAGCAGCCCGTGTCCGAGCGGCGAATACGGGACGAAACCAATTCCGAGGTCGCGCAGCAGCGGCAGGATCTCCGCCTCCACGTCCCGGGTCCACAGCGAGTACTCCGTCTGCAGGGCCGAGACCGGCTGCACGGCGTGTGCCCGGCGGATGGTCTCCGGGGAGGCCTCGGACAGCCCGAAGTGCAGCACCTTGCCCTCGGTGATAAGGTCCGCAACCGCGCCGGCCGTCTCCTCGATCGGGGTGTTCCGGTCGATCCGGTGCTGGTAGTAGAGGTCGATGTGGTCGGTGCCGAGGCGCTTGAGGGAGCCCTCGACGGCGGACCTCACGTTCGCCGCGCTGCTGTCGACCACGCCGGGGCCGCCGCCGGAATGGGAGACCAGGCCGAACTTCGTTGCAATCTTGACCTGATCGCGGCGTCCCTTGACGGCCTGGCCGACGATCTCCTCACTCAGGAACGGCCCGTAGATCTCCGCTGTGTCGATGTGGGTGACCCCGAGGTCGAGGGCGCGGTGGATCGTCCGGATCGACTCCGCGTTATCCAGGGCGCCCTCGCTGGTGTAGGTGCCGGCCATAGTCATGGCGCCGAGTCCGATGCGGGAGACTTCGAGGCTTCCGAGGCGTGCGTTCTTCATGGTGTATTTCCTTTGCGTTGGTTCCCAGGCCTGGCATGGCCCACAGCGTGGTGAGGGTTTTTGGGCAGCCGGTAGCCACTGGCATCCAGCGGGTAAGTGGGGACTGGGTGGACGACGGCGGGAGGCTCCCGCCGTCGTCCGTTTGCGTCGGTGTCAGGCCCCGGTGTCAGGCGTCGTCGTGGGCCAGATTGCTGGAGAGCTCGCGGTGGGCGTCGGCCTGGACCCGGAGGTCCTTGGCCCGGGCCTCAAAGACTCCAACGGCGTCCGCTCCGGCGGCGAAGCGCAGCGGCGGTTCATCCAGCTCCGCCAGTTGAATGAGGGCGTTGGCGAGCTTGGCCGGGTCCCCGCCCTGAAGGCCGTTCATGCCTTTCCACGCGGTGACCGTCTGCTTGGTCCGCTCGGAATAGTCCCCGATGGTGGATGCCGCGTAGCTGGTGGATTCCGGGGTGAGGAGCTCGGTGCGGAAGAATCCCGGTTCAACGATCATGGTGCGGATCCCGAACGGGGCGACTTCGGGGGCCAGGGATTCGGCCCAGCCCTCGACACCGAACTTCGAAGCCGCGTAAGCAGACAGGAACTCCCCGCCGGCGATGCCGGCGGTGGAGGAGATTGTGACCAGCAGGCCCGAGCGCTGGGCCCGCAGGACGGGCAAGGCCGCGCGGGTGACGTTTATGGGCCCGAACATGGTGGTTTCGATTTGGGCGCGGAAGTCCTCCGGGGTGATTTCTTCGAAGAACCCGGCGTAAAAGTTGCCGGCGTTGTTGACGAGCACGTCGATCCGGCCGAACCGGTCCACGGCGGCCTGAATCGCCGCGGCCGCGCCGGCGGGGTCGGTGACGTCGAGTTTTATGGCCAGCAGGTTCTCGTTCCGGCCGACGGCCCGGGTGACCTTGTCGGGGTTGCGGCCGGTGGCGACGACTGCGTGGCCGGCGGCCAGGGCTGCCTTGGCGATGTCGGTGCCCATGCCGCGGCCTGCCCCGGTGATGAACCAGACTTTTTGCCCGGTCTTGGCGTCGTTTTGCTCAGTCATGTTCTGTCTTTCCTGGGTTGGGTGTTCCGGGGCGCGCGTGGGAGCGCAGATCCGGGATGGAAGAGCCGCTGGTGGTGGTTTTCGCCGGGGGCGATGCCGCCCAGCTGGCCAGGAACGCCAGCGCGTTTTCGGATGCGGACCCGGGCTCCGCGGTGAAGGTGTACAGGGTCTGCCCCTCATCGCCGGGAAGGTGGAGCGTCTCGAACTGCAGCGACACGTCGCCTGCGACCGGATGGTGGAAGCGCTTGGTTCCCGTGGTGTGGATCCGTACGTCATGGCCGGCCCACAATGCGGCGAAGTTCCCGCTGCGTGTGGTCAGCTCGCCGACCAGCTCGTTCAATGCGCGGTCATGGGGATTCCGTCCCGCTTCCGATCGGAGCATCGCCACCGTGGTGGCGGCGATTGCAGGCCAATCGGGGTAGAAGTCCCCGGCACCCGGATCGAGGAAGAGGTACCGTGCCTGGTTCGGCAGCTGGCCCGAAGCCTCCGGACCAGCGGCTGCAGTGGACTCGAACACCGGCCCATATAGCGCGCGGCCCAAGGGGTTGGCGGCCAGCACGTCCGAGCGTCCGTTCTGCACCAGGGCGACCGCGCCGCTCATCCCGTCCAGCAAGCGCAATACTCCGGGACGGACCCGCTGCTGCGGTGGCCGGCGCGGCGGCCGCCGGGATGACGGCGTGGTGGCCGTCCTGGCCAAGTCCAACAGATGCGTCCGCTCTGCCTCATCCAGCTGAAGGGCGGCGGCCACGGCGTCGAGGACCGAGTCCGAGACGCCGCGGATGCTGCCGCGTTCGAGCCGCGTGTAGTAGTCCGTGCTTACCCCGGCGAGCTGTGCCACTTCCTCCCGACGCAGCCCCGGCACACGGCGCAGCTCGCCATAGCTGGGGAGGCCGGCCTGATCCGGGGTGATCTTCGCCCGGCGCGAGATCAGGAAGTCTCGGATTTCGTCTTTTCTGTCCACACCCACCACGCTACGCAGGCCGGACGGGCGGTGGCAGTGTCTATCAGACACCCCCAGCTGAGGTGGTGGATACAGGGGTGGCCCCTCAGAACCGGTCGATGTTCATCGCCCGGCCGTGTCACAGTCAGCCGCCCGGCTGCTTTGGTGACAGATCGCGCTAAAGTGTGCGTATGCCTAGGATTTCGGCCGCGAGCAACGCCGCCCAACGTGCCGAGACCCAGCGCCGCATCCTGACCGCGTTCGGGGAACTCCTCTTCACCCACGGGCTCCCCGGCCTGACCATGACGGACGTCGCGCGCCACGCCCAGATCGGCCGGACCGCCGTCTACAACTACTACGCGGACATCGAAGAGCTCCTCATCGCCTACGCCCTGGATGAGACCGAGCGGTTCCTGCTCGATCTGCGCGAATCCCTCGACGCACTGGAGAACCCGGTGGAGCGCCTGGCCGTCTACGTCCGCGCCCAGGTGGAGGACCTGAGCCGGCGCCACCTGCCGCCGGGCCCGGCCATGGCGGCGGTGCTCTCGCCGTCGTCGTTCGCCAAACTCGCCGACCACGTGGGTGAGCTCAGCGTGCTCCTGCGGGGCATCCTGCGCGACGGCATGGCCCAGGGGTACCTGCCCGAGTCAGACATTGCCCAACTGGCCCAGCTCATCCACGGCACGCTCTCCTCAAGCGCTGCGCGGGGCGACGGGGCGGGCCAGGACGCCGAGGCCGAGGCCCGGCTCGCCCGGACGGTGCGCTTTGTCCAGCTGGGGGCCGGGGCCAGGTTTGACGACGCCGGCCGGCCGGTCCGCACCATCCCCTAGGCCGCGGTCCTCCCGGCTGCGGCGCCCGGAAGGCTGGAAGTCCGGAAGGCTGTGTCTTAGCCCGTGCCGGGCGTCGCCGTGGGTACCGCGGGCAGCGTGGCCTCATCCACGATGCGCCGGTTCTCGCGGGGGCAGCTGAGCTGGCCCGGCGTCTGGTCCACCAGTTCCGGCTTGGCCAGTTCCTTGAAGTCGCCGGTAATGATCACGTCCACGCTCGGGTCAGCGCGGCCGTCCTGGACATAGTCCGAACCGGGCACGTGGCGCTGGACGCTGAAGGCGGCCGACTGGCCGGCAGCACCGGAGACCACCAGCGCAACGCCGCGGTAACTCGACGTCGTGTTCCCCACGGCACCCACCAGGAACTTCCGGGCCGCAAGCTGGTCGGCCACGCTCCGGGCCAGGCCCGGACGGCCCGTGGAGTTGTAGATGTTGACGTGGACCTTCTCCGGCGGCGCGTAGTCGTAGGTGGCCGCCGGGCACACCGACACTGCCGCCCTGCTCCGCTCCGCCCCGGGGATCTTGATCTGGCCGTTCATGATGGCGAGGGCCACCACGATCGCGGCCACGATCAGGCCGACAAGCATCACCAGCACAACGCCGTGCAGGATCCTGCGCCGCAGCCGGTGGGGGTTCTCAGCCGTATCGTCCTGCTCCACGAACGTGGCCCGCAGCTCGGAGCCACTGATGACGCGGTGCCCGTGCAGGACTCTGACATCTGGCGGCTTCCTAGCCATTTATCACGAGGACCCGCGCATGAATTGCGGTGCGCTGGTGCAGCGCGGTGCGGACTGCCCGGTGCAGGCCGTCTTCAAGGTAGAGGACGCCGCGGTATTCCACGACGTGCGGAAAGAGGTCGCCGAAGAACGTGGAGTCCTCGGCCAGCAGGGCTTCAAGGTCCAGTGTGCGCTTCGTGGTCACCAGCTCATCAAGCCGGACAGGACGCGGGGGCAGGGCCGCCCAGTCCTTGGGCGTGGTGTAACCATGGTCGGGGTACGGGCGGCCCTCGCCCACAGCTTTGAATATCACCATGCCAGCCTAGGGAACTTGGACGCCCGAAGGAACGAATGTCCCCCGGCGGCGTGAGGTTGTGGCCAAACGGTAACCATTTGTCACACGAAGCACTGCCGCCTGTCACATCCAGCGCCGGGCCGTCGATCTGCTGCACGGTTCACCCAAACGTCCCGCGCGGCTGACAGAATGGCCGTATGACTTCACCCGAGACTGTCCCTGTTCCGTCGTCGTCGGCCCCCGTGCTGGCGCTGCTGCTCGACGTCGACGGTCCGGTCGCGAGCCCGGTCACCCGCGAGGTGCAGCCCGGCATCATCGCCGACCTGGTTGCCCTGGCCGCCGCCGGCGTGCCGGTCATCTTCAACACCGGCCGGTCGGACGCGTTCATCCGCGAGCAGGTCATGGAACCGATGATCGCCGCCGGAATGCCCGCCGGCACCCTCATCCACGCCATTTGCGAGAAGGGCGCCGTCTGGTTCAGCTACACAGCGGAGGGCCCCGGCCCGGTCCATGTGGACCACGAGCTCGCCATTCCGCAGGCCTTCGGCGATGACGTCCGCCGCCTGGTGGCCGAGGACTACTCCGCCCACATGTTCTACGACGAAACCAAGCGGGCCATGGTCTCCGTGGAGCAGCACATTGCCGTCCCCAACCCCGACTACCGTGCCGAGCAGGAACTCTTCGACGCCGACGCCATGGGCATCATGGCCCGGCACGGGCTCGGCGTGGTGCGGCTGGACCACCACGTCCCCGATTCGGATGACCAGATCGACTTCCGTGTCGATCCGACCATCATCTCCACCGACATCGAATCGGTCCGGCTGGGCAAGGACCTGGGCGCGAGCCGGGCCGTGGAGTTCCTGGCCGCGCAGGGCATCACGCCGCAGGCCTGGCGCACGGTGGGCGATTCCCGCACGGACTACGCCATGGCCGACTGGCTGCACCACAACGACCATGCCGTGAAGCACGTCGATGTCCGGCCCGCGGACGGCATCCCGGTCAAACCCTACGAGGTTCTCACCGCCGCCGATCTGGGGCTCGGCGAAGACGTGATCCACGACGACGCCGGTGCCGCCTTCCTGCACCACTGGCTGGGCGTCGCCACCGACTGAGGTCCCGCTCCGCCGTTACGCTCCGTCACATTTCGTCGTCACGCACGCCGCGCGGCGTCCGGTTTTCCGCGGCAATTTTGAGGCCCGCGTTATCATGCAAGTAGACACCAACGCACTCAAAGAAGCGGGAGCTCAGACATTACCGAAGCAGCGATCCAAGACGAGATTTACTATGGCAGCCAGGCATCTGTGGACGCCCACGCCGAGGTCACGTCGGCGGCCGCGGTCGCCAGATTCCGGACCCGCTCCGATGTTGTCCGCCACCGCGGCCGCTATGCGCTGATCAACGAAAACCGTACGCCGTACCAGGCCATGGTCGAGGACCTGATGTTCCTGCGTTCCGTCCTGGCCGGCGCCGGCATCGGCTACCTGCTGGTCCGCGGCAACAACCACCGCCCTGTGGTCGCCGTCGACTGGAAGGACCGCAAAGAACTCCGCGATGCCCTCGTGGAGGCGTGCCGTGACGAGCCGATGTATTCCATGAGCGTGGACGCAAAGAAGAAGTCGTCCGTTCTGGTGGCCGACGGCGAGCTGTCGCCGAACCGCCAGGCCCGGATTTTCCGGCTTTACCGGCCCAGGGTCGAACCCGAAGGCGGTTTTGAATTCGGGGCTTCCGCCGGCGTCCAGCTGGAGCTGTGGAGCTTCGAAGGCGATCAGCTGATCCTGCCGATCGAGAACTCCCTGACGCGCCGCACCATGCTGGCCCAAGATGCCGTGCGCGGCACGGTGGAACGCTACGGCCACACGTGGCCCACCATCGAGAACATGTTCGCGGACCACGCCAGCGACATCAGCTTCGACGTCGACCTGGTCTTCTCATGGGTTGACGGCAGCTCACCCGAGTACATCGCGGCCCGCCGCGCCCGCATGGCAGGCGTGGTGGTGGGTGAGGGCGATGACCACGAGGCCCGCTTCCGCCAGATCGATGAGCTCAAGTACGCCCTGCGCTCGGTGTACATGTTTGCGCCGTGGATCCGCCGGATCTTCATCGCCACGGACTCCCCCGCGCCGTCATGGCTGGCCGACCACCCGAGTGTGACGATCGTCCGGAGCGAAGAGTTTTTCGCCGACACGTCGGTGCTGCCCACGCACAATTCGCAGGCCGTGGAGTGCCAGCTGCACCACATCGAGGGGCTCTCCGAGCACTTCCTGTATTCGAACGACGACATGTTCTTCGGCCGCGCCGTGGGCCCGGACATGTTCTTCACCCCGGGCGGCATCACGAAGTTCATCGAGGCTGAAACCCGGATCGGTCTGGGCGACAACGACGCCGAACGCAGCGGCTTTGAGAACGCCGCCCGGGTGAACCGCAAGCTGCTCTGGAACCGCTTCGGCCGCATCACCACCCGGCACCTGGAGCACACAGCGGCCCCGCTGCGGCGCAGCGTGGTCGAGCAGATGGAGCAGGAGTTCCCGGCCGAGTTTGCAAAGACCGCCGCAAGTACCTTCCGGGCAGCGGACAACATCTCCGTGACCAACTCGTTCTACCACTACTACGCGCTGCTCACGGGCCGGGCCGTGACCCAGACAGCTGCCAAGGTGAGATATGTGGACACCACGGCGCGGGCCGGGCTGAACTACCTGCCCAAACTCCTGGCCAAGCGGAACATGGACTTCTTCTGCCTCAACGACGGCAGCTTCCCCGAGGTCCCGGCAGAAGAGCGGGCCGAACTGGTCACGGACTTCCTGGAGAAGTACTACCCCATCAAGGCGCCCTGGGAGAAGTAACGGACCGTGACCAAAACGGGCGCCGCGCCGGCCGGGAGATGAATCAGTTCAGGGTGGTGTACCTGCGGTGCGCCTGCGTCCGGGACGGGGCCTCAAGCTTGGCCTTCTCAGGGATATAGATCCCTGCGGCCGTGAGCCGGCGTTGGACTTCCTCCGGAGAGACCAGCTCCCCCACCGCCGGGGTATCGCCTAGAAGCACCACGGAGTGCACGATCGTGTGTTCGTAGACGTGGACCAGGTTGAACGCCTGCCCGCCGTCGCGGCCCCGGGTGCCGCCGACCGGAACGTTCAGATCCTGCGTATAGCAGGTGGCTGAAGCCACGGACACCGGGATGCCCGCGAACGTTGCGGTGGTCGAGTAGTGCAGGTGGCCGCCCAGGATGGCGCGGACATCGGAGTTGCGCAGGACGCCGGCAAGCGCCGGCTGGCCGCGGAGCTCCACGAGCACGGCAAGGTCCAGCACGGACGGTACAGGCGGGTGGTGCAGGGCAAGGATGGTCCCGTCCGGGGCCGGGGTGGCCAGTTCAGCAGCGAGCCAGTCCAGCTGGTCGTGGCTCAATTCGCCGTGGTGGAAGCCGGGCACGGAGGTGTCCAGGGTGATGATGCGCAGCCCGTTGACGAAGTAGCTGTGGTCCACGGGCGCGTCATTGTCGGCCTGGTCCAGGAGCCCGGCCCGGAAATTGGCCCGGTCGTCGTGGTTGCCCATCGCCCAGATGACCGTGGCCCCCAGAGCCTCGCACGCCGGATCCACGATGGCGCGGAGCTTGGCATACGCCTCGGGTTCGCCCAGGTCAGCAAGGTCGCCCGTGAAGATCACGGCTTCGGGGCGTGCACCGGAGGCGTGGACCTCCTCGAAGAGTTGCCTGAGCAGGGCTTCGCTGTCCACGACGCCGTGCAAGGGTTGCGGACCCCCCAGCAGGTGGGGGTCGCTCAGGTGAAGTAGGAAATGACGTGGCCGGGGGTGTTCGGCCTCGATGCGCTCCATTGCTGCCTTCTTGGTTGGGTGGAAGCGGTGCTTCCAGGGTCCCTCTCAGTAAGAACTATCCAACCAGACATTGGGCAAACAATGTAAAAACTGGGACAGGCATATTGGAAAAATTGGCGTTAACAGGTGGCGTGCCCTCACATGCCCTTTCCGGCATATACGGGGCGGGGACGCCCGGCGGCACTCCCGAAACCCCGCGGCTTCGGGGCGGGACGGACAGTGCCGCCGGGTGCCCGGCTACCGCTAGCTCAGGTAGCCGTTCGGGTTGAGCACGAACTTCGTCGCCGCGCCGGCGTCGAATTCCGCGTAGCCCTTCGGCGCGTCCTCCAGGGTAATCGCCTTGGCGTTGACGTTCTTGGCGATATGCACCCTGTCATGCAGGATGGCCATCATCAGCTGCCGGTTGTATTTCATGACCGGACACTGTCCCGTGGTGAAGCTGAGGGACTTGGCCCAGCCCGTTCCGAGGCTGAGCGAGAGCGAACCTTTCTTCGCGGCCTCGTCCACGCCGCCCGGGTCCCCGGTGACGTAGAGTCCGGGGATGCCCAGGGCACCGCCCGCGGCCGTTACCTCCATCAGCGAGTTCAGGACGGTGGCCGGGGCCTCCTGCGCGCCCGAGCCGTGGCCCTTGGCCTCGAAGCCCACGGCATCCACGCCACAGTCCACCTCCGGCACGCCGAGGATCTGCTCGATCTGCTCCGCCGGACCACCCTTGGAGAGGTCCACGGTCTCGCAGCCGAAGCTGCGTGCCTGCGCCAGGCGGTCCTCGTTCATGTCCCCGACGATCACGACGGCGGCACCGAGCAGCTGGGCGCTCGTGGCCGCCGCGAGGCCCACCGGGCCGGCTCCCGCGACGTAGACAGTGGAACCGACGCCGACTCCGGCGGTAACGGCACCGTGGAAACCGGTCGGGAAGATGTCCGAGAGCATGGCCAGGTCCATGATCTTCTCCAGGGCCTGGTCTTTGTCCGGGAACTTCAACAGGTTCCAATCGGCATACGGCACCAGGACGTAGTTGGCCTGGCCGCCTACCCAGCCGCCCATGTCCACATAGCCGTAGGCGCTGCCCGGGCGGTCGGGATTGACGTTCAGGCAGATGCCCGTCTTGCGTTCCTTGCAGTTCCGGCAGCGCCCGCAAGCGATATTGAACGGGACGGAACAGATGTCCCCCACTTTGATGAATTCAACATCCGGGCCCACTTCCACCACTTCTCCAGTGATCTCGTGCCCGAGCACCAGGTCGGTGGGAGCCGTGGTGCGCCCGCGGACCATGTGCTGGTCCGAGCCGCAGATATTGGTGGCCACGGTTTTGAGGATTACGCCGTGGCGTACCTGCCGGCCCACGTTGGCGGGGTTGACCCCCGGACCGTCCTTGAGTTCGAAGGTGGGGTAGTCAATGTCGATCAGCTCGACCTTGCCCGGCCCCTTGTAGGCAACGGCTTTGTTCCCTGTCATCTATTTCCTCCTGCTTTCACGGGCCCCGTGGTGGGCGCCCTAGTGTGATTCACGAAGTTCTTTGATGCGCCCTCCACAGGAACACCCGGCCAAGCTGCCGACGGCCGCCAGAGTTGCTTGCGCCGTGGGGATGCCCGGAATGTTGGAGGGTCCGGCCAGTCTAGGCGCTAAGCATGCTTAGGGATAGGGCTGAGTTCCTCTGGACCCCGGGCCGGTCGAGTCAGTTGAGTGCGGACTGAACAGCCTCGATAATCTCCGGCGCGTCAGGCTCAACGGTGGGCGCAAAGCGGGCGATGACCTCGCCGTCGCGGTTCACGAGGAACTTCTCGAAGTTCCACTTCACCAGGCCGGGCAGGATTCCCGTCTTGAATTTCGTGAGCTCGGCGTAGAGCGGGTGCTGGTTCTTTCCCCGGACGTTGGCCTTGACCGTCAGCGGGAAGGTCACCCCGAAATTGCGCTGGCAGAACTCGGCAATCTCGGCGTCGCCGCCGGGTTCCTGCCCGGCGAACTGGTTGCAGGGGACGCCGAGGACCTGGAAGCCCTGGCCGCGGAACTTGTTGTGCAGCGCCTCGAGTCCAGCGTACTGGGGCGTGAAACCGCACTGGGACGCCACGTTGACCACCAGAACCACTTCGCCCTTGAATCGGCCAAAATCAGTCTCGGTCCCGTCGATGAGGGTCAGGGGAATGGAGTGCAGAGCTGTCATGGGGCGCGTCCTTGCGATGTCGATGGTCCGGAGCAGGGAATCTGAACTGGTCACTCCATTATTCGGCACCGGGGGCTGCGGGTATGGGTGTGCCTCCCGGACATGACGCCGGAACAACGCCCGGGGGCGCGGCGGGGGCTAGCCGCTTGGCGTCGCCGAGGGCGTCGCTGAGGGTTTTGTTGTCACTGCCGTGGTGGCCGACTGCGTGACCGCCCGTGGCTTCGGCGTATCGGCCGGCGCGGTGACCGGGTCCGGCTCCACAGTGAGCGGGGCCGGTACCGGGGTGGCCGTCTTGGCGGCAGCCTCGGTCGCGGTTGCGGAGGCTGACACAAGCGCGGAGGACGGCGGTGCCACCGGCGGCGGGACCGACAACGGTGCTGATGGCTTGGCGGAGGCCGTTACCGTCTGGGTCGGCGTCGGCGTCGGGGTCGGCGTCGGCGTCGGGGTCGGGGTGGCTGTTGCCGACGGGGTCGGGGTCGCAGGTGCCGACGGGGTCGGGGTGGCTGTTGCCGACGGGGTCGGGGTCGCAGGTGCCGACGGCCGCGGGGTCGGGGTGGCTGTTGCCGACGGGGTCGGGGTCGCAGGTGCCGACGGCCGCGGGGTCGGCGCGGCGGGCGTGGTCGTCTTGGCAGTCCCGGTCGGCGTCGGCGTCGCGGGGGCTGTCCCGGTCGGCGTCGGCGTCGCGGGGGCAGTGCCCGTTGGTGTCGGCTTAGAGGTGGCGGAAGGCGTTGCCGACGGTTTGTCGGCGGCTTCAGTAGCCGCAGGCGAGGCACTCGCCGACGGTTTGGCGGCCACCGCGGCAGGTTGCTCCTGAACGCCGCCGGCCACCACATGGGTCAGGTCCTCCCGGACAGGAATCGCCCAGCCAATCCCGGCATTGGTTGCCTTACCGGCGTCGGGCGCGTAACTGGTCATGTCGATCGGGCCGAGTTGATCCACCTGCTTGATGGGCAGAAATGTCCAATCGCGCGGATCAGTGTGGGAGCCGTTGAGGATGGTTTCGAAGTGAAGGTGGCAGCCGGTGGAGGATCCGGTGGTCCCTACCCGGGCAATAATTTCGCCCACCCGTACGGAGTCGCCCTTCTTGACCGCGATCGCTTCCAGATGGTTGTACGTGGTGATGAGACCGTTGCCGTGGTCGATTTCCACCCGGTTTCCGCCGCCCCACGGGTGCCAACCGACGGCCCGCACCACACCGGCGTCGGCGGAGTAGACCCGGGTGCCGCAGGGTGCCGCGAAGTCCTGGCCCCAATGGAATTCGCCCGCGAATCCCGTCAGGGGGCTGGTGCGCAGCCCGAACGGGGATGAAGGCACCAGTGATTCCAGCGGGGCCATGAGGAAACCCGGCGCGGGCCGGCGCAGGGACGCCGAGGCCACATTGAGCTCGCCACGTACCCCTGCCCGGGTGGCCGTGTCCACCGTGCTCCGGCTGAAGGCCACGAGCGCCTGGGCGTCGGCGGTGACAGCGCCGGCGCCGGGAGTCCCCGCGGGCGCGGGCGTGGCGGTGTGGGCCAGCGGGTCCAGGGCTTCTGGTCCCACGTCGCCGGAAGGAGGCATGGCGGCCGTCGGGACGGCGGCGGGCGCGCCGTAGGTCGCAAAGGCGCTCAGTCCCTGAAAGCCGCCGAATGCCAGCACGGCCAAGGACAGGCACAGGCCTCCGGACACGCAACGCACGGCAATGGTCCGTGCCCTCGCTGACTGCTCACTCGATGAGTTTCCCCAGTGTTTTCCCACGACGTGACTCCCGCAATATGTCCGCCAGACCCCAATCTTCACGAACTTACCTCCCTATGTGACCACAGACCGCCGGGTCTGTGAACCGTCAACGTGTTCCTTTTGCGGGACCAATCGGAGATCCGTGGATGTCCCCAGTAGCTTGCCGGCGGCAGCCCAGTAGTTCTCCGCACAATTGCAGGTGCCGCTCGCCGCAGAGACGGGTAAGAATGAAGGATGCGAAATGTCCTCAGGGAATGGCAGGCGGAACTCAAACAGACGTTCACGGGGACGCGCGATTCGGTGCCCGAATGGGTGCCAGGCCTGGCCGAGGGAGACGACGCCGGTTACCACTTGCCCGGCTCGGCCGTCTGGGCCGTGCACGGGGACATGCCAACCATCGTGGCGGGAATCCGGGCACTGCTGATGCAGGCGCTCCATCCCGGCGCGTTGGCCGGAGTCCATGACCACTCCCGTTTCCGCGAAGACCCTCTCGGCCGGCTGGCCGGCACGATCCGTTGGATCTTCACCGTGACGTATGGCTCCACGGACACGGCCAGGGCGGCGTCGGACTGGGTCCTTCGGCTGCACCGGACGGTGCGGGGAGAATTCGTGGATGGCCACGGCATCAGGCGCAGTTACGCGGCCAACGATCCCGAGCTGCTCCGGTGGGTTCACATTGCCTTCACAGACGCTTTCCTCTCTGCCCACAAGCTGTGGGGACGTCCGATTCCTGGCGGACCTGATGCCTACGTCCGTGAGTGGGCCCAGGCCGGCCGGCTGATGGGCGTCGAGGCACCGCCGCTGAGTGAAGCGGAGATGCGGCAGCAGTTGGACCGCTGGTACGACGACGGCGAGCTCCGCTGTGACGAGCGGGTCACCGAAACGGTGGCGTTCATTCGCGACCCGCCCCTTCACCCCGCGCTCAGGCCTGGCTACAAGGTGCTGTTCGCGGCCGCCGTGGCAAGCCTTGAGCCCAAGTACCGGGAACTTCTGGGCCTGCGGACTGCGCGGCTGGGCCCGATACCGCTGCCGGTAACCCTGGCCACCCGGGTCACGCTCGGCGTGGTGCACGTGGCCCTCGGCCGGATGGGCCCGAGCGAGCAAGCTGCCCGCGCCCGGCTGCGCCGGCTGGGCTACCGGGCCTGAGTCTGAAGCGACGGGCGGACGCAAAAAGGCCCCGGTCCGAGGACCGGGGCCAACCGCGGAGAATGGGGGATTTGAACCCCCGAGGGCGTTAACCCAACACGCGTTCCAGGCGTGCGCCATAGGCCGCTAGGCGAATTCTCCAGTTGCTTCTGAATCAAAAGCAGATACTAGAATACCTGAACTTTCCGGCTTCGCCCAATTGGGCCTCCCCGCCCCGGCCTGCGGCTCCTCCGCGGGACATACCCCGCGGCCCGCTCGAGGGCTGGACATAGCCCCAAATAGCCCACTCCTTCCCGCCAAGAATGGGCATGCCCCGCACTGCCCACTCCCGCCACATGGACATGCCACGCGGCCCGCCCGGCCGCCGGACACAATCCCAGCCAGCCCGCTCCTGCAGCCCGGTCCTCCCGCGAAAAATGGGCATGTCCCGTCGAGGATCAAGGGCCAAACCGTGCCAATTCGGGGCACACCCAATCGTCAGGTAAACTTGCTGACGGCCCCTCATGTGGCGTCATCCTGTTGAACTCCCCCAGGACCGGAAGGTAGCAAGGGTAAACGGGCTCTGGCGGGTGCATGAGGGGTCTTTTATGTCTGTGCCGATTGGTAGGGTTTATCTGTGACTGTTACTACCGCCCTCTACCGTCGATACCGCCCCGATTCGTTCGCGGACGTTATCGGGCAGGAGCACGTCACCGAGCCTCTCATGACGGCCCTGCGCAAGAACCGCGTCAACCACGCCTATCTCTTTTCGGGCCCCCGCGGCTGCGGCAAAACCACCTCCGCCCGCATCCTGGCCCGCTGCCTGAACTGCGCCGAGGGCCCCACGGACACTCCTTGCGGCAAGTGCCCCAGCTGCGTGGAACTTGCCCGCGGCGGCTCCGGCTCCCTGGACGTCATCGAGATCGACGCCGCCAGCCACGGCGGTGTGGACGACGCCCGCGACCTCCGGGAACGGGCCACCTACGCCCCCGTCCGGGACCGCTACAAGATCTTCATCATCGACGAAGCCCACATGGTCACGTCGGCCGGATTCAACGCCCTGCTCAAGATCGTCGAAGAACCGCCGGAACACATCAAGTTCATCTTCGCCACCACGGAGCCGGACAAGGTCATCGGCACCATCCGCTCCCGCACGCACCACTACCCTTTCCGGCTGGTGCCACCGGAGCCTCTCATGGCGTATCTGGAGCTGCTCTGCACCCAGGAGAACGTCCCCGTGGCGCCCGGGGTGCTCTCGCTCGTCATCCGCGCGGGCGGCGGTTCGGTCCGCGATTCCCTCTCCGTACTCGACCAGCTCATGGCCGGCGCCGGACCAAACGGGCTGGACTACGAACTCGCGGTCGCCCTGCTGGGCTACACGCACGCCTCCCTGCTCGATGACGTCGTGGAGGCCGTCGCCGCGTCGGATGCCGCCACAGTGTTCCGCGCCGTGGACCGCGTCATCCAGACCGGGCACGATCCCCGGCGCTTCGTCGAGGACCTGCTGGAACGCTTCCGCGACCTCATCATCGTCCAGGCCATGCCCGAAAGCGCCCAGTCCATCCTCCGCGGCATGCCGGCGGACCAGATCGCCCGGCTGCAGAACCAGGCGCACAACCTCGGCGCGGCCGAACTCTCCCGCGCCGCCGACGTGACCAATACCGCGCTCACCGACATGACCGGGGCCACCTCGCCGCGCCTGCACCTGGAACTGCTGTGCGCCCGCATCCTGCTGCCCAGTTCCGAACAGACCGAGCGCGGCATTGCCGCCCGGATCGACCGCGTCGAGCGGCGTTTGAATTATGCCGGGAACGACGTCGGAGCCCCCCTCGCCGGGGCTCCCGCACCTGCCGCCGTTTCGCCTGCACGCACTGAGCAGGCAGCCGCGCCACAGCTGCCGGCAGCGCACGTTCCCGCCGCACCTTCGCACGCCGCACCGGCTGCCGCAGCCACCACCCCCTCCGCCCGGACCCGGGGCGAGGAGCTGCCGGCCACAGTCTCCGCGCCCGCCCGTCAGGACGAGCCCGCGCGTGAACCGCTGACGGCGCCACGGGTCAGCACCAGCGACTGGCCGGTCGACGAACCCGCGGCGGCCAGCCGGCCCGCCCCAGCCGCAGGTCCCGCCGCCGCCCCTCCGTCCCGGCCCGCGTCAGAGACTGCGCCAGCGGCTGCCCAATCCGCCCCTGCGGCATCTGCCCCTGCACCCTCCGTGCCCGCGGCATCTGCCCCCGCACCCTCCGTCCCTGCGCGTCCCGAGCCGGCCGAGCCCGGCCGGGCGCCTGCCGCTGTTCCCGGCCCTGCTCACGGGTCTGCCGCCGGACCCGGAGCCGACGTGGAGGTTTTGCGCCGCGCCTGGCCCGAGATCCTGCAAACGCTCACCAAGATCAAACGCAGCACCTGGGCGCTGGTGGAACCCAACGCCCAGGTCGGCCACTTCGAAGACCACGTCCTGACCCTCGCGTTCACCACCACGGGGCTGGCGGGGGCCTTCGGCCGGGCCGACCACGCCGAGAACCTCCGGCAGGCGATTCACAAGACGATCGGCATCGATTGCCAGATCCGGGCCGTGGCCGGCGGCAGCAACAGCCCAGCGAGCTCTGAGCCAAACCCAAAAGCGCCGGCTGACCCGGAGACCCCGGCATCGTCAGCGAACCAGGCGACATCGGCCGACGTCGCCTGGGGCCTGAGCCCGGCTCCCCAGCGGGCCCCATCTCCGGCCAACGATGTTGCTGAAGCCGTCCCCCCGCGGGTGGCCCCGGCGAGCGTTCCCGCCGCGTCAATGCCTTCGACGCAACCCACTACGGCACCCGCGGCCCAGGCTCAGGTCCATGCAGCCGCGCCGGCAGCGGAACCGCAGGCGCCTGTCCCCGCCGCCCAGGCGCCGGTCCGCGCAGCCGGGCCGGCAGCCGAATCGGACGGCCCTTCGGAGCCTTCCGGGTCCTATGCCGACCCTGATGACGACTGGGGTCCGCCCCGGGACGAGGACGCCCCTCCGCTCGACGAAGAACCGCCACTGGATTGGGACCCGTCATCCGCCGCCTCGCCACGCCGCCCCGAATCCCCGGCCGCATCAGTGGCTCCGGCCCGCGAGTCCCCGGCCGCGCAGGCATCCAACCCCGCCGGCTCCGTGCCCAGGACCTCCTCCCCAGGCCCGGATGCGTCGGCTGACGCGTGGGCCCGCGCCGTCGAGCAGTCACCCGGCATCTGGACGGTCGGCACAGATTCGAACATCGGCCGGCATCCGACGCCGGACGTCGAGCCCGCGGCACCCGAGCCCGAGCCGGCGCCGGTGCAGTACGAGCCGGCGGCGGCACAGATCCCGGAGTATGCGGGCGTTGTCTCCGCGCCGTCGGGACTCGCCACGGAACACCCGGCCCGGGCCGAGGCCGCTACGACCGTTGCCGAGCCCGCCGCGCCGCGGGTGGCCGCCGCTGCCGTTGCGGAGGCTGTTGCGGTGGCCGCCGTTACGGAGGCTGCTGCCCCGACAGGCCGGCAAAGCCTGTACCAGCGGCTGTCGAACAGTCCCGAGGCCGAAGCCGGGCGGGCGAAGGCCCCCACCCGCGCTGCTGCCGCGACCGCCGTCTACGTACAGGACATCCCGAGCGCCGACGACGAAACGATCGAGGAATCGGGTGTCTTCGGCCGGGCCGCCGTCGAGCGCATCCTGGGCGGGAAACTGGTGGAGGAGCGCTCCTTGGATGGAAGCCCCCTGCCGCCCCGTTTCTAGCAAAACCCCTGCCGGCTGGCCCCGGCCCTACTCCAAACGAACGAGGACATTGTGTACGAAGGCGCAGTTCAAGAGCTGATCGACGAGCTCGGACGCCTTCCCGGAGTGGGGCCGAAGTCCGCCCAGCGGCTGGCCTTCCACATCCTCGAGGCCGATCCCCAGGACATGAAACGGCTTGTCGATGCCATCACCACCGTGAAGGAACGGGTCAAGTTCTGCACGGTTTGCGGGAACGTGACCGAGCAGGAACTGTGCAACATCTGCCGCGACCCGCGCCGGGACCCCACAGTGATCTGCGTCGTCGAAGAGTCCAAGGACGTCCTGGCGGTGGAGCGCACGCGGTCCTTCCGCGGCAGGTACCACGTGCTGGGCGGCGCGATTAATCCCATTGCCGGGATCGGTCCGGAACAGCTCCGGATCCGTGAGCTGCTGACTCGGCTCAACGACGGTGCCATCCAGGAAATCATCATCGCCACCGACCCCAACCTCGAGGGCGAGGCCACGGCGACGTATTTGGCCCGGATGCTCAAGTCGATTGGCATCGCCGTCACCCGGCTGGCGTCCGGCCTGCCGGTGGGCGGGGACCTGGAATACGCCGACGAAGTCACGCTCGGCAGGGCCTTTGAGGGCCGCCGCAACGCGCTGAGCTGACGCACTCGTTGGCCCCCGGCAGCGACACCCCGGGCCCCCACCGAATCCGATGGACATGTCCAGAGGCTGCGGCCAGGAATAGACACAACGCCCTCATGCCCACTCCAGCCCGCCAAGAATGAGCATGTCCCGCAGCAGCACGGAACATGCCCATTCCCGGCCCGTGCTCCCCACCCTGCCCGGCGGACATGTCCAGCGCCCGCGCCCGGGAATGGACACAACGCCCTCATGCCCACTCCAGCCCGCCAAGAATGAGCAGGCCCCGCGGCAGCACTGAGCATGTCCATTCCTGGCCCGCGCTCCCCACCGTGCCCGGCGGACATGTCCGGTGGAAACAAAACCCGGAGTGTCTGCCATTCGGTCACAATTCAACGGCGCGGGCGGCACGGCGATAAACTGGGGTGAGAAGTTACGCCGTCGCGCCGTTTGGTTGCCTGGCCCAGAACCCCGATGATCCAGTGAGGGTGCGCGAATGAGTTTGCCCACTACCGAAGTCCAGCCCGGATCGCAGACGTTGCCCGTCTCGGCCGCCGCTACCAAGCACCTTGTCGTGAAGAAATTTGGCGGTTCCTCGGTGGCGGACGCCGAAGGCATCAAGCGCGTCGCCCGGCGGGTCGTGGACGCCCAAAACGCCGGCGACGAGGTGGTCGTGGTGGTTTCCGCCATGGGCGACACCACCGATGAGCTCCTTGACCTCGCCGGCCAGGTCACCGATTCCGCACCCGCCCGCGAAATGGACATGCTCCTCTCCGCCGGCGAACGAATCTCCATGGCGCTGCTGGCCATGGCCATCAACAAGTTCGGCGCCTCGGCCCAGTCCTTCACCGGGTCCCAGGCCGGCATGATCACCGACGGCATCCACGGCAAGGCCCGGATCATCGACGTCGACCCGCACCGCATCCGCACTGCCCTGGACAAGGGGCACATCGCGATTGTGGCCGGGTTCCAGGGCATGAGCCACACGACGAACGAGATCACGACGCTCGGGCGCGGCGGTTCAGACACGACGGCGGTGGCCCTCGCCGCGGCGCTTGACGCCGATGTCTGTGAGATCTTCACCGACGTCGACGGCGTCTACACGGCCGATCCGCGCGTGGTCTCGTCGGCCCGGAAGATCGACCGCATCTCCAGCGAGGAAATGCTGGAACTGGCCGCGTCCGGCGCTAAGATTCTGCACCTGCGCTGTGTTGAATACGCCCGCCGCTTTGGGGTTCCCCTGCACGTCCGTTCCTCATTCAGCCAGAACGAAGGCACCTGGGTCCTGCCCGGCGCCGACGACAAGATCACGACTCAAGAGGGAGTTGCCTTGGAGCAGCCAATCATCTCCGGTGTTGCACACGATCGGTCCGAAGCCAAGGTCACGGTTGTCGGCGTACCTGACATCCCCGGCAAGGCAGCGGCGATCTTCCAGGTCATCGCGGACGCCCACTCGAACATCGACATGATCGTCCAGAACGTTTCCACCCACGGCACGGGCCGGACCGATATCTCCTTCACCCTCCCGATCGTCGAGGGCGCCGAGGCCCTCGCCGCCCTGCACGCCGCGCAGGACCGGATCGGCTTTGAGAGCATCGAATACAACGAGAAGATCGGCAAGCTTTCGCTGATCGGTGCCGGCATGCGCTCGCACCCGGGCGTGTCCGCCCGCTTCTTCGCGGCACTGTCCGAGGCCGGCATCAACATCAACATGATCTCCACCTCCGAGATCCGCATCTCCGTTGTCACCCACGCGGATCTGCTCGACGACGCCGTCCGCGCTATCCACAGGGCGTTTGACCTCGACAGCGAGGACGAGGCCACGGTCTACGGCGGCACGGGCCGCTAAGGCGCACCTCAGCACCCGGGCGGAATTCCGGACCGCCTAGGCAGCAGACAGGAATGGGGAAGGGAGCGGCGCCTGCCGCTCCCTTCCCCATCTCCGTCCGTCGTCGGCCGCGTCCCCACACCTCCGGCCGAATTCCCACGTTTCCGTCCGCGTACTGCGCGGCCGCCCGGGATACCCCCGGCGCCAGGGTCCCCCCGAACCGTCGGAATCGGCGAAGCGGGCCTCGTCAGACCTCTTCTTTCCCGAGATCCGTCTTACGGACAGCGTAGTGGTGTCCCTGATCGTCCGTCTCGACCTCGAAGCCAGCCAGGTCGTCTTCCGAGGCGTGCTCGAAGTCGTCGTGCTTGTGAACTACGGGCGCCGCCGTATCGCCCCGATTTGCGGGCCCGAACAGTAGCCTCAGTTTGTCGGTCTTTTCCATAAAAGCTCTGACAGCACGTGTCACTAGTCCCACCCCCTTTCCTCGTCCCGGGTCGTTCAGGATCCTGCACTGCGGTGTGTCAGTGCCCTCATTTTACGCCCGGCGGCGGGAAATGGCCCGGGTGGGGTGCCGCCAAATGGGGCCTAGCGCAGGGATTTGTCGTCAGGGTTCCGGGGCACCACATAGGTGCTGCCATCGGGCCGGTGCAGCGTCTCCCACTGATCCGTCTCGGCCTGCCGCATCGCCAGCAGGCGCCGGTTCTGGTCGGTCATCTCGTGGCCGAGGGAACTGCGGTTGGCCGGCCCGAACACCGCCCGCAGCTTCCCCGTTGCCCGCATGAACCTCTCGGCGGCATTTTCCTTGGCCATGGCTATCCTTTCCTGAGAACAAGACAATGCAACCAGTGTACGCTAATCATTAGTGCACTAATCATTCGAAGGAGTCAGTGTGACCGAAGGAACCCCAGCAATCCAGGACAGGCACGTCATGCCGGGAGCGAACGGAGCTCCGGCCTCCAAGGCAGCACAGGGCTCCCAGGCAACGCAGGACTCCCAGGCTGAACAGGACGACCTGCTCCTGGAACAGCAGCTCTGCTTCGCCCTGACAGTGGCCTCCCGGAGCGTCGTGGGCGCCTACAAACCCGTCCTGGACAGGCTCGGCCTGACCCACCCGCAGTACCTCGTCATGTTGTGCCTGTGGGAAGCGAGCCCGCGCTCGGTCCGCGACATCAGCGAGGCCCTGGCCCAGGAGCCGGCGACCATCTCGCCGCTGCTGCGCCGGCTCGAGACTGCCGGCTTCATCACCCGCCAGCGGATGGAAGGCAACGAGCGCACCCTGGAAGTCCGGCTGACGCCGCGCGGGGCCGCCCTCCGGGAGCAGGCCACCGAAGTCCCGGGCATCATGATGGCCCGGCTGGGCCTGACGCGTGAACAGGTCCGCCAGCTGCACGCGTCCATGATGGACCTCATCGCCGCCACACGGCCACGCACGGACGACCCGCCCCGGCGGTAGACTGGGCAAAACAGAGGAGGACTCCTGATGCGCACGCAATCGGGCCGCCCGGCACTGGTTCTGGCGGCCGTCCTGATGGCCGTGGCCGGATTGACCGCCTGCACACCCAACGGCGGGCCCACGCCTCCCCCCTCTTCCGGCACGACGACGGGCACCCCCTCCAGCCCGTCACCCACAGCGCCGTCCGGCTCCCCGTCGCCGGAGACGGAGACGACGTCACCGGCCCCGTCACCCTCCGCGGCCCCGCTGCCGTCCGGCCCGGGCCAGGGCAACGCCGAGCTCGCCATCATGGTCAAGCCAAACGAAACCGGCACCGCAGCCAACTTCACGCTGGTCTGCCAGAACGGGGTTCCGGCGGCCGAAAGCCAGCACCCCAACGCAGCCGGCGCATGCATCGCCATCAAGAACAACCCGGCCATCCTCAGCCCCGCCCCGCCCGCCAAGAACCAGACCTGCACCCAGCAGTACGGCGGCCCGCAGGTGGCCACCGTCACCGGCGTCGTGGACGGCAGGGCGGTCCAGGCAAACTTCAGCCTGACCAACGGCTGTGAAATCGCCGCCTGGAAAGCCGCCAAAGACGTCCTGGGCTCATCCGGCGGGGCGAGCTAAGCCCTTGCACCTCCAGCAGGCAGAGTGGCTGCCGCGCCAGGCCGCCCACGTCCAACGTGTCCGCCGCTACGCGGAACCCTACCTTGAGCGGCGCTCCGCCGGCCGGAAGCACCCGGTGGAGGACTTCCTCTTCACCTACTACACCCAGAAGCCCGGCCAGCTATTGCGCTGGCACCCGGGCGCCGGCGTCGTACTCTCCGGTCCCGAGACCGCGGCGCGGACCGGGTGGAAGTACTACCGCGCGGCCGACGCCGCGGAACTCGCGGCCGCCGGGCTGCCGGCGAAGTCGCCCGCCGTGACGGTCGACGTCGGCGCCTTCCTGACGGAGCGCCGGGAGGCGCTGCAGTTCGCTGGGATCATCCTGGCCGGGACCGCCGCGCGGCCGGCCCAGTTCGGCTGCTTCGGGCTGCACGAGTGGGCCATGGTCTACCGGCAGGACAAGTTCGACCTCCGGCACGAGTACCTGCAGCTGCGGCTGGGGTCCGGGCGCACCGACGAGGTGGTGGAGGAGAACCGGATCCGGTGCTCGCACTTCGACGCCTTCCGCTTCTACACCCCGGACGCCGTTCCGCTGAACAGCATGGTTCCCAGCCGGGAGAACCAGCGCGCCATGGAGCAGCCGGGCTGCCTGCACGCGAACATGGACCTTTACAAGTGGGCCTACAAGCTGTCCCCGTTGCTGCCCAGCGAGCTCGTCATGGACTGTTTCGAACTCTCGTGGCGGATCCGAGCCATGGACATGCAGGCCTCACCCTACGACCTCGCCGACTGGGGGTATCCGGCGATCCGGATCGAGACACCGGAGGGCAAGGCCGAGTACGTTGACTATCAGCGGGCGTTCGCGGCCGAATCGCAGCAGCTCCGGGAGCGGCTGCTGCAGGAGCTGACGCCGCTGCTCAACGCCGCGGCCGGGACCGGCCCCACCACCGGAGTCCGGTTCGCGGAACCGGACAACAGCCTGAAGGGACCCTCATGACAGACACAGCCAGCCCGCGCAACGCCCCGCACAGGCGCAACGACATCGAGCTGACCATTCGCCTCACCGAGGCTCCCGGCGCGCCCGAATACACCTTCAGGCTGGAAGCCGGCGACGGCGCCCCCTCCGCCGCGTCCACCCTGCCGGATCCCGCCGCCGCCCTGGCGGCCGTCCGGCGCCACGGCGAGGCGGTCTTCTTCCCCAAACCGGGGCCGCCGCGGCTGTGCACGCAGCAGTACGGCGGTCCCCAGACCGCCGTCGTGACCGGCTGGTACCTGGGGCGCGAGGTCAACAGCCGCTTCAGCCGGACCGATGGCTGCGAGATTGCCCGCTGGCGGGCGATGGCGCCCCTGCTCGGCGGCATCGCGGGATCCACCGGCGCCATCTGAACCTTCACGGCACGGACGCCCGCGCCCCCTGGGTTCGCCCCGATCTTTCCCGCGCGCTCGGCTCTTCTGGGTCCGCCCCGGCGGATTAAACGGCAACGGCCGGCGGTGTGAGCCGCCGGCCGTTGCCGTATTTTGGTGCTGCTTCTGCCTACCTGGCGTCGCCTAGATGGCGTAGTTCGGGGCGAAGGACTGATCGCTGTTCTGGATCTTGCCCTGCTCCTCCTTCACCTTCTTGCCCTTGTCCTTCTTGTCCTTGTGGGAGTTGTCGCCATCGGCGCCGTCACCCGGACCGTCATTGGAATCCTGGTCCTCGGCGGTCGGCGGGACCACGACGGTCCCGGCCGGGGTCACCAGGACCGAGACGAACGTGGGATCGCTGGCACCGGCGAAAGTGACCCGGCCGATGTACGAACCGACCTGAAGCCCTTCCCAGCTCAGCGTGACCTTGCCGGCCTTGCCGTTGGCGAGCCGGAGCGGGTTCGGGCTCAGCGAGGCCTTGCCCTCGACCTTGCCCAGCACGGCGGCGTCGACCGAGGCCTTGGTGGCCTGGTTGTTCGGGCTGGCGTACAGGTTGGCGTAGATCGTGTACTTACCCGGGGTCGGGTTGGGGATGGACACCGATTCGCTGGCCGACGACGTCGCGACCGTCAGCGGACCGTTCGGGGTCATGACGTACATGTCGAAGTCAGCCTTCGGGTCCGCGGAAATGACCGAGAACTTGGCCAGCGGGGAGCCGGCCACCACTGTGACGTCCTTGACCACGTTTGAGGCATCCGGGGCACCGGTGAACGGACCCGGGACGAGCTCGACGGCCGTGGAGTCGGCCTTCGAGAGACCGTCGAGGGTCATGTTGATCGGCGCGTTCGTGCCGGAGACCACCTTGATGGCACCGGAACCGCTGCCGCCCTCGGAGGTGAAGGCGACATCGGGCAAGGCCACGACCGACTGCGGACGGACCGCGATCGGCGACGCCACATTCTTGTTGGCGCCCTGCCACGTCAGCGACCCGGTCGCGAACTTGCCCAGCGGTGCGCCCTGGTTCTCAAAGGAGACCTTGAACGTGCGCTTCTCGCCGGCGGCGCTGAAGTTCAGGACAGCCGGGGTCACGCTGACCTTGATGCCGGGAACGTTGAACTGGGCCTTGTAGATTCCGGGGGTCAGGGCGGTCAGCGTGCGGGTGACCTCGATCTTCCCGGCCAGGTTGCCCAGGGCGAACGACGGGAGGTTCATGTCCCGCGGCTTGGTGGTGCCGAGGCCGGGGATCCCGACGTTAAGACCCGTGCCCTGAATGAACTCCAGGTAGTCAACCGTTGACGCGTCGTAGACGAGGCCCGGATCCAGCACGCGGGCCGGGTCCACCTGGCCTGCGCCGGTGGCGAAGACGTCGGTGTTCTTGGATCCGTCGGCGTTCTTGACGTCGCTCGTGGTGGTCATCATCGCGGATTTGACCGCGGCCGGGGACCACGTGGGCTTCATGGCCAGGATCAGTGCGCCGAAGCCGGCTACGTGCGGGGAGGCCATAGAGGTGCCGGAAAGGAAACCGAAGTTGTCGCCGCCGGTGCCGATCGGCGAAACGCCGGCCAACACGGCCACGCCGGGCGCCGCGACGTCGGGCTTGAGCAGGTCGGAGCCTTCAGCGAGCAGCGGGCCGCGGGAAGAGAACCCGGCGATCTGCGGCTGCGCCTCGAGGGGCAGTCCGGTGGTGTCCTTGTTGACCAGGGAAACCGTGATGGCCGGGTTGGCCGTGACCTTGGCCTTGATGGCCTCGGTGGCGGGCGGGTTCACGTGGACGGTGGGGACCGAGTGCTTGTCCGTGTCCAGTGAGGAGACGGACAAGTTGACGAGGATCATGCCGACGCCGCCTCCGCGCTTGACTTCGGCGCTCTTTGCGACGCGGTCCACGACGCCGCGGTCACAGACCACAACCTTGCCGGCGATTTTGGCCGGGTCCAGCGTATCGGGGCCGCACAGATTCGGGCTGGCCTTCCCGGCGGCTCCTGCGTTGGCTGCCAGCACGACGCCGGCATTGGAAACCTGGCCGTTCATGATGCTGGCGCCGCGGTATTTGCTGCCGTCGGAGAACTCGACCGTGCCCTGCAGTTCCTGCGAGAAGCTGGTGGCCGCGACCGTGGTCAGCCAGGGCGCGCCGTGGTTGACGGTGCTGGCCGTCGGGCCGGAGTTGCCGGCGGAGACGGCGACGAAGATCCCGGCCGAGGCGGCGGACAGGAATGCCAGGGAGACCGGATCGGTGGTGGTATCCGTGGCGCCGGAGATGGAGTAGTTCAGGACGTCCACGCCGTCCTCGATGGCCTTGTTGATGGCCTCGACGGACGCGGACGAGTAGCACCCACCGGAGTTGGGATCGTTGTCTTCCCAGCAGACCTTGTAGATGGACAGCTTCGCGGCCGGCGCAATGCCGCTGGTCTGGCCGAAGCTCCGGCCGTCAACCGTGGCCTCGACATTGGCGTTTCCGGCAGCGGTGCTGGCGGTGTGGGTTCCGTGGCTGGCTGCGTCGACCGGAGACAGCCGTTCGCCCGGGGCCCAGTCTTCCGGCGGGACGGTGGCCGCGAAGTCTTCGCCAAAGTAGCGGGCGCTCAGGACCTTGGAGTTGCAGGCGGTGCCGTCGAAGTCGGTGCCGACCTGGCATTCGCCCTTGAAGGTTTCGCCGTCCGCTTTGAGCATCGCGATCTTGCCGTCCGGGGTGCGGTATGGCACGCCGACGACGGGATCTCCGATGAGGGGCTTGACCTCTTGGCCGGCAAAGTAGGCGCTGGAGGGGGTGTAACCGGTGTCAATGACGCCGACCACGACGCCCTTGCCGGCCGCGTCCTGGCCGCCGAACTTGGTGTTCCACGTGCCGTTGGGCCCGCTGAGCTTCAGGAAGTCGGCGGTGGAGTAATCGGGGGCGTTCTCCGTGTCCGGCGCGACGACGAGGACCGACGGGTCCCGGGCCAGCTTCACGGCCTGGTCCGCCGTCAGCTTGGCGCTGAAGCCGTTGAGGGCTGCGGTGAACTGGCGCTGCATCTTGACGCCCTGCTGGCCGGCCACCTGGGCCTGCTTCTGTTCCAGGTGGGCCTTGTACTGCTTGACTTCGGCCTTGGTGGCATCCAGTTTCTTGCCGGACGCAGGCTTGGTGGCCGGCAGGCCGGCCGTCCCGCCGTCGTAAGTCGCGGAAGGCTTCTCCGCCAGGACCACTATGTAGCGGCCGTCCTTGTAGTTGTTCGGATCAATATTCTTCTGTGCGACGCCGGCTACGCCCGGGCCTTGCGCCGGGGCCGCGTTGGCGGGTGCGATCGCGATGCTGGACAGAAGAACCGGCAAGCCCAGGGTCAGTGCCGCGGCCCTCCGGAGTCCCCCGCTTCGAAGGAAGCTCTTTCCTGGTGATGTCACGAGTGTTTGAACCTTTCGTAAAGGAACGGCCCGACTCCAACGCCGGGCCCAACGGACTGGCGGGAACTCACCGGGCGGTCGCCCGGCCCGCCCCCACGGATACCAGCCGATTCATACAGTACAGACTGAGAGCGAGATATGACATAGACCACAAGGAGGTATTTAAAATTTGTCACGCAATACGACACGATGCGATGGCGAGGATGCTGAACTGCGTCAATTGGGCTCCGGCGGGCACAGTGCCTACCCCAGGATGCGCCGGCTCAACGCCGGACGCCGCGACGGCTGACGATCTTCGGGCCCGCCGCCGGCCCGCACGTGACCCGCTGCCTATTTTCGGGGAGTCCGGACCACGTCGCTGATCCATGCACGGGTCTTCTCATCCAAGGGCCCGGCCACCTTGGTCGCCTTCGCCGCACGGTCAGCCTTGATCTTCTGCAGGACCATCCGGCCCAGCCCGGCGAACACTGCGACGGCCACAACAGACAACACCACGGATTTCGGTTTCTCAGCCATGCGCACATCCTACTGACCGGCGGCAGCCCCGACCATAGGGCGCAGTCGCCCCCGCGACGCCATCTCCCCAGCTCAACGACCTGCCAGGGAGGCCGGGTTCACACTCCCAGCCCGAATACGGCCGGACGCACGGTGGCCGGTAGAATGGGCATGCAAGCTCGCGGAGCGCCCTTTCACGCTGTATTCACCAGGCAGTCCAACACACAGCGGATCGGCGTGAGACGGCACCACTCCGCTGCGCCCCTACCCAACGCTCACGCACAGGAGTTGCCGGATGCCCCGGATCGTTGTCGACGTCATGCCCAAGCCCGAGATTCTGGACCCGCAGGGGAAGGCCATCGTCGGTGCTCTGCCCCGGCTGGGCTTCACCGCTTTCAGCTCTGTCCGCCAGGGCAAGCGCTTTGAACTCACGGTCGACGGCGAGGTGACCGAGGAGATCCTGGCCCAAGCCCGCGACGCCGCGGAGACCCTGCTGTCCAACCCGGTCATCGAAGACGTCGTCAACGTCGAGGTCGTTGAGGCCTGAAATGACTGAACTCCCCCTGATCGGCGAGGCCGTCGCCGTCGCCGCCAACCCCCGGCTGGCCGGTGCGAAGATCGGCGTCGTCACCTTCCCCGGCACCCTCGACGACCGCGACGCCGCCCGTGCGGTCCGTCTGGCCGGCGCCACCCCGGTGGAACTCTGGCACACCGGCACCACCCTGGGTGACGTTGACGCCGTCGTGATTCCCGGCGGTTTCTCGTACGGCGATTACCTCCGCGCCGGCGCGATCGCCCGCTTCGCGCCGCTGATGTCCAAGATCATCGACGCCGCCAATTCCGAGGCCAAGCTGCCCGTGCTGGGCATCTGCAACGGCTTTCAGATCCTGACCGAGTCGCACCTGCTGCCCGGTTCCATGATCAAGAACGACCACCTGAAGTTCATGTGCCGGGACCAGGTGCTGCGCGTGGAGAACAACACGACCGCCTGGACCGGGGACTACGCCGCCGGCCAAGAAATCACCGTGCCGCTGAAGAACCAGGACGGCCAGTACATCGCCGACGAGAAGACCCTGGACGCGCTCGAGGCCGAAGGCCGCGTTGTGTTCCGCTACGTCGGCTTCAACCCGAACGGCTCACGCCGCGACATCGCCGGCATTTCCAACGCCGCGGGCAACGTGGTGGGCCTCATGCCGCACCCCGAGCACGCAGTGGAGGCCGGCTTCGGTCCCGAGCTCGGCTCCGGCACCGAGGGCCTCGGGTTCTTCACCTCTGTCCTGAACAAGATCGTGGGAGACAACAAATGACGGAGACACCCGCTGTGGCGGCACCCGCGGAGACCGCCCGGAAGTTCAACATCGACACCGTCGAGAACGCGGCAAAGACCCCGGACACCGAGCTCCCCTGGGCCGAACTGGGCCTGAAGCAGAACGAGTTCGACGAGGTCGTCAAGGTCCTGGGCCGCCGCCCCACCGGCGCGGAACTCGCCATGTACTCGGTGATGTGGAGCGAACACTGCTCCTACAAGTCCTCGAAGAACCACCTGCGCCAGTTCGGCGACAAGGTGACCGAGGAAATGAAGAAGGACATGCTCGTGGGTATCGGCGAAAACGCCGGTGTCACCAACCTCGGCGACGGCTGGGCCGTGACGTTCAAGATCGAGTCCCACAACTCGCCGTCCTTCGTGGAGCCCTACCAAGGCGCCGCGACCGGCATCGGCGGCATTGTCCGCGACATCATCTCCATGGGCGCCCGCCCGGTCGCGGTGATGGATCCGCTGCGCTTCGGCGCCATTGACCACCCGGACACCGCCCGCGTCATGCACGGCGCCGTGGCCGGGATCGGCGGCTACGGCAACTCGCTGGGCCTGCCCAACATCGGCGGCGAAATGGTCTTCGACTCCGTCTACCAGGGCAACCCGCTGGTGAACGCGCTGGCCGTCGGCGTGATGCGCCACGAGGACATCCGCCTCGCCAACGCCTCCGGCAAGGGCAACAAGGTGGTGCTGTTCGGTGCCCGCACCGGCGGCGACGGCATCGGCGGCGCCTCCGTGCTGGCCTCCGAGTCCTTCGATGACACCAAGCCGTCCAAGCGCCCCGCGGTCCAGGTGGGCGACCCGTTCGCCGAGAAGGTCCTGATCGAGTGCTGCCTGGAGCTGTTCAAGGGATCCCTGGTCGAAGGCATCCAGGACCTCGGCGCCGCGGGCATTTCCTGCGCCACCTCCGAGCTCGCCTCCAACGGCGACGGCGGCATGGAAGTCGAGCTGACCTCCGTGCTGCTCCGCGACCCCACCCTGACCCCGGGCGAAATCCTGATGTCCGAGTCGCAGGAACGCATGATGGCCGTGGTTACCCCGGAGAACATCGCCGCGTTTGAAGCGGTCATGGACAAGTGGGCGGTGGAGTACTCCTGGCTGGGCGAGGTGACTGATACCGGCCGCCTCATCATCACGTGGGAAGGCGAGGTCATTGTCGACGTCGACCCGCGCACCGTAGCCCACGACGGGCCGGTCTACGACCGCCCGTACGCCCGCCCCGAATGGCAGGACGCCGTCCAGGCCGACTCCTTCACCGGGTCCGTGCAGGACGCCGGCCGGCCCTCCGCCCCCGCGGAGCTGGCCGCCGCCATCACCGAGCTCGTCGCCTCGCCGAACATGTGCGACAAGTCCTGGATCACCAAGCAGTACGACCGCTACGTCGGCGGCAACACCGCCATGGCGTTCCCGGACGACGCCGGCGTGGTCCGGGTGGACGAGGAAACCGGCCTGGGCGTGGCCCTGGCCACCGACGCCAACGGCCGCTACACCTACCTGGACCCGTACCACGGCGCTCAGCTGGCCCTGGCCGAGGCCTACCGCAACGTCGCCACCTCCGGTGCCGTGCCGATGGCCGTCAGCGACTGCCTGAACTTCGGCTCCCCCGAGGACCCCGACGTCATGTGGCAGCTCGCCGAAGCCATCCGCGGCCTGTCCGACGCCTGCATGGTCCTCGGCATCCCGGTCACCGGCGGCAACGTCTCGCTGTACAACCAGACCGGGACCACCCCCATCCACCCCTCCCCCGTGGTGGCAGTGCTGGGCAAGTTCGACGACGTCGCCCGCCGCACGCCCTCGGGCTGGAAGGAAGACGGCCAGGCCATCTACCTGCTGGGCACGACGGCGGCAGAGCTGGACGGTTCGGAATGGTCGAACATGCGCGGACACCTGGGCGGCCTGCCGCCGAAGGTTGACCTCGACGCCGAGCGCGAACTGGGCCAGATCCTGATCAACGCCTCCCGCGACGGCATGGTGGACTCCGCCCACGACCTCTCCGAAGGCGGCCTCGCCGCGGCCCTCGTGGAGTCGTCCCTGCGCTACGGCGTGGGCGCCCGGATCGCCCTGCAGGACGTCCTGGACCGCGACGGCGTGGACCTGTTCACGGCGCTGTTCTCCGAAACCCAGGGCCGCGCCATCGTCGCTGTGCCCCGTTCGGAGGAAATCCGCTTCACGGACATGTGCACCGCCCGCGGCTTCGCGCACGTCCGGATCGGTGTGGTGGACGCCGAGGGCGGCACGCTGGAGATCAACGGCGTCGAGGCCATGAGCCTCGACGCGCTCCGCGAAGCCCACGACGCGACCCTGCCGAAGTACTTCGGCTAGGCCCACCCACCGCCGCCGCTCTGCGGTTCCATCGATTGCTCCGCAGCTGCCCTTTTGAACCCTCAAAACGGCAGTTGCGGAGCAATCGTTCGTTCACGGCCGGGCCGCCAGCCCGCCTGCAGGAGCGCGGCACGGACCTTGGCGACCGCGGCCTTGGCATCATCGTGCATGTGCCGCTTGGAGATCCGGACCTCGGTCCAGCCAAGGGCCGTGTAGTTCTCCGAACGGGCGATGTCCCGGACGATCTGGCCCTCATCACCGTGGAGTTCGCCCTCGTACTCGACGCCGATTCTGTATTTCCGATAGGACAGGTCGGGTTCGTGGTGCCGGGTTCCTGCATCGTCGATGATAGGCACGTTCAGCTCTGGTTCGGGAAGGCCGGCCCGGACGATGGCCAGCCTCAGCAACGACTCCTGCGGCGAATCCGAGCCCACGCGAATGAGGGCTATGGCTTCCCGCGCCTTACGGATCCCGCGTTTTCCCTTGTGGCGGTCGATCATCCGCTGCAGATCATCGAGGCTGCAGAGCGGCACATCCCTTCCTTCGAGCTCAGGCCGGGGCATCCGGACGCAGCTGTCGCCGGCCACGACGAGTTGCTCGACGGTCAGCATTTCGGCCAGATCCAGCCAGGTCCGCTCCGGGGTGGTGATGGGAATCCCGTCCAGCAGCGTGATTTCGTCGTCGTAGAGCTTCATCCTGTGGACGATTACACGTGGCCGGTTGAGATGGGCCGCGCCCTCGGGCCTGATCACGTGGTACATCGGTGGTGCCTCCTTCGGCTGCCGCACCGGAAGCGCGCCAAGCTCCGCCGCGGTGAGGTGCGACGCGGCGCATCGCTCATTGACCTCAATGAAAGGCCGCACGCGCACGCGCACGCACAGGGGAAGCCCCGGCGCCGGGCTTTGCACACGGATTCCCCGGCCCAGCGCGGCCAGGGACCGGTGGCGGAGCCTTTTTGGTGACACACCGGCCGCCGCCGCTTCGACGACGGTAAAGGGGCGTCCCCGGAAATCGTCCGGCAGCGGGCGTGCGGTTTTCATGGCTTCATCAGAGCAGAACGGCGCGTACGCCGCAGAAGTTATCCACAACACCCATCGACTGCTCCATAAGTGCCGTTATGACCCCTCAAAAGGGCGGCTACGGAGCAATCGACGGGGTTGGCGGGGCGACTGGGTCGGCGGGGCCATCGACAGGGGTTGGCGGGGCGACTGGGTCGGCGGGGCCATCGACAGGGGTTGGCGGGGCAATGGACTGCGCCTAGTCGTCGCTGCGGAGCTCCCTTTGCCGTGCGCTGAGGAGTTCGAGCTCGGGCCGGGCCGCCACGAAGCGTTCGACGGCGGTCAGCACCTCCACGACGTGTGCCCGGTCTGCTGCCACCAGGCCGGCGCCCAACTGCGTGCGCCGGTGCTGATCCTGGTCCCCGACCTCTGCCACGGAGACATCAAAGCGGCGCTTGAGCTCCGCAAGCAGCGGCCGCACCACGGAACGTTTCTCCTTCAGGCTGTGGACGTCGCCCAGGAGGATGTCGAATTCAATCCAGCCGATCCACATGCCACAAGCCTATCGATAGCTCCCCACTCGCCTCCTCGGCTCGCAAGCCCGGCCAGGGAACCCTGCCGTCGATTGCTCCGTAACGGCCGTTTTGAGGCCTCAAAAGGGCCGTTACGGAGCAATCGAGGGGGGTGAGACGGGACAGACGGGGTGAGACGGGTCAGGCGGGGGTGAGACGGTCAGACGGGGGGTGAGACGGGGTTAGATGGTGAGCTCGCCCATCCGGTCCCAGCCGTCGCCGTCGAGCTGCCGGCTGATGATCCGGGGCGTCTCGGCCAGCGCCTGTGGCATGTCTGCCATGGCCTGCTTGAAGTGGGCGCTGTTCACGTGGGCACCGGCGGCGTCGTCCTTGAACGCCTCAACGAGGACGAATTCGTTGGGGTCCTCCACACTGCGGGACCAGTCGAACCACAGGTTGCCGGGCTCCTGGCGGGTGGCCTGGGTGAAATCGTTCACGAGTCCCAGCCAGCGCTCCGACCAGTCCGGCTTGACCTTGAATTTGACGACGATGAAGATCATTGGCTGAAGCCTTTCATTCGGTTTTGCTGAGGTTCCATTCTTCCAGCATGACAACGCCGGGTCACATGGCCAGTTGCCGGGTCAACAGGCCTTGATGGCCTCGCGGGCCAGTTCCTGCTGCCGCGGGGTGCCGATCCGGTCGGCCCACTGTTCGGCGAGCTGGAACTCCACCATGGCCTCGGTGCACCGGCCGGCGTCATGCAGGGTCCAGCCGAGGTTGTTGTGCAGCGAAACCACCCACCGTTTGGTCCGCTCATCGTGGACCGTGGAGGCATATTCCAGGGCGCTCCGGGTCCAGGTCTCGGCGTGGGCGGAGTCGGCGATGGCGAGCATGTGCAGCGCGTCCACGGCCAGGAATTCCTCACCCAGATGGTCTGCCAGTTCGGCCGCCTGCTCAAAGAGCGGCACGGCCATCTCGGGGTGGCCGCTGGAATTGAGCACCCGGCCGCGTTCGAGCAGCACCCGCACCGCGACGGTGGGCTCGTCGGCGTCGACCGCGTCCAGCAGGGCGTCGGCTTCCTCGTAGCGGCCCTGCAGCCCGATGGCCCGTCCCAGCTGGGTGGTGAGCTCGGCACGTTCGTCGGTGTCGTATCGTTCATCTGCTGCGGCCGCCCGGAACCGGGCTTCGGACCCGGCGGGGTCGTCGAAGTTCCACAATTGGTCAAGGGTTTTCTGTTCCAGCATCCATCTGCTCCTGATCAGCTTTCACCTGCGGCCAGTTCGTGTGCACTCCCAATGTAGCGGGAAGTGACCTGCCTTTGTGCCCGTCCCGTGAGGGCGCGGCCGGCCGCGTAGAACCAGTTGGACGGCCGGCTGAAGGCCGTGATTTTCAGGAACACCCGCCCCGCGGCGTCGAGCTCCACTTCGAAGGCCTCCTCGCCCCGCACGGGATGACCGGGCAGTGTGCCGTACCCGAACCCGGCACGTTGCGGCCCGTCGCCGGGCACCGGCCGGCACACCCACACCACCTCGCAGGGCGCGTTGATCCGGAAGGGTCCGACGCCGAATCCGCTCACCACGCGCGCGCCGGGCACGACGGCGTCGGAGTCGGTGCGGACGCGCAGCCCGGAGCGTTTCTGCAACTGCCAGGTCAGAATCCCCTGCGCCACCCTCCGGTACAGTGCCGGGCCGTCGCCAAGGTATGCCCGGGACACCAGGCAGGGAAAGCCCTCCGGAGCCTGACCGTGCTCAGTGGAGCCAATGCCCGGATAGTTCAGCCCGCCCCGCGCGCCGCGGCCGGCGCCGGGGACACCGCTCATGTGTCCTCGCCCCTGGCGAGTCCCGCCCAGCCCAGCTGTTCCCGCTGCTTCCGGCTGAACGAGGCGACCACCAGGTCATAGGAATCCTCCACCATGTCCCGGATCATGTCGTCCGGCAACGATCCGTCCAGCCGGACCCCGTTCCAGTGCGTCTTGTTCATGTGCCAGGCGCCGGTGATTTCCGGGTGGATGGCCCGCAGCTGTTCGGCCAGGGCCGGCTCGCATTTGAGGCTCACGGACCAGTCGGCCGGGTCCATGGCCGACGCCGCGAACATCTTGGCGTCCTGCCGCGCCCCTCCCGCCACGGCGGCCCGCACCTTGAACACGGATGTCTCCGGTCCGAAAGGAAAGTCCTCAAACGCACCGGGGAAGCTCAGGCAGATCTCGCGCAGGGTGGCAACGTCCATGGCACGAGCCTATCCGGGTGCAGCTATCCGGGCCCCGCTGCCAGCTATCCCGCTGCGGCCTGTCCGGCTGCGCGGGCGTCGCCGATGCTGTGCAGCCCTTCCGGGGTGGTGCCGTTGACTTCGTAGTCGCCCACGGTGCGGGCCTTGAACACGGCGGGGTTGTGGGTGGAAACGGTCCTGGCGTTGCGCCAGTGCCGGTCCAGGGATTTCGACTTCGACGTGGCGGACGCACCGGTGACGTCGAAGAGCTGCTGGGCCGCGGACTGGACGAGTTCCGGCACCAGCAGCTGGGCCTTTTCCACCGCGATCTCGCCGCGGACGTAGCGCTGCTCCGGGGTGAGATCCACGTTTCGGTCCGCGCCGACGTCGAGCTCCCGGGCGGCGGCCAGCACCACGGATTCCGCCGCGAAGACCTTGGCCGAGAGCTGGCCCACGAGCTGCAGGATCAGCGGGTCGTCGCGGAACAGTTCGCCGGACCCGGTGTTGAAGGTGCGCTTGCGGTCGCGGACCAGCGCCGACGCGTCGGCCAGCGCCGCCCGGCCGATGCCAGCCAGGACGGCGAGCAGGACCAGCTGGAAGAAGGCCGGCTCGTGCGTGGTGGATTCCGAGCGCCGAATGATGTTGGCGTCCGGCACCACGGCGTCACGGAAAATCGTGGTGCCGGTGCCGGTCAACTGCTGGCCGAACCCGTCCCAGTCGTCGAGGATTTCCACTCCGGGCTGGGTGGTGCTGACCACGGCGTACTGGCGGCCCTCCACGCCCTCGGTGCTGGCCATGACGGCAATCCACTCGGCGAAGATGGTGCCGGTGGTGTAGTACTTCCTGCCGTTCAAGAGCCAGTCCCCGCCGTGGCGTGTCAGCTTGGTTCCGGTGGTGCCCAGGACATTGCCGGATTTCTCCGTGGCGGCGTTGCCAAAGATCTCGCCGGCCACAACTTTCGGGTACCAGCGGTTCCGGAAGTCCTCGGATTCCAGGCCGACGGTCTCCACGAACGCGAAGTGCGAGCGGTAGAGGTGGGCCACGGAGGAATCCGCCTCGGCGAGTTCGATGAGCAGCCGGAAGAAGGGCTCGAAACCGATGCCGTCGCCCCCGTGTTCCGTGGGCACCCGCAGCCGGCCGAAGCCTTCCTCGTTCAGCCAGCGGACCTGTTCGAAGGGCAGGACCCTGTCCTGCTCGCGGGCCAGCGCGCCCTCCGCGATCCGGGCGAACACGGGCCGGAAACGCTGCGCCAACGTCTCGTAGGCGGCCGCGGCCGACGGGGCCGCGGCCGATGGTGCTGCGGCCGACGGGGCTGCGGGGGCTAGGGTCTCTGATGCGTAGGACATGCGTTCCCTTGGTTGCTGTTGGCCGGGCTAGAGCTTGGCGGCGTCGGCGGCGGGATCCTGGTCCCAGGGGGTGGGCAGGATGCCCTTCTGGTAGCTGGCAAACCAGGCTTTGACCTCCGGGGACTGGAAGGCGGCCTTGAGGGCCGCGGCCTTCTCCGACCCGGCAAAATCTTTCCGCCCGGCAACCACGATCCGGAACGGGACCTGGTCCGCATCCGTTTCGAAGGCCAGCGCGTCGTCCTTGCTGTGCCCGGCATCGGCGGCCATCCGGGCGACCAGGAAGCCGGCGTCGACGTCGGGAAGGGTCTTGGCGAGGGACTGCTGGTCCACTTCCACGAACTGCAGCTTCTTCGGGTTGGCCGTGATGTTCTTTTGCGAGGTGTGGATCACGGTGGCGTCGGACAGCTCCAGCAGGCCGGCGTCGCGCAGCATGAACAGGGCCCGGCCGTTGTTCGCCGGGTCCACGGGAATGCCGATCTTGGCGCCGTCCGGGAGCTCCTTGAGGGACTTGTACTTGTCAGACCAGATGCCGCCCGGGGCGCTGTAGACGTAGAACAGTCCCACGTTCTCCAGGCCCTTGTCCTGGTTGAACTGCTTCAGGTAGGCGTTGTGCTGGAAGAAGTTGGCGTCGAATTCGCCGTTGGCCACGGCCAGGTTGGGCTGGATGATGTCCGTGACGAAGGTGGGCTCCAGGGTCCAGCCCTGGGCCGCGAGCAGCTTCTGGGCCAGCTTGGTCGGTTCCTGGTACGGGGCGGACTCGGTGACGATAATCTTGATCGTCTTCCCGCCGCTGGCGGCGGCACCGCCGGGGTTGGTGAGGCCGCAGCCGGTCAGTGCCGCGGCGGAGACTGCACCGGCGCCGGCGAGGGCATACTTGAGGAAATTTCTACGCTGCATGGTCTTGGTCCTTTGTGGTGGTTCGCGCTGAGCTATGACTGGGCGGTAACGCCGGCGGGCTGGTTTTCGGCCGCCGCGGAGAATTCGGTGAAGGCTCCCCGGAAGGCTGCGGCGGGGTGCCGGCCGTTGAGCCGCGGCCCGGCGCCGAAGAGCTTCTCGCGCAGGGTTCCCGGCGCGTAGCCGGTCTGGGCGAGGCCGCGGCTGCGCAGTTCCGGCAGCACACCGTCGATGAAGTCGGTGTAGGAGCCGGGGATGGTCTGGTTGATGATGTTGATGCCGTCAATTCCGGCGTCCTGCCACTGCTCGAGACGGTCCGCGATCTGGTCCGGCGTTCCCACCACCCGGTTGGCCCGGCTGCGGTAGAGCGCAATGTCGCGGAGGGTGGGATTGCCGCCTCGGACGGAAGCGCGGATAGCCGTGAGATGCCCCTGGCTGCCTTCCGTCTCAAGGTCCCCGAGCGGGGTGTCCAGCGGCAGCCCGCCGAGGTCGACGCCGAACCCGCCGCCCACGTGGGCCAGCAGGGCCTCAATGTCCAGGCTGTCCTCGAGCTCGTCGGCCTTGCGGAGCGCCTCGGCCTCCGTGCCGCCCACCACGAAGTGCATGCCCTGGAGGAACTTCACGTCATCCGGATGGCGGCCGGCGGCAACGGCCTGTTCCCGGACGGCCGCGGTGTACTTCGCGGCCACGTCGGTGCTCGGCGCGAGGGTGAAGGTGGCCTCGGCGTTGGCGGCGCAGAACTGCTGGCCGCGGCCGGAGCTTCCGGCCTGGAAGAGCACCGGGGTGCGCTGCGGCGAAGGGGCCGCGAGGTGGGGTCCGTCGATCGAGTAGCGGGGTCCGCGGTGGTAGATCTTGCTGACTTTTTCCGGGTCGGTGTGGACTCCGGTCTCCTTGTCCCGGAGCAGCGCATCGTCTTCCCAGGACCCTTCCCACAGTTTGTAGGCGGCCTCGACGTATTCGTCCGCCCAGTCGTAGCGTTCGTCATGCTTGGTCAGCTCGGTGGCGTTGAAGTTCCGGTGCGCGTTTTCCAGCACGCTGGTGACGATGTTCCAGGCCACCCGGCCGCCGCTGATGTGGTCCAGCGTGGACATCTGCCGGGCGAACTGGAACGGATGGCTCTGAATTACCGACGACGTCGCGGCCAGCCCGATCTCCTGCGTTCCGGTGGCGAGCGCGGACAGCAGGATGAGGGGGTCGTTGGACGGCACCTGCAGGCCCTTTTTCAGCAGCGATGCCCACCCGCCGTCGTAGTCGCCGTACAGACCGACGACGTCGGCGAAGAAGATCGCGTCAAACTTGGCGTCTTCGAGCTGGCGGGCCAGGTCGGTCCAGAGCTGGAGTTCGTTGAACCGGTGCTGCTGGGCTTCCGGGCGCCGCCACTGGCCGCCCATGATGTGGCTGGACGTGTTCATCACGAAGGCGCTGATCAGCAGGCGGGGGCGGGGTCCGTCGAAACGGGTACTGGGTGTTGACGTCATGGGGTGCTTTCCGCTGAGGGAGGTGGGAAGAGGGTGCTGCCGGCGCTCAGAGGCGCTTGTCCAGGCGCCGGGCAACATAGGATCCGCCCAGCTGAACGATGGTGACCAGCAGGATCATCAGGACAATCGCGGTGATCATGAGCGGCGTTTCGTAGCGGTAATAGCCGTACCGGATGGCGAAGTCGCCGATTCCGCCGCCGCCCACCAGGCCTGCCATCGCCGAGTAGGAGATGAAGCTGACGGTCATGATGGTGATGGAGCTGACGAGTCCGGGCTTTGCCTCCACAATCAGGACGTCCCGGACGATCTGGGACCGGCTGGCGCCCATGGACCGTGCCGCTTCGACCACTCCGCCGCCGAGCTGGCTCAGGTTCTGTTCCACAAAGCGGGCGAAATACGGAATGGCGTTGAGGGTCAGCGGGACAATGACGGCGGCCGTGCCGATGGTCGTGCCGACAATGAACCTGGTCACGGGAATGATTGCGATCAGCAGGATCAGGAACGGGAACGAGCGGAGCAGGTTGACCAGCCCGTCCAGGACCCGGTGCAGCTTTGGCCTGTGCTTGAGCCCGTTGGGACCGATGGTGTAGAGCAGGACACCTAGCGGTGTGCCGAGCAGCACCGCCAGCGGGATGGCCACCAGCAGCATGGTGAGGGTCTGTCCCATGGCGACGTCGATTTCGGGCAGGATTTCCAGGATGCGGTCAAACATTGATCAGGCCCTCCGACGCGGCTGTGGTGTGGGTGCCCCTCCCGGAGCGGTCCAGCTGGATCTCATCGGAGACCAGGTAGCGGCCGATCGACGTCGCCGGGTGGAAGCCGGGGCGCTGGAGTTCGGCGAGGTCGAACTGCTCCACCACCCGGCCTTCCTCCATGACCGCGACGTTGTCCGCGATGGCCTTGATGACGTTCATCTCGTGGGTGACCACCACGATTGTGATGCCGAATTCGGCGTTGACGTCGGCCAGGTACTGCAGGACCGATGACGTCGTCCGGGGATCCACGGCCGACGTCGGCTCGTCGCAGAGCAGCACCTTGGGCCCGGTGGCGAGGGCGCGGGCGATCGCCACCCGCTGCTTCTGGCCCCCGGAGAGTTTGGCCGGATACGTTCCCGCTTTGTCGGCGAGGTCCACGATTTCCAGGGTTTCGGCGGCCCGCCGCCGGCGTTCCGCCTTCCCGACGCCGGCGAACTTCAGGGACAGCTCCACATTTTCCTGGGCTGTGAGGTTGTTGAGGAGATTAAAGTGCTGGAAAATCATGCCGATGTCGTGTCGCTTGGTCCGGAGCTCGGCGTCGGACAGGGTCACCAGGTCCACGCCGTCCACCAGGACGCGGCCCGACGTCGGGCGCTCGAGGAGGTTGATGTTGCGCAGCAGCGTGGATTTGCCGGCGCCGGAGAACCCGATGATGCCCTGGATGGTGCCCCGCCTGATGTGCAGGCTGACGTCATCGACGGCCGTGAAAGGTCCCGCGGCTGAAGCGAATGACGTGCTGACGTTCTGGATCTCGATCACAGGCCACCACCTGCTCGGGGCCGCGGCGCCGCCGCTGTCTGCGTGTTCATGATTTCCTCCGGGCTCGCCCGAGGAAAGCCCTGGGTCCTTGCTTCCGGGCAGCGCTGAGCGAAGCCGCGGAGCCTCAGAACACAGTGGTTCTCCATCGGTCCTGGCGGTAGCACCGTCCTCAAAGGAGGGGGTTGCTGCGGCGTCACGGAGCCAGATCTCTCAGCCGCTCGGGATGGTTACGAGTCCATCTCACACGGCAAGGGACCGGATACTGAAAAAGCCGGTCACATTTTGTAACCGACTCTTCCCGATCTGTTGATCGTCATTCCCGGGCCGTTAGATGCCCACGCGCCAGCCTTCGCGGGCGGGGCACGCGTTCACGACGACGTCCAGCCCGGCGGCCTTGGCGCGGTCCGTCGCGGCGTCGTCGAAGACGCCCAGCTGCAGCCAGACGGCCTTGGCGCCTACTGCGATGGCCTCGTCTATGACGGCCCCCACCCTGTGGGAGTTGACGAAGCAGTCCACGACGTCGATCGGGTGCTTCTCCGGAGGGATGTCAGTCAGGGAACGGTACCCCTTCTCGCCGTGGACGTCGTCGCCCGGAAGGTTGACCGGAATGATGGTCATGCCCATCCGGTCCCGGACATAAAGGGAGACGTCAAACGCTGAGCGCCATTCGTTGGTGGTGAGGCCGACCACCGCCCACGTGCCTTTGGTTCGCATGAGGCGGTCAATGACTGCCGGATCGTTAACATGGGCCATGCATCAACCTTACTCCTGCGACCTTTCCGGACAATTGTCGAATAAATGAATGATCTGGACCGGACGCACGCCGGGTGAACGAATATTACAGCGCTCCCGGCGCCGATTTTGCGGAATGGTGCATCTGAAGCTCTAGTAGGTAATGACCATCCCGAGCGGCCGAGAGACCTGGATCGATGACGCCGCAGCAACCCCCGGTGACGTGAGACGACCATTCCCACGCAACCGTTCCGCCCTCCTTCGCTGAAATTCGAGGGAGCCGGAGCGACCAAGGGTGCTACTGCCAGGACCGATGGAGTGCAGCAATGACCCCTGAGAATTCTTCCGCCCTGCCCACCTTTGCCCGGACCGCGTCCGAGGCAATCCCACAAACCACTTCGGACGCGACGGCGAACGAAGCAGGGCTGCGTGACGCGCCCGGCTCCTCTCGCGGCTCTTCGGGATGGTCCCTGAACGAGCCCACGGACGGCGCAGTGCACGGCGTCCCCGCCGACGGGCCGGCGCGTCACCGCAGCACCACCTCCGGAAACCATCCTCCCCGGCACGGCGCCGCCGCGACCGCGGGAACTGCCCAGGCAGAGACGGTTGCGTTCTGGGAAACCCAGGCTCTCCGCCTCGACTGGGCGGACCTGCCTGGCGCAGCAACGGATCGCGCCAAGCCCTGGCACACGGCGCACCGCCGGGTCCCGGCCGACGTCGAGGCCGGCGTCGGACCGCAGATCACCTGGTTCGAAGGGGGCAGACTCAATGTCGCCTACAACTGCGTCGACCGCCACGTAGCGGCGGGGCGCGGGGACAAGGTGGCCCTGCACTTCGAGGGCGAGCCCGGTGACCGCCGTGCCGTCACCTACGCCGAACTCCAGCGCGAGGTCTCCAAGGCCGCCAATGCCCTCCTGGATCTCGGCATCACCAAGGGCGACCGGGTGGTCATCTACCTCCCCGTCATCCCCGAAACCGTGATCATCACCCTCGCCGTGGCCCGCATCGGCGCCATCCATTCCCTGGTCTTCGGCGGGTTCTCCGCCGAGGCCCTGAAGTTCCGGGTGGAGGACACCGGCGCCAAGCTCCTGGTCACCACCGACGGCCAGTTCCGCCGCGGCACCGCCGTGCCGGTCAAGGACAACGCGGACGCCGCCGTCGCCGGCGACAACGCCATCGAGCACGTCCTGGTGGTCAACCGGACCACACCGGCGGGCGAGCTGGACACGGTCCCGATGACCGCGGGCCGTGATGTGTGGTGGCACGACGCCGTCGGCACCGCTTCCGAGACTCACGAAGCCGAAGCGTTCGACGCCGAGACGCCGCTGTTCATCATGTACACCTCCGGCACCACCGGCAAGCCCAAGGGCCTGGTCCACACCTCCGGCGGCTACCTCACACAGGCGTCCTGGAGCTTCGAGCACCTGTTCAGCAACCCCGACCCCACACTGCGGGAGAAGGACGTGCACTGGTGCACGGCCGACCTCGCCTGGGTCACCGCGCACACCTACGAGCTCTACGGCCCGCTCTCCAACGGCGCCACGCAGGTCATCTTCGAGGGCACACCCAACACCCCGCACCCGGGCCGGCATTTTGAAATCATCGAACGCTACGCGGTCACGCAGTATTACACCGCGCCCACCCTGGTCCGCTCCCTCATGGGCTGGTTCCCTGACGGCGTCCCGGACAGGTACGACCTCTCCTCCATCCGCCTCCTCGGCACGGTGGGCGAGGCCATCAACCCCGAGGCCTGGCGCTGGTTCCGGACCAACATCGGCGCCGGCACCGCCCCGGTAGTGGACACCTGGTGGCAGTCCGAAACCGGCGCCACCATCCTCTCCCCCGCCCCGACGGACACCGCGTTCAAACCCGGCTGCGCAGCCCGCCCGCTGCCCGGCGTCAGCACGCGCATCGTGGACGACGCCGGCAACACGGTACCGCCCGGCGTCCAGGGTTTCATCGTGGTGGACTCCCCCGGCCCGGCGATCGCCCGGACCGTCTGGGGCAACCCGCGCCGCTACTTCGATTCGTACTGGCGCCAATACGCCGAGCAGGGCTGGTTCCTCGCCGGTGATGGCGCCAAGTATGACGACGACGGCGACATCTGGATCCTCGGGCGGGTGGACGACACCCTCAACGTCTCCGGACACCTGCTCTCTACCATCGAGGTCGAATCGGCGCTCGTCACCCACCCGGACGTTGTGGAGGCCGGCGTCTGCCCGGTTGCGGACCCAAAGACCGGCCACGCGATCGTCGCGTTCGTGGTGCTGAAGGATTCGGCGGCCACCCCCGACATCCAGGGTGTGCTGAAGGCGCACGTCGCGAAGGAGATCGGGCCGATCGCCAAGCCGCGGGACGTCGTCGTCGTTCCCGATGTGCCGAAAACCCGCAGCGGCAAGATCATGCGCCGGCTGCTGACCCAGCTGTTCGAAGGCACAACGCTCGGTGACACCACCTCGCTGCAGAACGAACCATCCATCGCGGGCATCCAGGATGTGCTGCGCGACCGCGCCGCGGAACGCCTGGCAACAGCAAGCCCCACCCGGAAGTAAAGGAACACCCATGACTAAGATCAGCAACGTCGCCCGTCTTTCCGAACCGCTCAAGTTCGCCTATTGGGTCCCCAACGTCTCCGGCGGCCTGGTGGTGTCCACCATCGAACAGCGCACCGGCTGGGACTTCGAATACAACAAGAAGCTGGCCAGAATCGCGGAGAACTCGGGCTTCGAATACGCCCTGACCCAGACCCGGTACGCCGCCTCCTACGGCGCGGACAAGCAGCACGAGGCCACCTCGTTCAGCCTGGCGCTGCTGGCCGCCACCGAGCGGCTCAAGGTGATCTCCGCCGTCCATCCGGGCATGTGGCACCCCGGCGTGCTGGCGAAGTACATCATCACCGCGGACCACATCTCCAACGGCCGCGCCGCCGTGAACATCGTCTCCGGCTGGCTCAAGGATGAATTCACCAACTTCGGCCTCGAATGGCTCGAACACGACGAGCGCTACGTCCGCACCGAGGAATTCATCAAGGTCCTCCGCGGGCTCTGGACCGAGCAGGATTACAGCCAGTCCGGCAAGTACTACAACATCACCGACTTCACCCTGAACCCGGCACCGGTGGACGTGCCGGGCCGGGCGCACCCGGAGATCTTCTTCGGCGGAAACTCCACGGCCGCGCAGGCCACCGCCGGCCGGGTGGCTGACTGGTACTTCTCCAACGGCAAGGACCTCGACGGATTCAAAGAGAACATCGCCGGCGTCGTCGCGGCCGCCGGAGACAGTGGGCGCGGGGCCGGGGGCGCCCTGCCCACACTCACCTCTCCCAGGTTTGGCCTGAACGGCTTCGTCATCGCCCGGGATTCCGAGAAGGAAGCCCGCGACACCCTCCGCGAGATCGTCGAGAAGGCGCACAAGCCCGCCGTGGAGGGGTTCCGCGCCGCCGTCCAGGAAGCCGGGGCGTCCACCAAGGACGGCAAGGGCATGTGGGCCGACTCGAGCTTCGAGGACCTGGTCCAGTACAACGACGGCTTCAAGACGCAGCTGATCGGCACCCCGGAGCAGATCGCCGAGCGGATCGTGGAGTACAAGAAGATCGGCGTGAACCTGTTCCTGACCGGCTACCTGCACTTCCAGGAGGAAGTCGCCGCGTTCGGCCAGGACGTCCTGCCGATTGTCCGCGGACTCGAGGCCGACCTCGCCCGGAAAAACGGCGTCGAACTGGACCTGTCCCGGACCCCGGCGGCAAACGGCGCTGCCAGCAAGCTGGTGAACGCGTAATGGCTGACCGCAAGTACGGATTCCGCACCCGCGCGCTGCACGCCGGCGGCACCCCCGACGCCGAGCACGGCGCCCGCGCCGTGCCGATCTACCAGACCACCTCCTTCGTGTTCAAGGACACCCAGGACGCCGCGAACCTCTTCGCGCTGCAGAAATACGGCAACATCTATTCCCGGATCGGCAACCCCACCGTGGCCGCCTTCGAGGAGCGCATCGCCTCCCTGGAGGGCGGAATCGGCGCGGTGGCGACGTCGTCGGGCATGGCGGCGGAGTTCATCACCTTTGCCGCGCTGACCCAGGCCGGGGACCACATCGTGGCCGCCTCCCAGCTCTACGGCGGCACGGTCACCCAGCTGGACGTCACGCTGCGCCGCTTCGGCGTGGACACCACATTCGTCGCCGGCACCGATCCGGCGGACTACGCCGCCGCGGTGCGCGGGAACACCAAGGCGATCTTCGTGGAGGTGGTGGCCAACCCGTCCTCGGAAGTCCAGGACCTTGCGGCCCTCGCGAAGGTGGCGCACGACGCCGGCGTCCCGCTCGTCGTCGACGCCACCTTGAGCACGCCCTACCTCGTGCGGCCGATCGAGCACGGGGCGGACATCGTGATCCACTCCGCCACCAAGTTCCTCGGCGGCCACGGCACCACCCTCGGCGGCGTGATCGTCGAAAGCGGCCGCTTCGACTGGGGCAACGGCAACTTCCCGGCCATGACCGAGCCCGTGGCCTCCTACGGCAACGTCTCCTGGTGGGGGAACTTCGGCGAGTACGGGTTCCTCACCAAGCTGCGCTGCGAACAGCTGCGCGACATCGGACCCGCGCTGTCCCCGCAGTCGGCGTTCCAGCTGCTCCAGGGCGTGGAGACGCTCCCCCAGCGCCTCGACGAGCACCTGAGGAACGCCCAGGCCGTGGCCGAATGGCTGGAAGCGGACGAGCGCGTGGCCTATGTGAACTTCTCCGGCCTGCCCTCGCACCCGCACTTCGAGCGGGCCAGGAAATACCTCCCGCTGGGTCCGGGCTCGGTGTTTTCCTTCGGCGTCAAGGGCGGCCGGGCCGCGGGGCAGACGTTCATCGAGTCCCTGCAGCTGGCCTCGCACCTGGCCAATGTGGGCGACTCCCGGACCCTGGTCATCCACCCCGGGTCCACCACCCACCAGCAACTGAGCCCGGAACAGCTCGAGTCCGCAGGTGTCCCCGAGGACCTGGTCCGCATCTCCGTGGGCCTCGAGGACATCGATGACATCCTCTGGGACCTGGACCAGGCGCTGGCCGCCGCCTCGGAGGCAGCAGCCCCGGATGCATCCGCAGAGGCTGAAGCCTGCACGATCGGAGCGAACTGATGAGTGTTGAAGAACGGACCTGGACCGGCCCCTCGGCGCCGGAGCGCCTGAACCTGCTGCGGCAGGCGAAGTCGATCGCGATTGTGGGCGCATCCGACAAGCCCTCGCGCGCGAGCTATTTCGTGGCCACCTATCTGCAGTCCTCCACCCGGTACAAGGTCTATTTCGTGAACCCGGTGGTAAAGGAAATCCTGGGCCAGCCGACGTATGCGTCACTCGCGGATCTGCCGGAAAGCCCGGACATTGTGGACGTGTTCCGCAAGCACGGCGACTTGCCCGGCGTCCTGGATGAGGCCATTGCCGCCGGCGCCAAGACCCTCTGGCTGCAACTGGGCTCCTGGCACGAGGACGTCGCCAAGGAGGCCGAGGCCGCCGGACTCGACGTCGTGATGGACCGCTGCGTGAAGATTGAGCATGCCCGGTTCCACGGCGGCCTGCACCTGGCCGGGTTCGACACCGGAGTTATTTCTTCCAAGCGGCAGGTCCAGGCCTAACTCCACCCACCTGCCACCCCACCCCGTTGCGCTATCACTTTGGGCCGTTTCTGAGCGCTCAGAAACGGCCCAAAGTGATAGCGCGACCGGGTTAACAAAGGGGTCTAGAGGTTTATGGCTGGCCGGGGGCCTTGGTCGGAACGGCGGCCGGCAGAGTTGGCGTGATGTGGCCCGGAACGCGCGGCAGGTCCTTGCCCGCGTTTCCGCCGCCGCCCGGAAGGCCGGGCGATCCGGGCAGCCCCGGCGCCCCGGGCCGCTGCCCGGGGGTCGGCAGGATGCCGTCGCGGCCGACGGCGGGGGGCGAGGCGGCCGGCGCGTGTCCGGCCGCCGGGGCGCCCGGAGTGCTGGAGCTGCTGGGCGTCGATGCGCCGGAAGGGTCAGCACCGGGCGTTCCGGGCGTGCCGTGGCCCGGCGTGGCGGCGGGCGCGGGAAGGGCGGGGATGGTGGACGGCGAGGGCTGGACACGCCCCGGAGCCGGTGTGCCGCCGTGGCCCGGAGCCTGGAAGATGACCCCGACGGTGTGGCTGACGCTGTGCCGGAAGTCCTCGCTGGATGCGGCCACGGCGCCGGCACCAAGGGTCATGGCACCCACGACGGCGCCGCCGACGATTGCCAGCCGGCGCTTCCGGCCGCGGCGCTCGGCCAGGCTGGTGACTCCGGCCGGCAGCGGTTCACCGGCGTCATTCTTCGCGGACGCGACGGTGGGCAGCGCCGTCGTCGTGGCGAAGTCAGGGTCGGCTGGAACGGCTGCTCCGGCTGTTCCGGCCGCGAGCAGGGCCGCGAGGTCGGCGCGGGGCGCGGGAGCCGCATCCGGGACCACGGCGCGGAGCTGTTCCAGTGCGCTCCGAAGCTCGGCAGCGGATTCGAGGCCGGAGTCGCCCAGCATCGCCTGGATGGTGCCATCCTGCTGGGGGTCGCGGGTGCCGGTCATGATGCTGCGTGGTCCTTTTCGGTTACGAGTTCGCGCAGGGCACTGAGCCCGCGGCGCTGAAGCTGCTTGATGGCACCCGGCGTCTTGTCCATGATGCCGGCCACCTGTTCGATGGAGAGGTCCGCGACGATCCGCAGGACCAGAACCTCGCGCTGCTCCTCATTGAGCCTCGCGAGAGTGTCCGAGATACCGCCCAGGGAGCCGAGCGCTTCGTCTTCGGCGGATGCCGAGTACCGGGCGTCGTTCAGCGGATCGTATTCGGCCAAATGCGGAGTGCGTTCAGCCCGCCGCCTGTAGTCGACCAGCCGCGCGTGGGCTACGGAAAAGATGAAGGTCCTGAGACCTGCGTGGCCGCCGCTGACACCGCCCAGTTTTGGCAGGACGTCCACGAACACGTCTTGGGTCAGGGCCTCCGCGTCGTCCACGCCCCGGACCCGGAAGTAGCCCAGCACGGCCGGCGAAATGACCCTGTACACCGCACTGAACCCCGAGGGGTCACCAGCTAAGGCGGCTGACAATTCGTCATCGCTTAGCTGCTGCGCCAAGAGGCTGTCCTTCCGTTACTGCTGGGGTGCGGCCCCCGCAAGTCTAGCGGCCGCACCCCCGAGCCCTTCAAAATGAGGGCTCTCTCCTTGCTTGCAGACCCGCGCCCGGGTCCAGGCCAATCAGCCGGAAATTACTTGTCGTGCTGGGGCAGCTCGACGGACGGCTGGGCCGGGACGGCCGGAGTTGCCGGAACGCCGTTGGCGCCGGGGACCGCGGGGACGGCCGGAGTTGCCGGCACTGCGGCCTTCACGTTGGCGTTGGCGTGCGCCTCGCCGGCAGCACCCTCTGAGTCCACGGAGCCGTCTACGGAACCGTCAGCCTCGGTGCCATCAACCTCGGCGTCGGTGTGGCCTTTGGCCGTGCCGTCGGTGGACGGTGCAGCCGGAACCGCGGGGACGGCCGGAACGGCGGGCTTCGCCGGCAGCGTCGGTGTGGCCGGAACGGCCGGGACAGCCGGCGTGGCGGGCGTAGCGTGGTTCACGTTGGACTGCTGGGTGCTGGAGACCTGGGCCGCATTGGCCAGTCCGATGCCGGAGAAACCTCCGACTGCCAGGATGGCGGCGCCGACAGCAATCTTGGTGGTCTTGCTAACACTCTTCATAACAGACATACATCCTTTGTTTTTTGGTGGAAGGCGGGCTGAGGCCTCGGGGGGCAGTCGACAGCCCGCTCTCGCCAGAAAAGGCTGGCCGGCGCCCATGGGGGCAGGCGCCGGCCGGCACTTACGGTGGAAGGCCAGCCGGTGACTGGTGGGGGTCCAGGCTCCGGCGGCGCTTACAAAGGAGTAATCGCTGGATGGGTCCGAAAGGTTACGCGCTGTTCGGAAATTTTCTTGATTTCTTTTTTGAGCCGTCGCTGCAGGGGCTTAACGACGACGGCGGCGGGTCCCACCAGGGGAGCCGCCGCCGTCGTGCGCAGTGTCAGGAGCGGAAGAGTCCGCTGTAGGCGTTTAGGGCTATCTGGCCGCCGAGGTGGGCGTAGAGGACATTGCTGCCGGCCGGAATTTCCCGGCTTTTGACGAGGTCGATCAGCCCGGCGAAGGACTTTCCCTCGTAGACGGGATCGGTGATCATGGCCTCGAGCGAGGCGCCCAGCCGAATGGCCTCCAGGGTGGAATCGACGGGAATCCCATAGAGGTCCCCGGCCCAGCCCTCCATGACGTTGATTTCCTCGTCCCGGAGTTCCCTGCCCAGGCCGATCAGCTCGGCGGTGTTCCGGGCGATGCGTTCCACCTGGTCACGGGTCTTCGCCAGGGTTGCCGAAGCGTCGATGCCGATCACGCGGCGCGGTTTGTCCTGGCCGGCAAAACCCGCGATCATCCCGGCGTGGGTGGAGCCCGTGACGGTGCAGACGACAATCGTGTCGAAAAAGATGCCGAGCTCGCGCTCCTGCTCTTGCACCTCGTAGGCCCAGTTGGCGAAGCCCAGACCGCCCAGCCTGTGGTCGGACCCGCCGGCCGGGATCGCGTAGGGCTTGCCGCCGGCGGCTTTGACCTCTTCGATGGCGGTCTCCCAGCTGCTGCGGATGCCAATGTCGAAGCCCGCACTGTCCAGCCGCACGTCGGCGCCCATGATCCGCGAGAGCAGGATGTTGCCTACCCGGTCGGACAGCGGATCGGGCCAGTCGACCCAGTTTTCCTGGACCAGGCGCGCTTTGAGGCCGAGCTTAGCGGCCACCGCCGCGACCTGGCGGGTGTGGTTGGACTGGTAGCCGCCAATCGAGACGAGGGTGTCCGCACCCTGCGCCAAGGCCTCCGGGACGAAGTATTCAAGCTTGCGCGTCTTGTTGCCGCCAAACGCGAGGCCGCTGTTGACGTCCTCGCGTTTCGCCCAGATCTGCGCTCCGCCCAGGTGTGCGCTGAGCCGCGGCAGCGGATGGATGGGGCTCGGGCCAAACATCAGGGGGTAGCGTTCGAAATCGGTGATGGCCATCGTCGGTCCTTCGCTAGCGGTGGATACGGTCACAGCAAATATGCAATATATTGCATTGTCGGATGCGAGCTCCGGCAGGGCAAGGGGGATATACGATATGTTGCATGCCCGTACCCTCGCTCGCCGGAGTCCACAAGCGGCCGCTGCTGCGGGACAACGTCTTTGAATCGATCCGTAACGCGATCGTCGATGGCACCTTCGAGCCGGGCGAACGGCTGAAGGACGCCGAACTGGAAGCGTGGCTCGGAGTGAGCCGGACACCCATCCGCGAGGCGCTGCTGCGGCTGGAACGCGCCGGCCTGGTGGTTGCGCTGCCGGGCAAGGCGACCATCGTGGCCCCGTGCGACCCGGCCTCGACCCTCAGCACGCAACAGGTGGTGGCGGGACTGCACGAGCTGGCAGCACGCCTGGCCGTCCCGACTCTGGCGGAAGAGCACCTCGCCGCGATGGCCGGGGCCAATGCGCGCTTCGAACGGGCCCTGCAGGCGGCGGACGTCGAGTCGGCGCTGCGTGCCGATGACGATTTCCACGCCGTCTTTGTCACCGTCAGCGGCAACCCGGTCCTCCGGGACCTCCTGGAACAGACCACCCCCGTCCTGCGCCGGGTGGAGCGGATGCGCTTCGGCTCATTTGCCGCCCGGGAATCGGTGGCGCAGCACGCTGACATCATCCGGCTCGCCCGCCTGGGCGACGCCGAGGCCGCCGCCAGGGCGTGCCGGGAGAACTGGCTCTCGCTGCGGTTCACGTCCGCGGAAGACCCCGCCTAGAACCGGCGCGGTCCCGGCTGGGCCCGACGTGACCCAGGCATGGCCGCGGCCTTAACTGCGACGGCGGCGGGTCGCCCCGCAGGGGCGACCCGCCGCCGTCGTACGCCGGTTGGTGACGCGTCAGTCAGTGTTAGCCAGTGTCAGTCGAGGATCAAATCGTTGACAACGATCGTCTGGTCGCGGTCCGGGCCTACGCCGATCGCGGAGAACCGCGTGCCGGAGAGCTTTTCCAGGGCAAGGACGTAGTTCCGGGCGTTCTCCGGCAGGTCCTCCAGCGTGCGGGCGCCGGTGATGTCCTCGGTCCAGCCTTCGAAGTATTCGAAGATCGGCTTGGCGTGGTGGAACTCGGTCTGGGTCATGGGCATTTCGTCGTGCCGAACGCCGTCGACGTCGTAGGCAACGCAGACCGGAATCTGTTCGATGCCCGTCAGCACATCCAGCTTGGTGACGAAGTAGTCCGTGAAGCCGTTGACCCGGGAGGCGTGGCGTGCCAGGACGGCGTCGTACCAGCCGCAACGGCGGGGACGGCCGGTATTGACGCCGAACTCTCCGCCGGTCTTCTGCAGGTACATGCCCATCTCATCGAACAGTTCCGTCGGGAACGGCCCTGCGCCCACGCGGGTGGTGTAGGCCTTGATGATGCCGATGGAACGCGAGATCCGGGTGGGGCCGATGCCGGAGCCCACGGAGGCACCGCCCGCGGTCGGGTTCGAGGACGTCACGAAGGGGTAGGTGCCGTGGTCGACGTCCAGGAAGGTGGCCTGGCCGCCTTCCATGAGGACCACCTTGCCCTCGTCCAGGGCGGTGTTCAGGACGTAGGTGCTGTCGATGACCAGCGGGCGGAGGCGCTCGGCGAAGGACAGGAAGTACTCCACGATCTCGTCCACCTCGATGTCCCGGCGGTTGTAGACCTTGACCAGGAGCTCGTTCTTCTGGCGCAACGAACCCTCTACCTTCTGGCGCAGGATCGAGGCGTCAAAGACGTCCTGGACGCGGATGCCGAGGCGGGCCACCTTGTCCATGTAGGCCGGGCCAATGCCGCGGCCGGTGGTGCCGATGGCACGGCTGCCGAGGAACCGTTCGGTGACCTTGTCCAGGACCTGGTGGTAGGGCGCCACGAGGTGCGCGTTGGCGGAGACGCGCAACTTGGAGGTGTCCGCGCCGCGGGCCTCCAGTCCGTCGATCTCCTGGAACAGGGCTTCCAGGTTCACCACGCAGCCGTTGCCGATGATCGGAACCGCGTTCGGGCTTAGGATGCCGGCCGGAAGGAGCTTGAGCTCATACTTCTCACCGCCTACGACAACGGTGTGCCCGGCGTTGTTGCCGCCGTTGGGCTTGACGACATAGTCGACGCGGCCGCCAAGCAGGTCAGTGGCCTTACCTTTGCCTTCGTCGCCCCATTGGGCTCCGACGATCACGATTGCTGGCATGGGATCCTCCCCCATTCGTTCGGGCCGAACTGCGTTTATTGACCAGGTGGTCCCCGCAGCTCAGCGCCGTTCATGAGAATGCCCCGAATCTATCGCTGTGTTCGTGTCCAACGCCAGAGTTCCGGGGCTCTTACCACCCAAGTTTAGCCGAAATCGGTGCCCGGCATCGCTTTGGGTCCTTGCTTGGACGCGCCGTCCAGCCGGTGGTGAACGCCAGGGCGGGATCCGCGAGGGAGGCCACGCGTCCGCCGCGGCAGGGGACGAGCCCCTATGTCGTTCGTCATAGATGCATCATCCACCCGCTCAGGCCCGACACATAGCGGGCACCCCTTGCGGGAGAGCGCGGGGTGGAATTGAGTGGGAGTGAGAATCCCGAGCGGCCGAAAGGAATCCGCGCCATGCCCCGGACCACTGACCACATCCGTGTGACCCATGCCGGCTCATTGCCCCGCACGCCGGAGCTGATCGCCGCGAACGAGGCCAAGGAAACCGACGGCATCACGCCCGAATTCCTGGACCTGCTCGAAACCTCAGTGGTGGACGTCGTCCAGCGCCAGAAGGAGCTGGGAATCGACGTCCCCAATGACGGCGAGTACGGGCACACGATGTCCAGCTCCGTGGACTACGGCGCCTGGTGGAATTACTCCTTCTCACGGCTCGGCGGCCTGGAACCGACCGACGTGGACCGCTGGGCCGACGCCAAGGTGCACCGCTCCTCGCCCGGCCACATCGTCCTGACCTCCTTCCCGGACCGCCGGGACCGGCAGAAGTTCGATGACGCCTACAACGACCCCTCCTCCGGGATCCTGGCCCACCGCAAGGCCGTCACACAGCCCAAGATCGCCGGGCCGCTGACGTACACAGGCCAGGAGCTCGTGGCCTCGGACGTTGCCAACCTCAAGGCCGGCCTGGCGGCGGCCGGGCTCGCCGAGGGGTTCATCGCCTCCCTCTCCCCCGGTTCATGCGCCCGGGTGGCCAACGAGTACTACGGCAGCGACGAGGAACTCCTCTACGCCTGCGCCGACGCCATGCGTGAGGAATACAAGGCCATCATCGACGCCGGCCTGACAGTCCAGCTCGACGACCCCTCCCTGGCCGAGAGCTGGGACCAGATCAACCCGGAGCCGAGCCTGGCGGACTACCTGAAGTTCATCCAGCTCCGGGTCGAAGCAACGAACTGGGCGCTGCGCGGCCTTCCCCAGGAGCAAATCCGGCTGCATGTCTGCTGGGGTTCCTGGCACGGCCCGCACACCACGGACATCCCCTTTGCGGACATCGTCGACTCAGTCCTGCAGGTCAATGCCGGCGGCTACTCCTTCGAGGCTGCCAACGTCCGGCACGAGCACGAATGGCGCGTCTGGGAGGATGCGAAGCTTCCCGAGGGGAAGGTCATCATCCCCGGCGTCGTCTCGCACGCCACCAACGTCGTGGAGCATCCGGACCTCGTGGCCGACCGGATCGTGCGCTTCGCCGAGCTCGTGGGACGTGAAAACGTGATTGCGTCCACCGATTGCGGCCTGGGCGGCAGGGTGCATCCCCAAATCGCGTACGCCAAGCTGGAGGCCCTGGGCGAAGGCGCACGCCGCGCCACCCGGCGGCTCTGGTAGCAGCACCGGCCCGGCGGGGTCCAGCCCGGCGCTGCATTTCGCGGGGCTTGATAGACTTATAAGGATCGACCAGGAATCGGTCCACACCACATTTTCAAACCACACCAATGCTCCGCATGCCCGGTATCCGGCGTGCCTGCATCCGGTGTGGCTGCTTTGCCAATCCCGCAGGAGACCCAGCAACATATGACAGCCCTGGCCACCGAAAATTTCCGCGAAGAGCTTCTGAGCCGCCGGTACGAACCCAACGTCGCCCCCGTCAACGAGCTCCTTGACGTCCTCCAGGCAACCAAAGCTGGCACCGCTGTCCCCTACGTGGACCCCATGCACGACGTCGACGAGTGCCGGATCATCAGCCTGTACTCCAACATCGGCACCGCTGACGCGTCAGGCTTCATCACCGCCGGCGACGACGAGGCCGCCACCCGCATGCTGGGCATCCAATGGAAGCTCGGCCTCCGCCCCGAATTCGTCATGCCCTGGAACGTCCACCCGTGGCACGTCCCCGGCGAGCCGAACGGCAAGTTCACGCCGGACCAGATTTCCGCAGGCCTGAAGCCGCTGCTGAAGTTCCTGGCCCTCGTTCCCCGCGCCTCCGTGATCATCGCCCACGGTACCGAGGCCAACCGCCTGGCCAACCTGCTGCTCAAGACCGAAGTGCCCATGATCTGGCGCCGCGGCCTCAAGACCTACAAGGTCCGCTCGCTCAGCGGCCGGGCGTTCGCCGGCACCCCGGCCCGGCAGGAAGAGTACCTGGCGGAGATGCACACCGCGTATGCCGACGCCATGGCCCGCACGGGCCTGGCCAAAGCCAGCTAGTCCCCACCTGCACCCTAGCCTCGCAAGCTCGGCCAGGGGACCCTGCAGGCGTGGGCCCACCCACCAGACTCGAACACCCACATGCACTCGAACACATAACGACGGCGGGCTCCTACCTTAAGGTGGGAGCCCGCCGTCGTTGGTTAAACCCCAACGCGGGGTCACTTCCGGCCCATCCACCGGAATGGAATGGGCCGTAAGTGACCCCGCGTTGGGGTTGGTTGCCCGCCTCAGCCCTCGGCTTCGATGGCCGCCTTCGCGCCGGGATCGGAATCCTTCAGGAACTTTTCGATCCGCTCCGGCTCCTCGGCCTCGCCGATCGCCGCGGACGCACGGCCAAGCGAGTAGAGGGAGCGCAGGAAGCCTCGGTTGGGTTCGTGCTCCCACGGGATCGGCCCGACCCCGCGCCACCCGTTGCGGCGCAGCGAATCCAGGCCGCGGTGGTAGCCGACCCGCGAGTACGCGTAGGAATCGATGGTGCGGCCCTCGTTCCAGGCCTCCTCGGCGAGAATGGCCCACAGGAGCGAGGAGGTGGGGTGCTTCGCCACGAGGTCCACGGCTTCCTGGCCGAGCGCGAGATGCTGGTAGATCTCGCTCTCGGCAGGCAGGAGCGTGGGCTCGGGACCCATCAGATTTTTCCGGAACTCATCAGACATGGCTAGAAGGTCTTGCCGGTGGAACCCAGCTGCTGGGCGGCCTCGACCACGCGGGCGGCCAGGCCGGCCTCCGCCGAAGCGCCCCAGACGCGGGGATCGTAGAGCTTCTTGTTGCCGACCTCGCCGTCGACCTTCAGCACGCCGTCGTAGTTGCGGAACATGTGGTCCACCACGGGGCGGGTGTAGGCGTACTGGGTGTCGGTGTCGATGTTCATCTTGATGACGCCGTAGGAGACGGCGTCCGCGATTTCCTTGTCCGAGGAGCCGGAGCCGCCGTGGAACACGAGGTCGAACGGGTTGGCCTTGCCGATCTTGGCGCCGACCTGCTCCTGGATGTCCTTGAGGATCTCGGGGCGGAGCTTGACGCCACCCGGCTTGTAGACGCCGTGCACGTTGCCGAAGGTCAGGGCCGTGATGTAGCGGCCGTTTTCGCCGGAACCGAGCGCGTCGATGGTGGCCAGGGCGTCCTCGACCGTGGTGTAGAGCTTGTCGTTGATGGCGTTCTCGACGCCGTCTTCCTCGCCGCCCACGGTGCCGATCTCGACCTCGAGGATCATCTTGGCGGCGGCGGTGCGCTCGAGCAGTTCGCGGGCGATCCGCAGGTTTTCCTGCAGGGTCTCGGCGGAGCCGTCCCACATGTGCGAGTTGAAGAGGGGGTTGCGGCCTGCCTTGACCTCGGCCTCGGAGGCGGCGAGCAGCGGGAGCACAAAGCCGTCCAGCTTGTCCTTGGGGCAGTGGTCCGTGTGCAGGGCGATGTTCACGCCGTAGTTCTTCGCGACTTCGCGGGCGAACGCGGCAAAGCCGAGCGAGCCGGCAACCATGTCCTTGGTGGCGGCGCCGGACCAGTAGGCCGCACCGCCGGTGGAGACCTGGACGATGCCGTCGGACTCGGCCTCGGCGAAGCCGCGCAGGGCGGCGTTCAGGGTCTGGGAGGACGTGACGTTGACCGCCGGGAAGGCGAAGCCGCCCGTCTTTGCGCGGTCGATCATCTCGGAGTAGATCTCTGGGGTTGCAATGGGCATGCTGACTCCTAATGTGAATTTCGTCTACGGGCTGGTGATCCTGGAGGGAACCTCGTCGGCTAGGAACCATCCTAGCCATTCCTGCGCCGGGGCCGTGTCTCCGGTCACGTGGCCCCTGTAACACTCGCGGCCGGGGACTTCGGTCATGGTTCCGGCCTGCCGGCGGACCGGCCGGCGCCGGCCCCGCCGCCGGCGTTGCGCCGGCCGCCGGCGTTGCGCGTGGCGCGGGCTTTCCGCGTGGCGCGGGCTTTCCGGATCCGCCACGTGATCACGGCGGCCACCACGACTGCCGCAACCACTGCGGTGACGCCGCGTCCGGCAGATGTGGCTGCCGCTTGGTAGGAGTTCCCGGCCAGGTAACCGAGCAGGACAAATCCTGCACCCCACACCAGGCCGCCGGCAGCATTGAAGGCCAGAAACTTCAGGTAGGGCATCCGTGAGCTGCCGGCCAGTGCGGGCATGACGGCGCGGAAAAATGCCACAAACCTGCCCAGGAAAACCGCTGAACCGCCTCGGAGGCGCAGGAATTCCTGCGCCTTTTCAAGGCTGGCCAGACGCCTGTTCATGACCTTCAGACCCAGAAGTCTCGGTCCCAGGTGTTTACCGACCTCGTATCCGGCTGAGTCCCCGATGATCGCGGCCAGCACGACCACGACCATCACGGACCACAAGGGCAGGACCCCGCGGCTGGCCACCACCCCGCCCAGAACCGCGGCGGTCTCGCCGGGGACAACGAAGCCGACGAAGAGGGCATCCTCGGCGAAGACCAGCAAACCCACGATGATCAGGGCCAGCGGAGGATCTACATTCAGGACGCTGTCCACAAACCCGCTCACCGGGTTTCCGCTCCCCTGCCGGACGGGACGGACTCATCCGACGTGCAACGGTGATGCCTTCGGTCCTGGTCCACATCCTTCTCCTCGCGCGTTCGCCTTGCACCGACAGCGTCTGCTGGTTTGCGACCCAAGTCAACGGCACGCTTGCCGGTGCGGAACTTCCGGGCCACGGACGCCTAAGAGTGGCGTTAGCCCGGGAGCTGGCCGAACACGTGGCGGCGGATCCAGGCGTGCATCGCGATCGCGGCGGCGGAGGCTGCGTTGATGGAACGGGTGGAGCCGAACTGCTCGATCGACAGGGTGTCCAGTGCCGCTTCGTGGACTTCAGGGGTCAGGCCCGGGCCTTCCTGGCCGAAAACCAGGACGCAGTCCTTGGGCAGTTCGTAGGTCTCCAGCGGCACGGAGTCCGGGAAGATGTCGATCCCGATGATCGCCAGCCCCTCCCCCTGTGCCCAGGCCACGAAGTCCTCGACGGTGGGGTGGTGGCGGACGTGCTGGTAGCGGTCGGTGACCATGGCCCCGCGGCGGTTCCACCGGCGTCGTCCGATGATGTGGACTTCCTTGGCCAGAAACGCGTTGGCGGTCCGCACCACGGTGCCGATGTTGAGGTCGTGCTGCCAGTTCTCGATCGCGATATGGAAATTGTGGCGCTTGGAGTCGAGGTCGGCCACGATCGCCTCGTGCTTCCAGTACCGGTACTTGTCCACCACGTTGCGCCGGTCGCCGTCCGCCAGCAGGTCCGGGTCCCAGTGCCCGCCCTGTGGAAGTTCGCCTTCCCACGGGCCGACGCCGACCTCCGCCTTCGGTTCCGGCCCTTCCTCTGCGGCGGGAAGGGACGGGGCGGGGCTTTCGGGCTGTTCAGTCACTCCTCAACATTAGACTGGGAGCCAGTAAGCAGCACATCACCAGCGGCGGAGGTCCCCCATGGCAGAGTCAGACGAAGTACGCTCATCCGCGTCGGTGTACCGCAGCGGCCAGGAAATCGAATGCTGGCTCACGGACATGGACGGCGTGCTGGTCCACGAGAACCAGCCCATCCCGGGCGCGGCGGAGCTGATCCAGCGCTGGGTGGATACTTCCAAGCGGTTCCTCGTGCTGACTAACAACTCGATCTTCACGCCCCGGGACCTCGCGGCCCGGCTGAGCTCATCCGGCCTGGAAATCCCGGAGGAGAACATCTGGACCTCGGCCCTGGCCACGGCCCAGTTCCTCAAGGACCAGGTCCGCGGCTCGGAATCAGGAAACCGCGCCTACACCATCGGCGAAGCAGGACTCACGACGGCGCTCCACGAGGCCGGCTTCATCCTCACCGACCAGAACCCCGACTTCGTGGTGCTCGGCGAGACCCGCACCTATTCGTTTGAAGCCATCACCATGGCCATCCGCCTGATCCTCGCCGGCGCGCGTTTCATCGCCACCAACCCGGACGCCACCGGGCCCTCGAAGGACGGCCCCATGCCTGCCACCGGGGCCATCGCTGCCCTCATCACCAAGGCCACGGGCCGCGAACCGTACATTGTGGGCAAGCCCAACCCCATGATGTTCCGGTCGGCGATGAACCAGATCGACGCGCACTCGGAAACCACGGCCATGATCGGCGACCGCATGGACACCGACATCATCGCTGGCATGGAGGCGGGCCTGCACACGGTGCTGGTGCTCAGCGGCATCACCCACCGGGACGACATCGCCGCGTATCCGTTCCGGCCCAACCAGATCCTGAACTCCGTGGCGGACCTCAAGACCCAGATCTGAGCAACACCCCAGAACGCGCCACCTCAGAACGCGGTCTTCTTCCCGCCGCCGCCCGGCAGCGGGAAGAGGTCGTCCTGGAGTTTTTCGATGATGGGCCGGTAAATGAACGGGCTCCAGCCGGGGCTCGCGTGCTCCGGCCTCGCCCCGTCGGTGCGCAGGTCATCCGAGACCATGTTGGTTTTGAAGGACAGTGACCAGGTGTCCCGGGCGGTCTCGTAATCCACCGTCTTGTCCCGGGGGTTGCCGATGAACGCCATCTTCGTTGCGCCCAGCTTCCCGACGAAACGGCTGGCCTCAAAGTGGAAGATGTAGGCGGATTCGGACTGGATCAGCACGCTGGACGGCGCGATCGGGGACAGCTGTTCCAGGGTCTGGTCCACCACCTGGCCCCAACTGCGTTCGTTCTTGTGCAGCATCCTCTCGCCGAGCTCGTAGCCGCCGCGCAGCACTGTGGGGAAGCGGAACCCGCTCTCGTAGAGCACCACCACGCCCTCGAACCAGCTCTGGTCCAGCACGTCGTGCCGGCTCGCCGGGCTGGAGTCGAGGAGGATGAACGCCACTTCGACGCCGTGCAGTTCGCGCAGCCGGGCCGCCACCTGGGTTGCCACCATGCCGCCGAAACTATGGCCGTAGAAGTAGAGGGTGGTGAGATTGTGGGCGCGGACGTGCTCGATCACGGCGATGACCACCTCGTCGATGTCCAGGCCTTCGTTGGAATACCCGACGGCGGCGAGCTGGCCCCTCTTGTTCAGGGAGCCACGCAGCGCGTTCAGGATCCACAGGGCTTCTTCCCAGCTCGTTTTGTAGCCGGGGAACAGGATCCAGCTGGCGTGGGGGTAGTACCGTTCCGCAACGTCATCAGGTACTTCGAGGATCCGGCTGACACGCCGCTCGGCCTGCACGCGCTGCGTGAACAGCATGTCCGCCGCCAGCAGCGACGCGGACCCGGTGCCGATCAGGAACGACCGCCGGGAAACCCGTTTAAGCTCGACGGCGCGGCGGAGCATGCGGGCCTCGGAAGCACCGGGGCCTCGCGGATGGTTCGGATCCATCTCGGCCGGCACATCTCTACCGTATCCACGGTTCGGCGGGGATGAGAAACCGGACCATACAGCGGTCCCGAAGGTCAGCGTGGAAGCGCCGCTGGCGCGCCGCTGGCACGCCGCTGGCGCGGTCGGCGGTTACGCTGGTTCGGGCTCGCGGCCGACCTCGCGGCGGCTGATTTCCATGCCGATCTCGTCATACGTCGCCAGGAGTTCCGAGCGGGCCATGTCGGCGGGATCATCGAGGAGGCCGAACACAGAGTCGCTCGCGGCGAAGAGTTCGTCGTCGGAGAACCGGGTCAGCTTCCGGGTGCCCGAGGGATCGATCGAGGCCGTAAATTCCCCGGCCATGTCCAGCGGGGGCAACGCGGCGGAATCGTCGCGGTGCGCGGTCAGTTCCAGGGAGACTCCGCCGGGAGCCGGCATGCCGGCGACCTCCGAGCCGGAGGTCCCGCCGTCGATCGCGTTGAGGTCGTTGCGCAGGCCGGCCAGCGCCGCTGATTCCACGAATGCGGCCAGGCCGAGGTCGACGCGGATGTGCGAGATGATCCCCATGCGGCGGACGCGCTGGATAATTTGCATCAGGGAGGGACGGGAGGCTTGCGTGAGGCTCCCCCGGACACTAATCCGGACGACGTCGGAAACGACATCGAGTTTGACGTGGGCTTGCAGTGTTTGGTCCATAGGTACTCCAAAGAAGGATGTCTATGGCCGACGGCTCAACCGCATTCAGCGTATCCGCGCTTGTAGTCGCACACAAGTCATAGGCCGCTGCCGGTTCAGCCGGCCTGCCGCCGGTTCGGCTCTTCGTAGTGCGTCCTGGTGGCCGTTCCGCCGACAGATTGCACCAGTGAGGCGGCGATGTCGCGGAGTTTGACGTTGCCGTTGCTGGAGGCATCGGTGAGGATCCGGACTGCGGTTTCCTGGTCGCAACGGTTCTGGGCCATGACGATCCCGATGGCCATGTCGATCACGGTCCGGGATTCGAGCGTGGCGCGCAGGTTCGTGGCGCTGTCTGTGTGCAGCGAGAAGCGGACTGCCAGCCGCAGCGCCTGGGAGATTTCGCGGGTGTAGCCGCGGGCCCGGACAGCGACGTCGCCGTCGAACTTGTGCGGGACATCGGAGTAGAGGTTCAGGGCCGCCTGGGCTTCGCCCTGGAGGTGGAAAGGCACCGACAACACCGAGCGCAGGCCGTGCGAGGCGACGGCGGAGGCGTAGTCAGGGCCCCAGCGGTCCTCGTCGAAGAGGTCCGGGACGTAGACCTCACGTTCTTCCTTGGCGGCCGTCAGGCAGGGGCCCTGGGACAGTGAGTACTGGATCTCGTCCACTTCGCGGGCGGAGTCGCTGCTCCACCCGATCGTGGCGGCCTTACGGTCCCGGAGCAAGGTGATTCCGCACAGCGCGTCGTCGCCGGAGCCGGCCACCTGGTGCGCGGAAAACCGAGCGAGTTCGTTCAGGAACTCTTCGAAGTCCGCGCTGTCCAGGATCAGGTTCTGGATCTGGTCGACCGTGCCCACCGAAATGTCGGCGCCCTGCCCTTCAGGGCCGCGATTCACACCGCTGTTCAGGGACTTTTCGGACGGGAGCATGGCGCGTGTTCTCCAGATAAAAGGATGGACGGGTATGGGACAAATGATAGGTCACGGCCCATACCCCGTCCACCTTTGACGTCCGGCGCAGAAACCCTAGCTAAGGCCCAGTTCGTCTTTGCCGAAGGCGAAGAGATACGGAACACCGGCTTCGGCCTCGATCTTTTCCTTGGCCCCGGTGTCGCGGTCCACGATCACGGCGACGGCCACCACGTTGCCGCCGGCCTTGCGGACACCCTCGACGGCGGTCAGCGCGGAACCGCCGGTGGTTGAGGTGTCCTCCAGGACCAGGACCTTGCGGCCCTCGACCGAGGGACCTTCCACCTGGCGGCCCATGCCGTAGGACTTCTGCGCCTTGCGGACCACGAAAGCGTCCACCGGGCGGCCGGCGTCGACGGCGGCATGCATGACGGCGGTGCCCACGGGGTCCGCCCCCATGGTGAGTCCCCCGGCGCACTCGAAATCGATCCCGGCCTCCTCCATCAGCGAGAGCATGACCTGTCCGACGAGTTTGGACGCCTCGTGGTGCAGGGTGATGCGGCGCAGGTCGATGTAGTAGTCGGCTTCGGCGCCGCTTGAGAGGATGACCTTGCCGCGGACTACGGCCAGTTCCTTGATCAGTTCCAGGAGTCGGGCACGGGCAGCGGCAGCGTCGGCTGCGAAGTCACGGGTGGCAGTCATGGCTCTCAGTTTAGTGGCTGGTCCGCCGCGGATTCCCAGCCGGTGTGCTGTATGTCGTTCCCGCGCCAGGCTAGGGCTGCGGCTGGGGTTCGGCACGCCGCGCGAAGGCCGGTGCGTGCTCGGGCCGCGGCCCAAAGGCGATGAAGCGGGGAATGATCTTGCGGAACGCCGGAATGTGCCGGGCGAAGAAGAGCGCCGCGGCCGGAACTTTTGTCCGCTTCCCGGTCAGGACCGGGCCGAAGATCGCGTGCTGCATGAGCCGTTGGGCGCTCTGCACAATGACGGTGGGCAACCGGCGCCGTCGTTCGACCTTCTCCAGGTCTGCCGTGGTCACCCGGCCCCGGAGCAGTGCGGGGGCAAGGTACTCGGCGGCGGCGGCCGCGTCCTGGATGGCGAGGTTGATTCCGACGCCGCCGGCCGGGGACATCGCGTGCGCGGCGTCCCCGATGAACAGCAGCCCGTTGATGTGCCATGAGTGCAGCCGGTTCAGGCGCACGTCCAGCCAGTGGAGGTCATCGAGGGACGCGATGGCGTCAACCCGGTCCGCAAGATCCGGGCGGAGAGCCGCGACCCGCCGTCGGAAGCCCTCGATGCCTTCCGCACGGATCCGGGCATCGGCGCCCTTGGCGGCGAGGTAGCCCATTTGGTAGTAGTCGTTGCGGAAAAGGGCCAGCAGCGCCTCGCCGGGGCCGAACGCCGGCACGAGCCCGGCCACCTCACCCGTTTCGGAGGGATAGCGGGGCAGCCTGAACCACCAGGTGTCGAAGGGCACCGGGAATTCCTTGGGCGCCAGCCCGGCCGCGGTGCGCAGCACGGAATGGCGGCCGTCCGTGGCCACCACCAGGTCCGCCGGGAGCTCGTCCTGCGTGCCGTCGGCGGTCCGGAAGCGGACTCCGCGGACACGGCCTCCGTTGCGGACCAGGCCCGTGGCGGTGTGGCTCATGAGCAGCGTAAACCCCGGTTCCTGGGCCGCGGCCTCGGCGAGGAAGCTCAGGAAGTCCCACTGCGGCATCATGGCGATGTAGTTGTACGGCGGCGGCAGGGCGTCAAAGTCGCCCATGGTCACGGGCCGCCCGCCCGGGACCGGGAAAACGACGTTCTTCAGGCGGCTCTGCGGCAACCGGCGGAACTCCTGGCCGAGTCCAAGTTCGTCGATGAGCCGGATGGTGGACGGGTGCACGGTGTCGCCGCGGAAGTCGCGCAGAAAATCGGCGTGCTTCTCCAGCACCGTCACCCGCACCCCGGCCCGCGCCAGGAGCAAGCCCAGCATCATCCCCGCAGGTCCACCGCCCACCACCGCGCATCCGGTCTTCTCCATGGCCCCACGCTACGCCTGCGCGGGGTGCCGCGGGAGGGGTTTTTCGCGCAGGTTTTGGACCCGCGCTGCGGCTCCGGACCGGCGCGGCGTGGATCCGCGTGGCGCCGGTCCGAAACCGTAGCAGGGGGACGGAATCCAGGCCTTAGAGCCGGGTGTCGAAGGAGTCGCAGAAGACGTTCTCGTTGAACGTGCCCTGGAACTCCGACTTGCCTTGGATCTTCTCGATCGCGGCCCGGATGGCCGCCGGAGTGCCCGCGTGGGCGTGGATGGCGGTCTTGACCATCGGCACGTCAATGAGGTGGTTCGGCTGGTTGAGCGAGACGAACACCGTGGGGACCTCGGTGGCGTACCAGGGGATCTCCGCGGCCATCGGCGTGGACCACTTGATCCGGATTGCCGCTTCCTGCGCGAAGCCCTTCACATTGGCGAACACGAACGCGGCGTCATACTTGTCCGCGTAGTCCCCGGTGGCTTCCTCGGAGATGACGGACATGAAGTTCACGCCTTCCTCCCCTGCCGCCTTCCGCTGCGCCGCCGTCTTGAAGAGGTGCACCTCAAAACCGGCCCGCTCCAGTTCCGCGGCCACCACATCGAGGTAGGCCAGTGGATCCGCCATGGTGAAGTCCGAGCCGCCGGAAATTCCGTACAGCCGGATCCGCTTGTGCGTCTGCGGGGTGATGGGCAGGTTCTGGGCTGTGTCCTTCACCAGGGTCACGGTCTTGTCCGCAATTTCGGCGGCGATGGCCAAGTGCGCTTCGCTGCCGATCTTTGCCAGCGCCTCCGCCGGCGGAACCAGCGCCCCTCGGGGCTTCAAGTGCAGTCCGAGCGAGGCCTTGAGGGCCAGGATCCGGCGCAGTGCGTCATGCAGCCGCGCTTCGGTGATGACCCCTGACTTGTAGCCGTCCAGCATGTACCCGAAGTCCTCGGCCGGGTTCCGGAAGAACAGGAACATGTCGCACCCGGCCGCAATGGTGGCCGGGACGAGCTCGCTGCGCTTCATGGCCTGGGTGAGGCCGATCATCTGGGACGCGTCGGTCAGGATCAGCCCGTTGAAGCCGAGCTCGCCGCGCAGCAGGTCCTGGAGGAGTTCCGGCGCCAGGGTCGCGGGCAGGATGTCCTCCGCCGCGAGGCCCGGGCGGAAATGCCGTGACAGGTCCGGCGCGCCGATGTGCCCGACCATGATGGACTGCACGCTGTGGCCGATCATCTCCCGGTACACGTGCCCGTAGGTCGCGTTCCACTGCTCGTAGCCGAACGTGTTGTAGGACGTGACCACGTGCTGGTCCCGCTCGTCCAGGCCGTCACCGGGGAAGTGTTTCATGGCGCACACGGTGGGCGATTCGCTGATGCCGTCGAAGTACTCCTTGGCCCGTTCCACCACGATCTCCGGGGTGTTGCCGAAGGCCCGGGTGGAGATGACGGTGTTGCGCCAGTTGTAGTGGATGTCCACGATGGGCGCGAAGGCCCAGTTGCAGCCCAGCGCGGCGGTCTCCACCCCGGCAACGCGCCCCATCTGGCGGGCGATGCCCTTGTCCGGGTGCGAGCCAGCCTGCAGGTGGGTCGAGACGAACGTCCCGTCGTCGCAACTGCCGGCGCCGCCCATTTCCGGGTTCGACGCGATCAGCAGCGGTACGCGTGTCTTGGACTGCGCGTAGCGGATGTGTTCCTGCACCTCGGCCGACGGCCCCGGCCGGTACCGCATGCCGCCCACGTGGTACTGCTCCAGGACACCGTCGAGGTATTCCGGGGAGTAGTCGTTGTTGTGGTTGATGAACAGCTGCCCGATCTTTTCCTCGTCCGACATGGAGCCGATGGTGGACTCCACCCACGCAGTCGCGGCATCGTCGAGGTTGAACGGCGCGGCCTTTAGGTCCACCAGGAACCGGGTGGCTCCGCCCTGAGGCCCGTCAAGGGCCGCAACAGTGTCGTCAACGATCTGGTTCACTGGCGTGGCGATATCCACTACTACACTCGCTTCGTCGGTTTGGAGTTCTTCCAGGGTTTCGAGCTGCGAATCCAGCAGCGAGAGCGGCATGAAATGCCCCGGACGCGCTGCCATGCGGCTGCTGAGCAGTTCCCGGGTCCCGTGCAGGTGCACGAACACCACGGAGGAGTCCCCTCTGCGGATGATGTCGCGGTAGGAACGCTTGAGCGCGCTGCACGCGATGACCAGGCCGGAGTCCGACGCCGCGAAGCGCCTTCCGATCTCGGCCAGCCAGGGTGCCCGGTCGTCGTCGTCCAGCGGGGTTCCCGAGGCCATCTTGTCGATGTTCGACTGCGGGTGCAGCGAGTCGCCGTCGAGGAATTCCGCCCCCAGGCGGTCGGCGATGGCCGCGCCCGCGGTGCTTTTGCCGCAACTGGTCACGCCCATCACCACGATGTGGCGGCGGGCGGGACCCGCGGCCTTCAGTACACGGGTCGTGGCCGGGTTAGCAGGCATGCCCGGTGCCGTCGACGCCGGGTTACCAGTCATGGACGGTGCCGTCGACGAGGCGGTTGTAGGGCAGGTAGGCCTGCTGGTAGGGGTACGCGGCGGCGGCTTCTTCGTTGAATTCGACGCCGATGCCGGGTTTGTCGCCGGGGTGCAGGTAGCCGTCGGTGAAGGTCATGGATTGTTCGAAGACCTCGTTGGTTTTGTCCGAGTGCTGCATGTATTCCTGGATGCCGTAGTTGTGGATCGCCAGGCCCACGTGCAGCTGCGCGGCGAACCCGACCGGGGAGATGTCGGTGGGGCCGTGGAAGCCGGACTTGATCTGGTACTGCGCGGCGTAGTCCATGACCTTCTTCAGCGGGCTGATCCCGCCGAAGTGGGTGGACGCGGCCCGGACGTAGTCGATCAGCTGTTCCTTGATCAGGGCCTGGTAGTCGTAGACGGTGTTGAAGATTTCCCCGATCGCCAGCGGGGTGGTGGTGTGCGCCCGGACCAGGCGGAGGGCTTCCTGGTTTTCGGCCGGGGTGCAGTCCTCGAGCCAGAACAGGTCGTAGGGTTCCAGCGCCTTGCCCAGCTTCGCGGCCTGGATCGGGGTCATCCGGTGGTGCCCGTCATGCAGCAGCGGGATGTCCGGGCCGAACTCGTTGCGCACGGCCTCGAACACGGTCGGCAGGTGGCGGAGGTAGGCGCGGGTGTCCCAGTCCTCTTCCTGCGGGAACGCCCCGCGCCCGGCCGGTTCGTAGTCATAGCGTTCCCCGGAGGCCTGGGCCTGGGCCGCGACGCCGTAGACGGCCTTGATCCCGGGCACCGCGGTCTGGATCCGGATCGACTTGTAGCCGAGCTCGAGGTGTTCGCGGACCGAGTCGAAGAGCGAGGGCAGGTCCGCGCCGGAGGCGTGGCCGTAGGCGCGCAGCCCGTTCCGGGACGCCCCGCCCAGGAGCTGGTAGACCGGCATCCCGGCGAGCTTGCCCTTGATGTCCCACAGCGCCATGTCCACCGCGGCGATCGCGGCCA